>JAMOZS010000003.1 GCA_023667765.1 Roseburia sp. | reverse complement strand
CAGATAATGACAATGCCAATAATAATATAGAAGATACAGTAATAAATACAGATGGATTTTTGCCGGAAAAGGGTGCTAGCAGATAAAAAGAGTTGTATAAAAAAGAACGAACAAATGTTTGTTCTGTATAGACAAAAGAAGGTGAGTGTGGTATAATAAATTCCGATTTTGTTTCTCGATTTGTCCGTCCGGTTTTACTACTTTCGTCTGGTACGGAAAAGTGGACCGAGTAACCAAAATTCGTCGAAACGCCGTTTTTGGAAAAAGTGAAGACGTGCTTCGACGAATTTCTGCCTAATAGGCGAACTTTTTTGTTATAGATTTTGGAGGTGATTTTTGTCCCATGTTGTTCAAATTGCACAAAGAATACGAACCGACAGGCGACCAGCCTCAAGCGATAGAAGCCCTTGTAAAAGGCTTTCAGGAGGGCAACCAATTCCAGACTTTACTAGGGGTTACGGGTTCCGGCAAGACTTTTACAATGGCTAATGTAATAGAGCGGTTACAGAAACCGACTTTGGTAATAGCGCACAATAAGACCTTAGCTGCCCAACTGTACGGCGAGTTCAAGGAATTTTTCCCTGAGAATGCGGTGGAGTATTTTGTGTCCTACTATGATTATTACCAGCCGGAGGCTTATGTGCCTTCTTCTGATACCTATATTGCCAAGGATTCTTCCATCAATGATGAGATAGATAAGCTGCGTTTGTCCGCCACGGCCTCTCTGACGGAGCGCAGGGATGTGGTAGTGATAGCCAGTGTCTCCTGTATCTATGGATTAGGAAGCCCGGACGAATATCAGGATATGATTGTATCGCTGCGTCCCGGAATGGTCAAGGACAGAGACCAGGTGCTGCGGGAGCTGGTGGATATTCAATATACCCGAAATGACCTGGACATGGAGCGGGGGTGCTTTCGGGTGCATGGGGATGTGCTGGAGGTGTATCCGGCCGAGGGCGGCGATTATCTTATCCGTATCGAGTTCTTCGGTGACGAGATAGAGCGTATTTGTCAGGTAGAGCCTCTGTCGGGTAAGGTACACGCGGAACTAACGCACATTGCAATTTTTCCGGCCTCTCATTATGTGGTATCCCAGGATAAGATAAAGAGGGCCTGTGATACTATTGAACGGGAGATGGAGGAGCGGGTTCGTTATTTTAAAGGGGAGGATAAGCTTATTGAGGCCCAGCGCATTTCAGAGCGTACAAACTTTGATATTGAGATGCTGCGGGAGACCGGGTTTTGTTCCGGTATCGAAAATTATTCCCGGCATCTGAACGGAGCGCAGCCCGGAGAGCCGCCAATGACTCTTTTGGACTTCTTTAAGGAGGATTTTCTGATTATTATAGATGAGTCCCATATGACAATTCCCCAGATAAGGGGAATGTATGCGGGAGACCGTTCCCGTAAGACTACACTGGTGGATTATGGTTTCCGTCTGCCCTCGGCATTGGATAACAGGCCCTTGAATTTCGGGGAATTCGAGTCTCATATTGACCAGATGCTCTTCGTGTCGGCAACTCCCTCCGATTATGAGGCAGAGCATGAATTGCTGCGCACGGAGCAGATTATCCGTCCCACCGGCCTGCTGGATCCGCAGGTGGAGGTGCGCCCGGTAGAGGGGCAGATAGATGACCTGATTGGCGAGGTCAATAAAGAAGTAGAGAAGCATAATAAGATATTGATTACAACGCTGACCAAGCGCATGGCGGAGGATTTAACGGACTATATGAAGGAGGTGGGCATCAGGGTAAAATATCTGCATTCGGATATTGATACGCTGGAGCGTGCAGAGATTATCCGGGACATGCGTCTGGATGTGTTTGATGTATTGGTGGGTATTAACCTGCTGAGAGAGGGGTTGGATATTCCCGAGATTTCGCTGGTAGTCATACTGGATGCGGATAAGGAGGGCTTTCTGCGAAGCGGTACTTCTCTGATACAGACCATAGGACGTGCGGCCCGTAATGCGGAGGGGCATGTAATCATGTATGCGGATGTCATTACCGATTCCATGCGCCTGGCTTTGGACGAGACCGGCCGGAGGCGAGCTATTCAGCAGAAATACAACGAGGACCATGGGATTACCCCTCAGACTATAAAAAAGGCGGTTCGAGATTTAATCAGCATTTCCAAAGTCATTGCAAAGGAGGAAATGCGTTTTGAGAAGGATCCTGAGTCAATGGACTCTAAAGAGCTTGAGAAGCTCATTGCGGAGGTACAGAAGAAGATGCAGCGGGCCGCGGCGGATTTGAATTTTGAGGCTGCAGCGGAATTGAGGGATAAAATGATAGAACTGAAGGCTCACTTAAGAGATTTAGAGGGGTAGCCCGGGAGGAAGGTGTCATGGAAATATGGGACGGCTATTATGAGGACGGTTCGCTTGCGGGAGTGGATTTGATTCGGGGAGAGGCGCTTCCCCAGGGTTTATATCATATGGTTTGCGAGGCGTTGGTGCGGCATGCGGACGGAGATTATCTTTTGATGCAGAGAGATTTTGCGAAAGAGACACATCCGGGAGAATGGGAAGCTACCGCCGGAGGTTCCGCCCTGAAGGGGGAGGACGGGCCTACGTGTATCAGGCGGGAGCTTTGGGAGGAGACAGGTATCTGCGCAGAATCGTTTACCCAGGTTGGATATGAAATCTATCGGGAGAGAGGAACTATATTTTATTGTTATTTATGTATGGTGGATTGTGATAAGACGGCCGTCCGGCTGCAGGCGGGGGAGACAGTGGCATATAAATGGATGAGCGAGCGGGAATTTATTGAGTTCGTGAATTCCGGTGAAATGATTGGGAGTCAGAGAAGAAGGTATCAGGGATTTCTGGAGAGGGCGGGTTATTTGCATAAACCGCCGGAATCAGGCAATTAATGTTTAATAGCTGAAAGAAAGCCGGATGCAGAGGAATAAACAGATAAGCAAAAGAGGTACAGGTATGGAAACGACAGAAAACGCATTAAAGATTTTACCCCGAAAACAGGCGGGAGAATATATCAAAATCCGGGGAGCCAATGAACATAATTTGAAAAGTATTGATGTGGATATTCCCAGGAATCAGCTGGTAGTGCTTACAGGAATGTCAGGCTCCGGGAAGTCCTCTCTGGCCTTTGATACCATCTATGCGGAGGGTCAGAGACGTTATATGGAATCTCTGTCCTCTTATGCCCGACAGTTTTTGGGACAGATGGAGAAGCCTAATGTAGAGCGGATTGACGGGCTTTCTCCGGCCATTTCCATCGACCAGAAGTCAACGAACAGAAATCCCCGTTCTACAGTGGGCACGGTGACGGAGATTTATGATTATTTCCGCCTTTTATATGCAAGGATAGGGATTCCTCATTGTCCGAAATGCGGCCGGGAGATTGCCAGACAAAGCGTAGACCAGATGGTAGACCAGATTATGGCGCTGGAGGAGGGGACGAAAATCCAGCTGCTGGCTCCGGTGGTACGGGGGCGTAAGGGGCAGCATGAGAAGGTGCTGGAACGGGCGGCTCGCAGCGGTTATGTGCGTGTGAGAATCGATGACAGTATGTACGAGCTGACGGAGGAAATCAGTCTGGACAAAAACATCAAACACAATATTGATATTGTGGTGGACAGACTGGTAATTAAGCCGGGAATTGAGAGACGTCTGGCAGATTCCGTTGAAAATGTGCTGGATTTAGCGTCCGGGCTTCTGGTGGTGGATATCATTGGCGGAGAGGCCATGAATTTCAGCCAGAACTTTGCCTGCCCTGATTGCGGCATCAGCATCAGCGAGCTGGAGCCCAGAAGCTTTTCCTTTAATAATCCCTTTGGCGCCTGCCCGGTGTGTTTTGGCTTGGGATATAAGATGGAGTTTGATATCGACCTGATGATACCGGATAAAACGCTGAGCATTCAGCAGGGGGCGATTACCGTTACGGGCTGGCAGTCCTGTGCAGACAAGTCCAGCTTTACGAATGCCGTGCTGCAGGCTCTGTGCAAAGAATATGATTTTGATTTGGACACGCCTTTTGAGCAATATCCCAAGAAGATTCAGGATATTTTGATTCATGGAACAAACGGGAAGCAGGTGGATGTTTATTATGTGGGCCAGAGGGGAAGAGGCGTTTATCCGGTGGCCTTTGAGGGATTGATTAAGAATGTGGAACGTAAATATAAGGAAACCTTTTCCGAGACGATGAAACAGGAGTACGAGACTTATATGCGGATTACCCCCTGTAAGGAATGCAGCGGAATGCGTTTAAAGAAGGAGTCGCTGGCGGTCACTGTCTCCGATAAAAACATTTATGAGGTTACCAGCATGTCTGTTTTGCAGTTGCAGGAGTTCCTGGGGGGTTTGCAGCTGACCAGCCAGCAGCAGCTTATCGGAAAACAGATATTGAAGGAAATCAGAGCCAGAGTAGGTTTCCTGGTGGATGTGGGACTGGAGTATCTTTCTCTTTCCAGGGCGACGGCTACGCTTTCAGGAGGGGAGGCGCAACGGATTCGTCTGGCTACGCAGATAGGTTCCGGATTGGTAGGCGTCTGCTATATTCTGGATGAGCCCAGTATCGGACTGCATCAGCGGGATAATGACAAATTGTTGAATACGCTGAAAAATCTACGGGATTTGGGTAATACGCTGATTGTAGTGGAGCATGACGAGGATACCATGCTGGCAGCGGATTATATAGTGGATATCGGGCCGGGAGCCGGCTCTCATGGAGGAGAAGTGGTTGCCATGGGGGATGCCGGAGAGATTATGGCCGTGGAGGAATCCGTTACCGGACAGTATCTGAGCGGTAAGCGTAGTGTTCCTGTGCCTGAGCAGCGCAGGAAGCCTACAGGGTGGCTCACGGTAAAGGGGGCCCGGGAGAATAATCTGAAAAATATAGATGTTGCCTTTCCGCTGGGGGTTATGACTTGTGTAACAGGGGTGTCAGGTTCCGGGAAGAGTTCTCTGGTAAATGAGGTTTTGTATAAGCATCTGGCAAGAGATTTGAACCGGGCGAGGTGTATTCCCGGCAAGCATAAGGGAATAGAGGGTATGGAGCAGCTGGATAAGGTGATAGATATAGACCAGTCCCCTATCGGACGTACGCCCCGTTCCAATCCTGCCACCTATACAGGAGTATTTGACCAAATCAGGGATTTGTTTGCCCAAACGGCGGACGCCAAGGCAAAGGGCTACGGCAAGGGACGTTTCTCCTTTAATGTAAAGGGCGGCCGCTGCGAGGCCTGCGGGGGCGACGGTATCATTAAAATAGAGATGCATTTCCTGCCGGATGTATATGTACCCTGCGAGGTCTGCGGGGGGAAGCGTTATAACCGCGAGACTTTGGATGTGAAATATAAGGGAAAGAGTATTTTTGAGGTGTTGGATATGACGGTGGAAGAGGCGCTGCCTTTCTTTGAAAATTTGCCCTCTATTCGCCGTAAGATTGAGACATTATATGATGTGGGACTTTCCTATGTGAAACTGGGGCAGCCTTCCACCACGCTTTCGGGAGGGGAAGCTCAGCGTATTAAGCTTGCCACGGAGCTTTCCAAAAGGAGTACCGGAAAGACAATTTATATTCTGGACGAGCCGACGACAGGACTTCATTTTGCGGATGTGCATAAGCTGGTGGAGATTCTGCACAGGCTTGCGGACGGCGGGAATACGGTGGTAGTGATTGAGCATAATCTGGATGTAATTAAAACGGCGGATTACATTATCGACATCGGGCCGGAAGGCGGCGACCGGGGCGGTACCGTCATTGCCAGGGGCACGCCGGAGGAGATTATAAAGAATAAAAAGTCCTATACCGGAGTCTATGTCAGGAAAATGCTGGAACGGGCCAGAGAGCTTCAGGAAAAAAACAATACAAAATTGTAATCAGCGCTAAAGTATTGGAGCAGATGAACCGATAAAAAATATAGCCATAACAGTAAAATGTAAAAGCATGGATGCAGGAGAGAGGACAGAGGAGTCTGTTTTTGTTTTCTGTATCCAGTTTTTTTAAAATTTTTTATAAATACCCTATGAAAATGGAAAAGTTTCGGTTATAATACATTATGTATGACCATAATTTTTCAAAAAAGAAATAACTACCAATAGAAAGGGGTATTTATAGATGCAGTGTACAGATATCGGTATTGACCTGGGTACAGCCAGTATTCTGGTTTACATTAGAGGAAAAGGCGTTGTATTAAAGGAGCCGTCCGTGGTGGCCTTTGACCGCGACACCAATAAAATAAAAGCTATCGGGGAAGACGCCAGGTTGATGCTGGGCAGAACGCCCGGGAATATCGTAGCGGTCAGGCCGCTTCGTCAGGGCGTGATATCCGATTATACCGTTACAGAGAAGATGATGAAATATTTCATTCAGAAGGCTTTGGGTAAGAGAACTTTTCGCAGACCCCGCATTGCGGTGTGTGTTCCCAGCGGTGTTACCGAGGTGGAGAAGAAGGCTGTGGAAGATGCTACCTATCAGACCGGAGCCAAGGAGGTTTCTATTATAGAGGAGCCTATTGCAGCAGCTATCGGCGCGGGAATTGATATTTCCAAGCCCTGCGGCAACATGATTGTAGATATCGGCGGCGGTACTTCTGATATTGCCGTTATTTCTCTGGGGGGCACAGTGGTCAGCGCTTCCATTAAGATTGCTGGTGATGATTTTGATGAGGCCATTGTGCGTTATATGCGTAAAAAGCATAATCTTTTGATTGGTGAGAGAACGGCCGAGGATTTGAAGATTAAGATAGGCTGTGCCTATAAGAGACCGGAAGTGGATTACATGGATGTGAGAGGCCGTAATCTGGTAACGGGTCTGCCAAAGACCGTAAAGGTTTCCTCTGAGGAAACCGAGGAGGCTCTGCGGGAGACAACGGCGCAGATTGTTGAGACGATTCACAGCGTACTGGAAAAGACGCCTCCGGAGCTGGCTGCAGATATAGCGGACAGAGGTATTGTACTTACCGGCGGCGGAAGCCTGCTTAGAGGTCTTGAGGAGTTAATCTCTGCAAGAACCGGCATTAATACCATGACAGCGGAGGATCCGATGACCGCAGTTGCCATCGGAACCGGCAAATATGTGGAGTTCCTCTCGGGATACAGAGAGAATTAAGGGAATTGTTCAGCCATGCGGCGCCGCAGGATTTACAGACGTATGCATTGCGGAACCGAGTGGTCGGGAAACGAAAGCGGAATACCGTGCAGCTATCAGAAAGAAAGAGGTGGCATATGCTCAAGGGCTTATATATTGCACATACAGGGTTGTTAAATGAGCAGAATAGAATGGATATTCTGACCAATAATCTTGCCAATGCGTCTACCGTAGGTTTTAAGAAGGAGGGCTCAACCAGTCAGTCCTTCGATGATATTCTCACGGTTAAAATTAAGGACGCTTCCGAGGGAGAGATGAATGTGCGGCGCACAGGCATCAATAATCCGGGTGTTAAAATCGGTGAAAACTATACCGATTATACCCAGGGTTCTTTCCGCATTACGGATAATACCTATGATTTGGCTATAGCGGGAGATGGCTTTTTTGCCATAGAATTTACCAATAAGGCGGGAGAAACCTCTACCATGTATACCAGAGCCGGTCAGTTTACATTGACCAGAGAGGGTTATCTGGTAACCCAGGAGGGTGATTATGTGCTGGATACGCAGAATCGCCGTATCAGGATTGATACCCTGAAGGATACTACGATTACAAAGGATGGCTGGATTTCTCAGGACGAGCAAAATATTGCCCGGATTCAGTTAATGGATTTTGAGGATTACAATTATCTTGAGAGATACGGCGAGACCTATTTCCGCCCCTTGGAGGGAGCAAGAACCATCAGCTCGGATGCGGAAATTAATTCGGGCTACCTGGAGATGTCCAATGTCCAGACAGTATCGGAAATGGTGAACTTAATCAGCATCACCCGGGCCTATGAGAGTAATCAGAAGATTGTCCAGACCTATGATGAGTCGCTGGAAATAGCAGTTTCTCAGCTGGGCAGAGTTCAGTAAGACATTCCCGTCAGGTATAGATGGTTCTTGTGGATAGATACCGAGACAGATAACCGATAAGAAAAGGACAGAAAAATTTTGGCAATGGAGGAATAAGTATGGTACGCAGTTTATGGACAGCCGCCACAGGCATGATTGCACAGCAGACGAATGTGGATACGATAGCCAATAATCTGGCAAATGTAAATACCACGGGTTATAAGACGCAGATGAACGAGTTTAAAAGTTTGCTCTATCAAAATATACAGACAAAGACTACTTCTGCAAATGGCGATACAAAGCCCGGAAGCGCTCAGGTGGGATTGGGTGTGCGGAACGCATCCATTTCTTCGAAATTTACAACCGGTAATTTGCTGTCCTCCGAAAGCGATACATCCTTTGCCTTAGACGGAAAGGGCTTCTTTGCGGTGAGGGGCAGAGACGGCAATACATATTATACCAGAAACGGTAATTTCAAATTTGCCATTGCGGCGAACGGTAACATGCTGGCCGACTCGGAAGGTTTTCCGGTTCTGGATTCCCGGGGAAATCCGATTATTTTAAGTTCGGAATACAATGTCAGCAACATAGTTGTAGCGAAGGATGGAACGCTCTGTTATCCGAATGAGCAGAATCAGCCTCAGTCGATGGGTATTACCATAGGTTTATTCCAGTTTAATAATCCTAACGGCCTGTATAAGCTCAGCGACAGCCTTTATCAGCAGACAGCCGCCAGCGGTCAGGCAATCAATGAGGCTTTGAATAATAATGTAGAAAAGACTACGGTGATTCAGGGCTATCTGGAGGGCTCTAACGTACAGGTAGTGGACGAGATGGTAAACATGATTGTAGCGCAGCGTGCGTATGAGTTGAACTCCAAGGCGATAACAGCCTCCGATGAGATGCTGCAGCAGGCTAATAATCTGAGACGATAAAAAGTAAGATAAAAGACGCCCTATAGGTGCAGAAAGGATTTATATGGATATTTCGGGTTTGACTTCCTCTTATGACGATATCTATTCCAAAGCCGCCAGCCAATCAGCCGACAAGCTGGAGGGACAGTTAAAGAATGACTATTCCAAGGCTACGGATGATGAGCTGATGGATGTCTGTAAACAGTTCGAGAGTTATTTTCTGGAGCAGGTTTTCAAGGAAATGCAGAAAACCGTTACCATGGATGAATCTACCTCTGACAGTACGATGATTGATTATTTCAAGGATCAGGCGGTACAGAAGATAGCGGCAGATTCCACAGAGCAGAATGGTCTGGGTCTGGCTCAGATGCTTTATGAGCAGATGAGGCGTAATTATGGTATGGATAACGATACGGTAAAAGTGACTCTGTAAAATGATTCGATAAGGCTTTTGAGCGGTGTATGATACCGTGTATATTGATATTTTGTGAGAGCTCTGCAAAGAGCTCTCTGTCTATTCCTATTTCACAGCTTTCGCTTTCGGAAGCACAATCCTGACTGACGGAAATACTTATAAACGAAATCCGGTATATCATTTCCCCATCATAATACCTGCTTTGCACGGGGGAATGGAATACCCAGAAAGTGAGCCTGTAACAGACAAATACAGGAGATGGTATGGCGATATGGAAACAGTAAGCGGCTATGTAGAGCATATTATTTTTCAGAATAACGAGAACGGATATACGGTGCTGAATCTGATGGCGGAAGGGGAGGAGATTACCTGTGTGGGGGTATGTAAGGGCCTGAGCCAGGGAGAAAGCCTTGAGGCCCAGGGGGAGTTTGTGGATCATCCGGTATACGGGAGCCAGTTTAAGATAAGCGGTTATCGGACGATAAAGCCTAAAAGTAGCGCCGATATCGAAAGATATCTGGGCTCCGGGGCTGTAAAGGGAGTGGGAGCGGCGCTGGCCGCCCGTATTGTAAAAAAATTTGGGGACGATACCTTTCGCATTATGGAGGAGGAGCCTGAGCGCCTGACAGAAATTAAAGGCATCAGTGAGCGTAAGGCTCAGGAGATTGCGGTACAGCTGGAGGAAAAGAAGGATTTGCGGGAGGCTTTGGTGTATCTTGGGCAATATGGCATATCCAATACGCTGGCGGTAAAAATATACAATACCTATGGTATGGAATTATATGGAGTAATGAAGGAGAACCCTTATCGTCTGGCGGAGGATATAAATGGGGTAGGCTTTCGTATTGCCGATGAAATCGCAGCAAAAATCGGTATTCATACGGATTCGGATTATCGCATCCGGTGCGGTCTGCTGTATACGCTGCAAAGAGCCGTGGGAGAGGGGCATTGTTATCTTCCCGTGGGGCTTCTGTTAGAGAGAGCGAGGGATTTATTGCAGGTAAGCGAAGAAAATATTCGCCCAATGCTGGATAACCTGATGATGGATAAAAAAGTGGTTATCAAGGGGGAAGCTGTTTTTGCGGCGTCCTATTATTACGCAGAGCTGAATTGCGCAAGAATGCTGCATCAACTGAATCTGCCTGTGCCAGAGGCGGATTTTCTTCCTTCCCAGGAAAACATGCTTTCCAGGAGGCTGGAACAGTTAGCTGGAGAGCTTAAGATGGAGCTGGACGAGCTGCAGCTGGAGGCGGTGAAGGAATGTATCAAAAACGGACTTTTTATCCTGTCGGGAGGGCCCGGTACAGGTAAGACGACAACCATTAATATGATAATCCGTTACTTTGAGTCGGAGCGGCTGGACATTTTTCTGGCGGCGCCTACAGGACGGGCAGCTAAGCGCATGACGGAAGCCACCGGCTATGAGGCAAAGACAATACATAGGCTTTTGGAGTTAAACAGCGCTCTTTCTGATGAGGATGGCAGAGGAGCCAGATTCGAGCGCAATGAGGAGAATCCGCTGGAAGCGGATGTGATTATTATAGATGAGATGTCCATGGTGGATATCCAATTATTTCTGGCGCTGCTTAAGGCTGTTACGCCGGGGACGCGGCTGATATTGGTGGGGGATGTGAATCAGCTTCCCAGCGTAGGGCCGGGACAGGTACTCCGGGATATTATGAGCAGCAAGAGCTTTCCGATGGTAATACTGAAGAAGATTTTCCGGCAGGCGGGAGAAAGTGACATTGTTGTCAATGCGCATCGAATTAACAAAGGGGAACAAATTGCGTTAGACAATAAATCCCGAGACTTCTTCCTGTTGGAGAGAAGTGACATAAACGTCATATACAAGCATATGATACAACTCATACAGGATAAGCTTCCCGGATATGTGAAAGCCACGCCCTTTGATATTCAGGTGCTGACCCCTATGCGTAAGGGAGGGCTGGGCTGCGAGACATTGAATCCTATTTTGCAGCGCTACTTAAATCCCCCTGACAGGAGTAAGGCGGAACATATCCATGGGGATACGATATACCGGGTGGGGGATAAGGTCATGCAGATAAAGAACAATTATCAGCTTGAATGGGAGATTGTGAGCCGCTACGGGATTCCTGTTGATAAGGGAATGGGAGTTTTTAATGGGGATATGGGCCGTATTATAGAAATAAGCGAGGGCAGCGCCAGCCTGGTGGTGGAATACGACGAAGCCAGAAGAGTTACTTATCCCTTTGCGCTGCTGGAGGAACTGGAGCTATCTTATGCGGTTACCATCCATAAGGTGCAGGGAAGCGAGTATCCGGCGGTTATTTTGCCGCTTTTGGGGGGGCCAAGGCTTCTTTTTAACAGAAATCTGCTCTACACGGCGATTACCAGGGCGAAGAATTGTGTGACTATCTTAGGCAGCAGCGACGTCGTGAGGGATATGATTGACAATGTCAGAGAAAACAGCCGTTTTACTGCCCTGGCTGACAGAATTCGCGAAATGCAGGGTATTTAAAAGCAAGTGGAGGGGGCGGCTATGAGAATTCGGAAGGAAACGGAAGAGAAGGGGTATCAGAAAATCTGGAATGAAATCAGGGCGTCCGGGATGCAGCTTTTGTTTCCCCTGCGATGTCCCGTGTGTGATGGAATTGTTCCCGGAGGAGAAAAAATCTGTCTTGGCTGTATGGAGGGGCTGAAGCCTCTAGCGGCTCCCTGGTGTATGCGCTGCGGTAAGGCGCTAACAGGGCAGGAGAAGCTGTGCAGGGATTGCAGAACCCGGGAGCATCGCTTCCTTCGGGGGAGGGCGCTGTATCAGTATGAAAGCGCCGCGCCCTCTATCTATCGCTTTAAATATGGAGGCAGGCGGGAATATGCGGATTTTTTTGGGGAGGAGGTGGCCCGGGGGTTGGGGAGCTTCATAGGGCATGTAAAACCGGAGGGGCTGATTCCGATTCCCCTGCATAAAAAGCGGGAGAGGAAGCGGGGATATAATCAGGCGGGCCTGCTTGCCCGTGCAATAGGGACCTATACGGGGCTGCCTGTATATGAAAACCTTCTTGTTCGCATCAAAAATACCAGTCCCCTCAAAGAGCAAAATCCAAAAGAACGGCAAAATAATTTGAAAAAGGCTTTTAAAGTGATAGAAAATGATGTAAAATTAAAGAAAGTTATAGTCGTAGATGATATATATACAACAGGCAGCACGGTAGATGAAGCGGCCGGCGTCCTGGAGGCGTGGGGTGTGGAGCAGGTGTATTTTATAGCATTGGCCTGTGGCAAAGGAATATAATTGACAGGAGGGAAAGCCATGGATATCAGAAACTGCAGAAACTGTGGGAATATTTTTAACTATGTCAGAGGACCCATTATTTGTCCGGCATGCAGAGAAAGCCTGGAAGCGAAGTTTCAGGAAGTTAAGACTTATATTCAGGAACATCCGGGTGTAAGCATGCATGTGGTGTCTGAGGAATGTGATGTGGAGACATCGTTAATCAGACAGTGGCTGAGGGAGGAAAGGCTGGAAATGGCGGAGGATTCTGCCGTTTATCTGGACTGTGAGAGCTGCGGCGCACCCATCAGATCCGGTAAATACTGTGAAAAATGCAAGGCGAATTTGCTGTCAGGGCTTAAGAATGCGATGCATCAGCCTGAGAGTAAAAAGCCAGACAGGCCGAAGCCGGATAACAAATCCCAATCTGCAAAAATGAGATTTTTGTCGTAAGCGGGGGCTGTATATGTTAAATGAAGAGCGTATTATATTAATGACAAAGATGGCATCCTATGAGCAAAAGGAAGGCAAAAAAAATATCTCTATCGGCAACTATTTTCGCAGCGATTATATCTCTATACAGGTACTGAAGGCGGTTGGCAGCGCTACAATAGCTTTTCTGATTCTTTTTGCACTGTATATTTTCTATGATTTTGAGACATTTATGCAGGATATTTATAAGATGGATTTGTTCAGCTTTGCCCAGAATGTATTGATGTACTATGTGTTTTTTGTGGTTGCTTATGGGATTATAGCCTATGCGGTCTGCTCCCATCGCTATGCGAAGGTGAAAAAAAGCCTGAAATGTTATTATCAAAACTTAAAAAAGCTCAATTCTTTGTATCATGAGCAATAAAGAGAAAGCTTTGGCTTGGAGGAAATAATGACGTCTTTACTGGAATTTCGAGAAATGATTAAAAAAATATACAGCAGAAATGCGGTATTTATTTTACCGGTTATAAAATTTTTACTTGCATTCGTGACTTTGAACCTTATCAATGGGAAAATGGGTTATATGACAAAGCTGGACAATATAGCCATTGTGCTGATTATCAGCCTGATGTGTTCCTTTTTACCGGGTGCCAGCCTGATTTTATTTGCCGCACTTTTTACGCTGTTGCATATGTATGCTCTCTCCATTGAGGTAGTGCTGGTGGGCTTTTGTCTGTATCTGGTGCTGTTTCTGTTGTTTTTCAGATTTAATCCTCGGGATTCTCTGGCAGTAGTGCTGACTCCGCTGCTGTTTATTATGAAAATTCCCTGTGTGATACCTGTGGTTATGGGACTTGTCGGGACGCCGATGTCGGCAGTATCCGTAGCCTGCGGTATCGTCGTTTATTATCTCCTGTCCGTGGTGATTGACAGTGCGCCTACCATCAATACCATGGGGGATGAGGCTACTGCCAAGATACGTCTGGTGGTGGACGGGCTTTTGGAGAACAAGGCAATGCTTGTGATGATTGCCGCCTTTGCGATTACTGTGGTCGTGGTATATTTAATTCGCAGAATGGCGGTTGATTACTGCTGGACGATTGCCATGGTGGCAGGAGCTATGATGAATCTGGTTATCCTGTTAGTAGGAGACCTGATGTATGATACGCATATTTCGGTGCTGGCGTCGATTCTGGGTTCCGTGTTGGCTGTTCTTGTAGGAAAAATCGTAGAATTCTTCGGTTTTTGTGTGGATTACAGCAGAACGGAAAAGGTGCAGTTTGAGGATGATGAGTATTATTATTATGTAAAGGCCATTCCCAAAATGACGGTGGCTGAACCCACAAAGACCGTAAAAAAAATCAATACGCAGCAGCGGCCTTCCGCACCTGCTAACGGACGTACAACAGTCAGAACCAGAAGCGTTACGACGGAACGCACGGGAACGGGGGCATACGGTTCACAGCGGCGACAAAGCTCCTATAACGGCCGCAGTAATGACCGCGTAAACAACAGCCGCAGCGTCACTATCAACAGCAGTAATTTAACAGAGGATGGAGATTCGGGAGACTTCGAGGAATTGTTTTAAAAATAATGAGTTAGGAATTATGTGTTATGCAGTGGCTTCAGGAAGTGCAGGAATATCTGAAAAGATTTAGCCGGACAAAAATGGATTTGGGTGATGCAATTGAAATTTTTATCATCACCTTATTGTTGTATTATATTTTAGTATGGATGAAAAAGACCCGGGCCTGGGCGCTCTTAAAGGGTCTTATTGTCATTTGCGCATTTTTGGTGCTGGCGTATTTTGTCCATATGGATACGATTCTCTGGATGGCACAAAATATTATCAGCTTTGCAGTCATCGCTCTGATTATCGTATTACAGCCGGAATTGCGTAAGGCTCTGGAGGAATTGGGCAATAAAAGCCTGTGGAGGTCCGTCTTTCTTTTTGACAGTGGACACAGGGAGGAGAGCATTATTTCCGAGAGAACTATCAATGAGATAGCCAGAGCCTGTGTGGAGATGGGCAGAGTAAAGACCGGCGCCCTGATTGTCATTGAGCAGAAGGTTTCCTTGAAGGATTATGAGAGAACCGGTATTGATGTGGACGGAGTGGTGAGCAGCCAACTGTTAATCAATATTTTTGAGCATAATACGCCTTTGCATGACGGGGCTGTCATTGTCAGCGGCAACAGGATTATTTCAGCCACCTGTTATCTGCCCTTGTCCGACAATCTGGGTCTGAGTAAGGATTTGGGAACCAGACACCGGGCCGGCGTGGGCATTTCCGAGGTAACGGATTCTTTGACCATTATAGTGTCCGAGGAGACCGGAAAAATTAGTGTGGCCTATGAGGGGGAATTGAACCGTAACCTGGATATGGAAAAGCTGAAGGATTGTATGCGGCAGATATTGCTGAAAAGCTCAGAAAATAATGAAAAGAGCAAACGTATCTGGAAGGGAAGGAGCAAGACTAAGAAATGAAAAGGAAATTAACGCATAATCTGGGTCTGAAGCTGCTT
Organism: Roseburia sp.; assembly: GCA_023667765.1. Classification (GTDB taxonomy): domain Bacteria; phylum Bacillota; class Clostridia; order Lachnospirales; family Lachnospiraceae; genus Acetatifactor. The sequence continues at coordinate 105,805 of JAMOZS010000003.1, read as the reverse complement.
TCGGTAGTGCTTGCCTGTATGCTGTGGTTTTTGGTGGCGGAGATAGGCGACCCTTTGGATACGAAATACTATAGCAATATCTCGGTCAGATTGACGAACACAAAGCTTCTGGAGGATGAAAATAAGGTTTATGAGGTATTGGATAATACGGATACGGTGAGAGTGTCTGTAACGGCGCCCAGAAGCATCATCAGTAATCTGCGCTCTTCTGATATTATAGCGGAAGCGGATATCAGCAAGCTTACGGATATCAACACGATTGCCATCAGTTATCGGATACAGAATGTACAGGATGCAGATATAGACGGTATCACCGGAGATCATGAGATGGTGCGGTTAAGTGTGGAGGATCGCACCAGAAAGTGGATTCGCTTAAATTATACAACGGTGGGCGAGGTTGCGGAGGGCTATGTGGTAACCAGCGCATCACCGGACCAGACCCAGATAGAAGTATCCGGGCCCAAATCCATTGTTGACCAAATCAGCTATGCTTATTTAGAGATGGATGTAGCGGGAGCCACTACCAATACTTCTGCAAATATCAGCTTTGACCTTTATAATAAGAACGGCGTAAAAATGGATCAGAGGAGAATTACGAAAAATGTGGACAATGTGCATATGTCTGTGGAAGTGCTGGCAACGAAGGAAGTGCCTATAGAGCTTAAGGTGTCAGGAGAACCGGCGGACGGTTATCTCGCCACGGGAGTTACAGAAAGCAGCTTTTCCTCTGTCAAAATTGCCGGCAGTTCCTATGCGCTCTCAAATATAAACCGGATAGTGATTCCGGAGGAGGACCTGGATATTACGGACGCAGAAGAAACCGTTACAAAAGCGCTGGACTTCAGAAGTTATCTGCCGGAGAATATTAAATTAGTAGATGCCGGTGCGAACAGCAAGCTGACAGTTTCAATTTTTATTGAGCCGATAGAAGAGAGAGAGCTGGAGATACTGCCGGGGAATCTGACGATAATCAATGTGCCGGAGGATTATACAGCGCAACTGGATGAGCCGGACAAACCTTATATTCTTAAGATATCCGGTCTGGCCGATAGAATTATGCCCCTTCAGCAGAACAACATTTACGGAAGCGTCGATATTGCCGCATGGATGAACCAGCATAATATAACGGAGTTGTCTCAGGGCGCCTATGATATTCCCGTTACGTTTACTCTAAATGAGAGTATCAGTCAGGATAACGAAATAAGGGTTCGGGTTCTTATCGAGAGAGTTTCGGAGGAGTAGCGCAGCGTGACAGACCGTTCAGAGTTTTAGTCCGAAATCTGAGGAAAATTGCTTGAGATTACAGCATAAACATGCTATAGTTATTATATGAGACAGGTATCAGGAAGTGGAGGGTGACCTTATGGTAAGTCAGAAAGTAGTTATTAAAAATCCCACCGGATTACATTTAAGGCCCGCAGGTATTCTCTGTAAAGAAGCAATGCAGTTTAAATCATTGATTACATTTAAGTTCCGGGAAAATACAGCTAATGCCAAAAGCGTTTTGAGCGTATTGGGTGCCTGTGTAAAATGCGGAGACGAAATTGAGTTTTCGTGTGAGGGCGAGGACGAGGATGCGGCTCTGCAAACCTTGGTGGCCGCAGTTGAAAACGGACTGGGGGAATAGGAAAGGGAAAGGAAATTCTGTTGAAATTTCTGTATAACAAAGCGGACTTGTCCGCTTTGTTGTTGTTATCGAAAAGTGAAATCATCGCCATCTTCTACAATACATATCATCGTCTTGCCTGTATTCAAAGTAATTTCATCCCCATTATCATCATAATATCTGGTCGCACCATAGTCCGAAGTCTTTTCCCAGTTGATATGGATGCCTTTGCCATTGGTAAAGTACCAACCGTCTCGGGTGGAGTCGTGGCATTGGAAGGCGAGATAACCCTCTCCCAGTTCCTCATACTTGGTGTTCTGCACCAGTATATTTTTAAAGCAGAGCTGTTCGCCGGACGCATCCACGTGGGGGCCGTCCACGCTGCCCGTAAGATATTGGTAGCGGTAATACAGCCCATCCTCCTCATTAAACTCAAAGTAACATCTGGTCAGAGGATAACAGCTGGTCATGTCAATATAAGCAGCATTTCGGGCGCCGGTGCCGTATTGTTCCAATGTATTCGGCTCCGCCTTAGGGGTAAACCGGAAATGCTCTTCATCCGCCAGGCCCCGATAAGCCGGTTCATAATCCTTGTCAGTGATTGCTTTATACAGCCCGTCTCCGGTCGCGTAGGCATTATGGGGCGCCTTTTTTTCGGGGGAGCGGAAGAAAGCGGGCGCCTCCTTAACAATACCGTTAATATTCTGAGTAGTGGGTTGGGCAAGCAGCTCGTCGATAAAGAAGGGCCCGCCAAAATGTACAATAAAGGCGTCCCATTCAAAAGCCCAGTAAGCGAAATAGGAGCGCAGACTGCGGATATTGCCAAGTGTGTCTATATCCTTCCAATTTTCATAAATGGCCATCATTCTGGTCATTTGCCATTCGACATTTGCCTCGTAGATAACGGAGGCTTTGGAGAGATTATATTGGGGCTGAGCGGCGCTTTCGTTTGGAGTCATTACTGCAATGGGACGCATAGCTGCGACAGATGCATCTACCCATTCATTGGTCAGTCTGCTCCGTACCATACCTTCCTGCGGAGGAAGGGTATCATCCTCAATGACAATCCTTTGGGGAATATCGGCAGATACAGAAGCAGCATCGTCAATAGCGCCTTCTGAGGGTATATCGGCCTCGTCTACTATAACAGGACTGCCCGGCAATCCCAGGGGTTTTCCGCAGGAAGCCATAACGCCTGCGGAGGCCAGGAGAATCAGGCAGATTTTCCATTTCTTCATATATTCGTAATCCTCGCTTTCCGCCATCCATGGACTACATGTATTTATCCTGAGTAAAGCTTTGAGCGGCTTTATAGGCTGCAGATGACAATGGCCACAAGGACGCCGAGAATAGCGCCTACCAGTACCTGCAAAGGGGTATGTCCCACAAATTCCTTCAGCTTCTCGTCAGCAGAGATTTCATTTCGTCCCATATCGGCAAAAATGCGGGCCATATCATTTAATACTTTTGCCTGAATACCGGTTTCCCGGCGAACGCCCATGGCATCATACATAACAATAATCGCCAGAATCAGGGAAATCGCAAATTCAAAGCTTCCCGGCCCGTACAGAATATAGGAGGCGGTGGATAAGGAACAGACAGTGGCGGAGTGAGAGCTGGGCATACCGCCGCTTCCCACAAGACGTTCCGCTACAAATTTTTTGGTAAAGAACATATGAATCGCGGTTTTTAATATCTGAGCGACGAACCAGCCGCTGACTGCCGCTATAAAAACAGTGTTGTTAAAAAAAGCTTGCCAAGAATACATGACCGTCTCCATTCGGGAAATATTTCAGTAGTATCAAAAAATCACCTATATAGTATATACCAAAAGTAAAAAAAAGTCCATGCCGGGTTTAGGGCAAGATTAGCGGCTGATTACCGCTCTCTATGAAAGACTGTCGCAGGATGATGAACAGCAGGGAGAAAGCAACAGCATCACAAACCAAAAGGAATATCGCCCCAGTGATTGTGAAGGATAATTGAAATTTTGTATTTTTGATGATATAATGATGTGAGTTTTTGGCGGATGCCCTAATGTAATACTTACTCTTTATAGTGGAGGGAAAGGAAATGGAAAATACCGGGAAATATAGAAGAACATTATTGGCATGTTATTTAGGATTTATAACGCAGGCTATCTGTGCAAATTTTGTTCCGTTATTGTATCTGACATTTTATCATACATACGGAATACCCTTTAGTAAATTGGCATTGATATCGACCTGTTTCTTTTTTACACAGTTGGTAATAGACTTTTTTTGTGCCAAAGTGGTAGACAAAATCGGTTACAGACCTTGTATTATAGCCGCAGAAGTTACCTCCGGAGTGGGACTGGCCGGTCTTGCAGTACTGCCTGACCGGATGCCGTCTCCTTTTTCGGGGATTCTGATATGTGTTATCATATATGCCGTGGGCAGCGGGCTTACGGAGGTTTTGGGGAGTCCGATTATCGAGGCATGTCCCTTTGAAAACAAAGAGGGAATGATGAGCCTGCTCCATTCGTTTTATTGTTGGGGCTCTGCAGGCGTTATTCTGGGCACTACCTTGTTTTTTTCTTTCTTTGGCATAGAGAACTGGCGGCTGCTGGCGGTTATATGGGCAATTATCCCCCTGTATAACATTTTTAACTTTGTTACATGCCCGATGGAACCCCTGGTGGAGGATGGTAAAAGTATGACCATGGGGCAGTTGTTCAAAACAAAAATGTTCTGGCTCTTCCTGTTACTGATGGTATGTGCCGGTTCCTCTGAACTTGCCATGGCGCAATGGGCGTCGGCATTTGCGGAATCTGCGCTGCATGTTTCCAAGACTGTGGGAGACCTTGCAGGGCCGTGCGGATTTGCCGTATTTATGGCAATCAGCCGTACCCTATATGGAAAATTTGGCGAGAAGGTGAATTTAACCCTATTTATGACAGTGTCCGGGATTCTCTGTCTGTGCTGCTATTTATTAGCCGGACTGTCTGATATTTCGTTCATGGGGTTGATTGGCTGCGCGGTATGCGGCTTTTCAGTTGGTATTATGTGGCCGGGTTCTATCAGTATCTCATCGAAAATACTTCCCACGGGGGGTACGGCAATGTTTGCTTTGCTTGCGCTGGCGGGAGATTTGGGCGGGGCTGTGGGCCCTGCAATCATTGGCAGCGTGTCGCAAAAGGCAGGAGAAAATCTCCAGGCGGGGGTGCTTGCAGGAATCGGTTTTCCGATTGTGCTGGTAGTCTGTGTGTTAGCGATAAGAAAAAAATACAAATTACAATTCACGCCCTAACCGATTCAGCAGTTTTCAGCTTGATGTGCGTGAATAGCAACAAGTACAAATACAAATGCGAAGCGGTTCCTCCGATTTTGCTTGCGCAAAGAAACAGGGAATAGTATACTGAATACGGATTATAATAATTTATGTCAATAACTGGCGGAAGGTGAGGGCATATGAGCCTTTTGAGTGTAATTGTTCCCTGCTATAACGAGGAGGAAAGCGTAGCGTTATTTTATTCCGAATTCATAAAAAACGACGCTTTTTTTGAAGAAAAGGGAATTGAGCTGGAGCTGCTTTATATTGACGACGGCTCAGGGGACGGCACCGTGGCCGAGGTAAAGAAGCTGCGGCAGCAGGACAAGCGGGTGCATCTGATTTCTTTTTCCCGGAATTTCGGCAAAGAGGCGGCCATGTATGCCGGACTGGAAAAGTCTAAGGGGGATTATGTAGTATTGATGGATGTAGACCTGCAGGATCCGCCTGCACTTCTGCCGGAGATGTTTTCCTATATAGAGCAGGGTTATGATTCCGTGGCCACCAGGCGTGTCAGCCGCAAGGGCGAGCCGCCGGTGCGAAGTTTTTTTGCCAGATGTTTTTATAGGTTGATGAAGAGAATATCCAAAACGGAAATTATGGATGGGGCTCGGGATTATCGTCTCATGACCAGACAGATGGTGAATGCCATTCTGTCTATGCGGGAGTACAACCGCTTTACCAAGGGAATATTCGGCTGGGTAGGCTTTCAGACCAAGTGGCTGGAATATGAGAATGTGGAGAGGGCCAGAGGAGAAACCAAATGGAATTTCTGGAAGCTTCTGCTGTATTCCTTTGAGGGAATTACTGCATTTTCCACAGTGCCCTTAATGCTGGCGTCCCTTATAGGAGTGTTTTTTTGTGTAGTGGCTTTTATTATGATTGTCTTTATTATTGTGCGAAAGATGATTTTCGGGGACCCGGTGTCCGGCTGGCCCTCGCTGGTATGTATCATACTCATGACCAGCGGAGTGCAGTTTTTCTGCACGGGTATTTTGGGACAATATCTGGCTAAGACCTATATGGAAGTCAAAAATCGCCCAATTTATCTTGTAAAAGAGGAAATATAACCTAAGGAAGGGCTGATGAAACCAGCCCTTCCTTAGAGCCTTCGGCGGATGCACACGAATTTGTAGCAATTATTTGATAAAAAGTATTTGCTTTTTTTGATAGATATGATAGAATCTACTCGACAGTCGCAATAAGGAGCAAAACTCGACATATGAAAGGGGAATTCATAATGGAGCTTGCAACTGTAAAGGACTATGAGTTAGAAAGGTATATCACAGATATTATGCTGGACATTGGCGTTCCGGCTCATCTAAAGGGGTATCATTATCTGCGAGACGCCATACTGCTTTCCGGCAGGGATATGGAAGTAGTCAGTAGTGTGACAAAGCGTTTATATCCCGCTGTAGCGAGGCGTTTTAAAACCACAGACCAGAAAGTAGAAAGGGCGATTCGTAATGCTATCGAAGTGTCATGGGTAAGGGGAAACAATGAGACTTTCGAGAAGATGTTTGGCTATTCCGCGGCTTCCGGTAAGACAAGGCCCACTAATAGCGAATACATTGCCCGTATTGCTGACAAGGTTCGTCTGGACATCAAATCTATGTAAAAAGTAATGGAACCGTATTTAAGAATATTCAAATGATTAATGACTCTTTATTGATGATTGTCGGGTGACCGCATATTGCGGCCACCTTAATTTTTATGAAAGATATAGCCATTTTCTGGATATTATGCTACAATGACCGTGAACGAGATAGGCACAGGGATGCAAAGGAGTATAAGGAAATGATTTTGATACCCTGGCTGTTAGGCAAAGGAAGCCTTTTAATCCTGTACGGGAAGCGGGCGGACCGGGAACTTTTTATCGGGGACAGCTTTCTGACAGGATGGATAGTAAGTATAGGACTGGCGGAAGCGGCGCATGCGAGCGTAACGCTTCTTGGGCGGTCTTTTTCTGATTGTGTCAAACTGTTTGTCTTAAGTGTTTTGATATGCTGCGCGGCGGCAATCCTGATACTGGCGGTACATTATCTATTATTAAAAAACAGGAAATCAGAAAATAATATAATAGGAAAAACGACAGCAAGGGAAAAAACAGTATGGCTTTTGTTTATTTTGATGTTTGGGGCACAGCTTCTGACATTGCTTTTTAATCACAGAGTATATCGGGGAGGGGATATGACGCTGGAAACCGTAAAGAGCTTCCTGGCTACGGATGCCATCTATCAGGTAAATCCGCTGACAGGTCGTGCCTATGAGCTGGGAATGCCCTCCCGTTTGAAGCTTCTGTGTCTGCCTTCTCTTTATGGTGCGCTGTCCCGTGTTTTTCAACTGGAACCGGAGACGGTGGTCTGGGTGCTTGTGCCGTTGGTGACGCTGATTGCCAGTTATCTGGCATATGGAACGGTAGCCCGGGCTTTGTTTCAGGAGAACCGTTTTGGAGCGGGCTGCTTTATGGTGTCCGTGGCGTTGCTGGTATGGGTGGGAGATTCTATGTATGGCATGGAGGGCTTCGGACTTTTACACAGCGGCTTTCGGGGCGTTACCATTCGGAGCGCCGTGCTGGCGCCTTATACGGTAGGGCTTATGCTGCGCGGGAAGTGGAAGCTTTCGGTATTATGTATTCTGGCGGAGGCCTGTATCGTCTGGACTCTCTATGGTTTCGGCATGTGCTTCCTTGTGGCGGCAGGAATGTCTCTAACCGGCCTTGTTCTGAAATGGTGGAAGAAAAGGAGACAAGCTCAGGCAAAGGAGGAGCAGGTATGGCAGAGCTGGTAAAAAATGCCTGGCAGGGCTGGCAGGGCTTTAAGGGTAATGGTAAGCTGGTGGCTTTGCTGCTTTTGGTGCTTTTTCTGTTCTGGCTCAGAGGCAGAGGGCGTCAGCAGGAGCGGCTTTTGATTTATACCGGCATTATGGCGGCAGTCTGTATCTTTCCTTTTACGGCGGCAATCCTGATGCTGTATCAGACCAGATTTTATAATTATGAATGGATTTGGAGCGCCGTTCCCATGGTGACCGTTATTGCCTATGGGGGCGTAGTGTTTCTGACGGATTACTGTAAAAATTTAGCCAGAAAGAATAGCCAGAGAATTCTGATTCTGGCAGCGGCGCTGGCGGTTACATTGCTTTGCGGCAGGCTGGCAAATTCCCAGTGGACAATAGAGAATGATAGGGGAGAAAGGCAGCAGATAGAACAGGTGCTGGAGCAGTTGAAGGCGCCCGAGAATCAGGAAATCTGTCTATGGGCGCCCCAGGAGGTGCTGGAGTATGCCAGAGAGCTGCGGGGAGATATCACGCTGCTTTATGGCAGAAATATGTGGGACAGGACCTTGAATGCCTATTCCTATGATGCCTACACTCAGGAACAGGAGGATTGTTATATTTGGATGGATTGGGTAGGGGCTACCGGTAACATGCGTAAGGGGCAGATAAGCGGCATGGATTGTGTGGAGACTGCCGTTGCAATGGGGGTAAACAGAATTCTTTTACCGGTAAGTCTTAAGGAGAAGGGACTAAAGCGGATAGAGAAGAAGCTGGGAGTTAAGGCCAGCCGTCTGGGAGAGTATTATCTGCTGGAGCTGGAGGGGAGCAAGGGGACCGACTGACGATGGGATTTGAGTTTTCGCCGGGCTAAAAGATGTCGGTTCGTGTGAGAATGAGGTTTGGAATGGACGGAATGGATGAAGATTTGATTAGTGTGATTGTACCGGTCTATAATGTGGAAAAATATATCATAGAAACCATAGAATGTGTACGGGCTCAGTCTTATCCCAGGTGGGAATTGCTGCTGGTGGAGGACAGGAGTACGGATAACACGCTCTCGGTGCTTCAGGAATATTTAGAGCTGGCCGGGGAGGAGCGGCTGCGCCTGATACGTCAGCCCTCTAATCAGGGAGCGGCTCGGGCGCGCAACAGGGGCGTGTCGGAGGCGGCAGGAAGATATATCGCATATTTGGATGCGGATGATTTATGGGCGTCTGACAAGCTGGAGAAGGAGCTGGCCTTTATGAGACAGAAGAAGGCGGCCTTTGTATTTACCGGTTATGAGTTTGCGAACGAACAGGGGAAGGGCCTGGGCAGAGTTGTACGGGTGCCGGAGAAGCTGAGCTATAAGGAGGCTTTGAAGAACACGACAATTTTTACCTCCACAGTGTTGTTGGATACTTCATGCATAAAGAAGGAGCTTCTTATGATGCCGGAGATAAAGAGCGAGGATACGGCGCTTTGGTGGCAGCTTTTGAGAAACGGCTATACGGCTTATGGTCTGGATGAGAATCTTGTGAAATACCGCAGACCCGGTAAAAGTCTGTCCTCCAACAAGCTGGAGGCTATACGCCGCATTTGGAATCTCTATCGCAGAGCGGAGGGAATGGGTATTTTGGCCAGCGCCTGGAGCTTTTGCTTCTGGGCGGCCCGGGCGGTTCTGCGCAGGATAAGCGTGAAAAGCTAAGGATGCATGGGGATTTGCAGGGGAGTGAAACATTCCGTAAGGAAGTGATGGTATTACGAATGAAACGGAGGAATCGGATTTGGCAAAAAACAGCAATGAGAACAAATTACAGAGAATGGAGTCCTTTAAGCGCCTGATTAATCTGGGTTTGTCGGCGGGCTGTCTGGCTCTGGAAATTGCCATATTTGCATATAACTGGCTGGTTCATTTCCAGCACAGCCTGGTGGAAGCGCTGAGGAACTTTTATTTTAACGGACATTTACTGGAATTTGCTATCTATGGTGTGATTCTGCTCTTTTTGTCCAATATGTACGGCGGTATGCGTTTGGGATATCTGAAAAACGCAGAGATTATTTTTTCTCAGATTTTTGCCACGCTGCTGGCAGACTTAATTATTTACGGAGAGCTTTCCCTGATGGCGTTTCAGCTCTTTGTGCCTAAGGTCTTTGTGATGTTGTTTCTGGAGCAGGTGGCAGTCGTCATCATTTATATCAATATTGCCAACAGGCTGTACCGCTCCATGTTCCCGCCCAGGAAGCTTTTGTTGATTCACGGGGACAGACCCATAGAGGATATCCGGGCGAAGTTTGAGAGCCGCAGGGACAAGTATCGCATAGAGAAAGCTCTGCCCATGGACTTGGGTCAGGAGAGACTCTGCAGGGAAATTACGGACAGCTATGAGAAGGGTGAAATCAATGCGGTAGTGCTCTGGGATATGACAACCGAGGAGCGTAAGGAGCTTTTGAAATTCTGTTATGGCAAATCTATTCGGGTGTACATGATGCCTAAGCTTACAGATGTGATTCTGTTGGGAGCCGAGGAGCTGCATGTATTTGACTCCCCTATTCTGCTGACCAGAGAATATCAGCTTACCATGGAGCAGCGCTTTATCAAGAGAGCCATTGATATGGTATGCGCCGCCATTCTCCTGGTGATTGCATCGCCCTTTATGCTGCTCACGGCTCTTGCCGTAAAGCTCTATGACGGCGGTCCGATTCTCTATAAGCAGGTGCGCTGTACCCAGAACCAGAGGGAGTTTTATATCCTGAAATTCCGAAGCATGCGCACGGATGCGGAGAAGGACGGCGTGGCCAGATTGGCCCAGAAGAACGACAACCGCATTACGCCTGTGGGAAGGTTTATTCGTAAATGCCGTCTGGACGAGCTTCCCCAGTTGATTAATATTTTAAAGGGGGACATGTCCTTTATTGGCCCCAGGCCGGAGAGACCGGAGATTATTGCGCAGTATCTGGAGATTATGCCGGAGTTTGCCTATCGCATGAAGGTGAAGGCGGGATTGGCCGGTTTTGCGCAGGTCTACGGGAAGTATAATACATCTCCCTATGATAAGCTGAAGCTGGATTTGACCTATATTGAGCAGTATTCCGTGTGGCTGGATTTAAAGCTGATGCTTCTGACTCTGAAGGTTCTTTTCTGGCCGGACAGCACCGAGGGTGTAGATAATGAACAGATTACGGCGCTTCGGGAGCAGAGCGGCTCCAGGGAGAGAGAGCTTTGAGGAAGAGACGGGAAGCTGTGGAGGCTGTGAAAGCATTGTGGAAATGAGGTAGGATATGTGGAAGGGTAGTTACGGGAAGGAGCCTTTTGATTTGCGCCTGACCCTGTTGCGGATGCTTAAGAGAATACATTGGATTTTGTTATATATTCTGATTGGCACGCTGCTGCTGGGGGGAGGCTATTATATAAAGAATGTCATCTTCAGGCCGGAGCGGACTTATTGCGCCACATCCACCTATAAGATAGAGTTTGCAAGCCCTGCCTGGGCCCAGTACGGTACTTATATCAATGAAACCACCTGGAATACCTGGGTACATACCAGCGAGTTTCTGGGTTATGTACAGCAGCATTTAAGCCGGCAGGAGGGCGGTGTGGAGATGGCGGCGGAGGAGCTGTCCCAGACGCTGTCGGCCAGGCTGGCGTCGGATTTGAGAATCCCCTCCACTCTTGTCACCACCAACGACCCTCAGTTGTCGGAGTGTATTGCGGCGGCAGTCGAGGAAACTATGGTTGGAGAGTTTGCGGAAGGGGTTTCTGATGATATTGCGGGAATAAGAGTGATTGACAGGGGAGTAGCCAGAGAGGTTTTATGGGATGTGAGGCCTGGCCGGGCCTTTGTGCTGAGCGCAGTCATTTCCGCACTTTTCGTAGGGGGTGTTTTCCTGCTCAAGGAGATAGGAGACGACAGTATCTGGCTTCCGGCTGTCTTAAGCAGCCGTTACGGCATTCCCTGTCTGGGCACGGTTAAGAGTCCCGAGTGCCGGGCGAATATGGAATATTTGTTAAGAGGAAAAAGAAGGATTGCCCTGTGTCCCGTTCGGGAGCAAATAAATATGCAGGAGGCTGCGGATGCATTAAGGGGGATAGAGCAGCCCGGCGGAGAGCCTCGTGAATGGCTGGCCTTTCCGGCGCCTCCCATGAGCGCGGAAAGCTGTGAGAGCCTGCGTCAGGCAGAGGGCGTGGTGCTGATTGTCAAGGCCGGAGAGGGCGCAGGAAAACCGCTGGAATATGTGTTGGAATTTTTGAACTGCCAGGAGGTGGAGATTACCGGCGCCTTATTATGGCAGGCGGATGAGAGGCTTATCAGGAGCTATTATCGTCTTGGTAAAAAGAAACCTGAGAAGAGGGCAAAAGAGGTATAGGCATGAGATTGCAGGTATTGGTGGCAGCGGTAAATGCGGATGTAAGGACTTTGGCAGAGAAAATGAATCTGGAGAGCGAAGCCATTATCGTGAATCAATGCGAGGGCTTCGGATATGAGACCTATGAGTATCAGGGGAAGCGTATTCAGTGCTATTCTATGGCGGAACGGGGCGTGGGTCTGAACCGGAATACGGCGCTTATGAGAGCGGAGGGAGATATCTGTCTGTTCAGCGATGAAGATATCGTGTTTGATACGGGATATGAGGAAAAGGTGCTAGGGGCATTTGAAGCCAATCCGGACGCGGATATCATTACCTTTAATTTTGAGGTGGACGCCTCCAGAAAGACCTATGATAACCAAAAGAGCGGCAGAATCCGCTGGTACAATTATGGTCGCTATCCTACCTATGCGGTAGCGGCAAGAACAGAAGTGCTGCATCGGGCGGGAGTAAGCTTTTCTCTGCTGTTCGGGGGCGGCGCCAAATACAGCAATGGGGAGGACAGTCTGTTTTTGCATGATTGTCTGAAGAAGGGGCTGCATTTATATGCGGACACGGCGAAATTAGGCCGGGAGGTTTACCGGGAGTCCTCCTGGTTTACCGGCTATCATCAGAAATTCTTTTTTGACAGAGGAGTGCTGTATCCTTATTTGTACGGCCCCCTGGCGAAGCTTTGGGCGCTGCGCTTTCTGCTCACAAAAAGGACGGTTCTCTGTCAGGAGGTTGGCGTCAGGCAGGCCTATGCCTGGATGAAAGCAGGGATTCGGGAGGGCCGACGGCTGCGGGTCAGATAAAGGCGGAGATTCGGGAGGGTCGACGGCTGCAGGTCAGGTAAAGGCAGGAACCATGATAGGGAATTACGCCGGAAGCAGGCAGGAAAATACAGGACAGGAAAGGAGGGCGTCTCATGGAAAGCAGCGCTTTGGTATATATATTGCTGACGGCGGTTACAGTGGGGCTTGCCCTTTGTATTGACAACAGCTCTTATGTAGCGCCGCGGCTCCAAGGGGGAAGGGCTTTTGGAGCATATCGGCCCTTTCAGCGCTGTCAGGCAAGGAATCTGGTGGCGGAATTTATGATTTATTGTCTGCTGACCGGCGTATCGGCCTGTCGTATTGCGGTGGGAAATGATTACTGGGTGTATCGGGATAATTTTAAGCTGATAGCCCAGGAACGCCATGTGTCCTCTGAGTTTGGTTTTAATTATATGGTAAGGTGGATACAGCAGTTATTTGGATATGATAAGTATCTTCCGGTTTTTGCTTTTTTTTCCATACTTACCGTATTCTTTTTTGTAAAGGCGCTGCACGACCAGGCGAGTGATTATGCTTTGTCTTTATTTCTGCTTTTGACAGGAGGCTATTATTTTAACAGTCTCAATTCCGTCAGGTATTATCTGGCGCTGGCTATGGTGCTTTATGCCATGAAATATGTGTTTCGCAGGGATTACGGCAAATTCTTGCTCTGGGTGCTTGGGGCAGCGGTTTTTCATAAGACGGCGCTGTTGGTCATACCGGTCTATCTGGTGGCCTGGTATCTGGCGGTGACAGGAATAAAAAAATGGCATTGGATTCCGGGCGGGGTATTCGTTTTGAGTCTGCTGTTCGGACAGAAGCTGTATCGGTGGATTCTGTTTCGGATTTATCCATATTATGAAAATTCCCTGTATGACAATGGGCAGATATCCTATATCAATATTGGGAAATGTGTCTGTGTGCTGGCGCTCTGTCTGATTTGTTATAAGCAGAGCATCAAGGATAACCCGGTAAACCGCTTTTATTTTTTTCTGAATCTGTTTGGTCTTGCCGTGTTCTGCTGCGGCTCCTTTATTCCGGAGACTACCAGAATCGCTTATTATATGATTGTGGCCCAGATTTTTCTGCTGCCCCGGGTGTTGAGGGATATACCCTGGAAATGGTTCCGGCGGTTTTGCTATATAGGCGTGACAGCCGCATTTCTGCTTTATTTTGGAATGCTGCTGCGAAATATGTATGATATCAATATCAGGCTGCTGCCGTATCTGAATTGGATTTTTAACTGAAAAAGTGGAAGGACTGTCCGTTGAATCGGGGAGAAAGACGTAGTGATTATGAAGATATTATGGGTCTGCAATATGATGCTGCCTGTTGTGGCGGCTTATTTGAACAGGGAGAGCAGTCATAAGGAAGGCTGGCTGACCGGGCTTATGGATACGTTATGGGAGCGGCAGCAGGAGAAGCCTGTGGAGCTGCATGTAGCGTTTCCTGTGGAGAAGGAGTTGGACGGCTTCAGAGAAACCGTGCCCGCAGGCACAGGCAGTATTGTTGCCTATGGCTTTTACGAGGATACGCAGCATCCCGAGACCTATGATTCGGCGTTGGAGAAAAGTCTGGCAGAGATTCTGCGGCAGGCAAAGCCTGATGTGATTCATTGCTTTGGAACGGAATATGCGCATAGCCTGGCATTGCTTAAATGCTGTCCCCGGCCGGAGAGAGTGCTGGTGGGCATACAGGGGGTGTGCCAGGTGATTGCCAGAGATTATATGGCGGATGTCCCAAAACGGGTACAACAGTCTAACAGTTTTCGGGATTTATTAAAGAGGGACGGTCTTATGCGGCAGCAGCAGAAATTTGCGCTGCGGGGACAACGGGAGCGGGAGGTTCTGAGGCTGGCTCATTATGTGGCGGGGCGCACGGAATTTGACCGATATTATGCAAAAGAAGCAAATCCCCGGGTGCATTACGAGGTATTGAATGAAACCTTGAGGGAATGTTTTTATGAGGGAAGGTGGAGCCGGGAAAATAGCGTTCCTCACAGTATTTTTCTCAGTCAGGGAGATTATCCCCTAAAGGGCCTGCATTATATGCTGACGGCAGCAGGACGGATGAAAGAAAGCTATCCTGACCTGCAACTGCGGATAGCCGGAAACAGTCTGGTAAGATACGAAAGTATGAAGGATAAGATAAAGATTTCCGGCTATGGGAGATATCTGCGGCAGCTGATAAGAGACAATCATCTGGAGGAGCATGTAACCTTTCTGGGAACGCTGAATGCGGAACAGATGAAGGAACAGTATCTGAAATGCAGCGTGTATGTCTGCTGCTCCGCCAATGAAAATTCGCCGAATTCCCTGGGGGAGGCCATGCTTTTGGGAGTACCCTGTGTGGCGGCGGACGTAGGAGGGATTCCCAGCATTTTTACTGCCGGAGAGGATGGGATTCTGTATCAGGGAAAATCGGACAAGCAAGATACAAATAGGGAATTGGAAAGAATCGCAAATGCTTTGCGAGAGGCCATTGTCCGTATATGGGAGCATCCGGAAATAACAGATGTTTTTTGCAAAAACGCAAGGAAACATGCAGAAAGAACCCATGAAAAGAGTAAAAATGAAGCAAAAATGATGGAAATCTATGCAAAAATCGTCAAAGAAGCAGAAAATTCCCAGGAAGGCCCTTTAAAAATATGTTTTATTTCCAATTACATCAATCATCATCAGATACCTTTTTGTGATGCCATGGCAGAGCAGACAGAAGGAAATTTCTTTTTTATACAGACCCGGGAGATGGAGGAGGAACGGCTGGCGATGGGATGGCAGGCAGACCATAGTCCCGCCTATGTGCATCGTTTCTATGAGGAACCGGATTGGTGCAGGGAGAAGATTGCGCAGGCCGATGTGGCACTGTTCGGGGGCTGCGAGGACGAGAGTTATATTGTCGAACGTCTGCGGCAGCAGAAGCCTGTTATCCGGGTGGATGAGCGAATGTATAAGGAGGGCCAGTGGAAGGCCGTATCTCCGAAAGGTCTGATAAAGAAGTATCATGACCATACCAGATATCGGCGCGCTCCCGTCTATTTCCTCTGTGCGGGCGCCTATGTGGCGGATGATTTGCGAATCATTCAGGCGTATCCGGGTAAGAAGTTCTGCTGGGGATATTTTCCGCCGTTAAAAACATATGAGCCGGACAGGCTCATGGAGGCAAAAAGACATAAAACGCCTCATATTTTATGGGCCGGCCGATTCATCGATTGGAAGCATCCCTTTCTTGCCCTGGAGGCGGCGCGCTATCTAAAGGAAAAGGGAATCGCCTTTGAATTGCAGATGATTGGAGGCGGCGTTCTGGAGCGGGAGATAAGGGACTTTATAAGCCGCCATGGACTGGAGCAGGAGGTAAGGCTTTTGGGTTATCAGGAGCCGGACAGGGTTCGGGAATACATGGAGCAGGCGAATATTTTTCTGATGACCAGTGACCGCAGGGAAGGCTGGGGGGCGGTGGCAAATGAAGCGATGAACAGCGGCTGCGCTTTGGTGGCGGACGTCATGACAGGCGCCGCGCCCTATCTGATACGTCATGGTGAAAACGGTTATGTATATAAAAGCGGAAATAAAAGGAAGTTTTTTTCAATTTTAGAAGAGCTGGTAAAGGATTGTGAGCGCTGCGAGAGACTGGGAAGAAATGCCTATGAGACCATTTTACAGACCTGGAATGCGAAGCAGGCGGCGGCCGGACTTAGGAAGCTGACAGAAGATGTGGTATTGCAAAACAAGAGCGTTTATCCGGCAAAGAGCGACCGTCCGATGTTTGCACCCTGCGCTCCTGCGCCTGAGATTCCGGAGAGAAAAATGTATAAATTTTTGATAAAGAGGATATAAATGAAGAAATTACCATTACTCAGCATTATTGTGCCGGTGTATAATATCCTAAACTATCTGCCTCGCTGTGTACATTCCATTACGGCACAGACATATGAAAGACTGGAAATTATTCTGGTAGACGACGGTTCCACGGATGGGACAGGTAAGCTATGCGACAGTCTTGCGGCGCAGGATTACCGCATCCGGGTTTATCATCGCAAGAACGGTGGTTCTTCAGCGGCCAGAAACACCGGGCTTTCCCTGGCGAAGGGAGAGTATATCGGTTTTGTGGACAGCGATGATTATATTGAGCCCGATATGTATGAAAAACTGTATGCCGGTATTGTGGAGACAGGAGCGAGAATTGCCCAGATTGGCAGAAATGAGATAGATGAGGAAGGCAGACTCCTGCCTGATATCTGTGTTCCTCCTGAAAAGCAGGAGTTTCTCAGCAGTCATGATTTTATGGAGGAGCTTTTGATGCATCGGGGAGATTGTTCCTTTTGTACGAAGTTGATACACAGGGAGCTGTTCGCAGAGCATAGCTTTCCGGAGGGACTTCTGAACGAAGATTTCAGGCTGTTGGTGCAGCTGCTTACGCTGACGGAGGGTGTGTTGAGCCTGCCGGGCTATGGCTATCATGTGTTTTACCGGATAGGAAGCAATTCCAGACGGGCGGACAGAGAGGACTTTTCCAGGGTCTATGGAGATTGTGTGGACAATGCGGATATGGCGGAGGAGCTGGTGAAGGAAAGCTATCCTGATTTGCGTCAGACAGCGCTGCGATTTGGCGTTTTTCAGAGGCTGGAATATCTTCTGCATATACCGATTTCCCAGATGAAGCCCGAGAATACGCAGTATCGGCAGATAGTGGGATATATGAGAAGAAACTGGTGGAGAGGTGTGTGTAATCATAAGCTGACCGCCAAAAACAAATGCTATCAGACGCTCTTTGCGATAGCTCCCAGAGGGATTCGGGTGCTGCACAGGAAGCTGAAGCGTTTATGATTTGATACACAAAGGAAGCTCTCAGGAGGTTAGGATGAAAAAATTTAATGTAAAGCAGTTATGCTTATGGATAGGGATTCTGATATTCATTACAAGCATTCCGGTGAGTCCGGCCTTTCTTTTTCAGGCGCATGCCAGGGAGCAGGAAGGCCTGGAGTACACGGAGGAAGCCAGAGCCGCTTTGCGCGAGGCGATTAACGAAAGAGAGATAATGGCGGTGGTTTATCTGTGCCGGGAATACGACTTAAAGAAAGAGGCGGATTCAAACAGTGAGACGGCGGCTGTGGTATCCAGCGGACAGACCGTATTTATTCGGGATGTCGGTCTAAGCAGCGATAACGGGATGTGGCTTTCTGTGAGCTTTTACCGTGGGGACGAGGAATATCAGGGCTATATCGAGAGGGAATATCTGGCCTGCAGCGACGAGCGCTTTGCCGCGTGGGAGGAGGCGTATTCTCCAGTGGGGAGTGAGGGGGCCGGGTCCGTATTCTATTCGGTGTCCGGTAACATGACCTTCAGCAGCAGGAAGAATAGCAGCAGTAGTAATAGTAGCAGTAAGATGTTGAAGCAGTTTCCCGAGAGCTATCGCCCTGCCCTGGAGGCGCTTTTAACGGAGCATCCTAATTGGATTTTTGTCCCTCTGAATACGGGCCTGAATTGGGAGACCGTGATTGACAATGAACTTACGGGAGCCAAAAGTCTGGTGCATTATACTTTCCCGGAGTATACCAAGGAGGGGGTGTATGACGACAATAACTGGTATTATGCCTCCCGGGCAATCCTGGAATACTATATGGACCCCAGAAACGGTCTGACGGAGGATGGGATTTTTCAGTTTGAACAATTGACCTATAATGAAAGCTATCATACCCGGGAAGCGCTGGAGGTCTTTCTGGATCAGACTTTTATGAACAGTAAGGCGAATGCGCCGGACACGAATAAGACCTATGGAGAAATTTTTTATAATGTAGGGAAAGCGGAAGGTTTCGGCGTAAGTCCCTTTCACCTGGCGGCCAGAGTGTATCAGGAGCAGGGGAAGGCTGATGCGCCTATGATTAGCGGAACATATCCCGGCTTTGAGCATCTGTACAATCATTTTAATATCGGTGCAACCGGCAGAACCACTAAAGAGGTGATTGAGAACGGGTTGACCTATGCGAGAAATGCTAAAAGCATTACAAATCCTTCGGAGCCGATGCCCTGGAAGGATTCCTATTATTCGATTATGGGCGGCGCGCATTTTATTTCCGCCAATTATATCCGCAAGGGACAGGACAGCCTGTACCTGCAGAAATTTAATGTGAATCCTTCGGCGTCCCATGCCCTGTATACTCATCAGTATATGCAGAACATTTCGGCGCCCGCCAGCGAGGCAAAGAAGATAAGGGATATGTATCAGGGAGCCAATTCTCTGGATTGCGCCTTTGTATTCACCATACCGGTGTTCAACAATATGCCGGAGGATGCCAGCGCCATGCCTGTTTCTTCCAAAAATGTGGTATTGAAAATACCGGAGGGTTTTGACGGGGATACCATCTATCTGGACGGGGTTCCCTTTCAGGCGGAAAAGAGAAACGGATACAGTATTGTAAAGGCAAAGAACACGAAGGCGAAGGTGGCGGAGGTCTATCAGTATAATGCCTCAGGGGTGCCTGTGGATATGTATGTGTGGACGCTGAACTATAAGAACAAGGCATATGCCGTCACAGAACAGCCGAAGCTTCAGAATCTATTGAGCTACCATGGATTCTCTATTCGGATTACCGGAAAATCGGGAATCCGATTTAAGACAGGTATTTCCACTTCCTTAAGGAAGAAGCTGACTACGGAAGGGGTGAACGGTTATCAGCTGAAGGAGTATGGAACCTTAGTCATGAATCAGGCCAATATGAAGGAATATCCGCTGGTAAAGGGCGGTGAAAAGACTTCCTCGGGAATGGCATACGGGCTGAATGCCGACGGTGATTTAGAGGATAATATCTATGAGACGGTATCGAAGAGATATCGCTTTACCTCCGTGTTAATCGGGATTCCTACCAGTCAGTACCGGACGGAATTTGCCTTCAGGGGATATGCGGTTCTTGAGAAGAACGGGAAAGAAATCATCATATACGGGCCTGTAGTGGCAAAGAGCATTTATGCGCTGGCAGAGCAGGTTCTGAAAATGGGCACTTATGAGGAGGGCTCGGACGCTTATAAATTCTTGAAAAAAATTATAAAAGAGGGATAAAAGGGAAAATGAAAAAAACAATGTTAAAAATAAAAAATAAATATTGGCTGGCGGCTGGTATATTGCTCTTGGCGCTGGCAGGCTGCGGCGAGGAAGAACCGGTAATCAATGGCGGGAACGGCGGTGCAGAGGCTGTTTCTGCCTCCATGGGGGACAGCCCGGAGGAAACGTCCGATGTGAAACCGCAAGAAGAACTGACAGAGACCCAGAAGGCTATTTTGGAGTATGAGACAGCCTATCAGGAGGGAAGTCTTTCCCTGGAGGATTATCATGCGCTTGCGGCGCTTTACGAGGAGCAGGGGCTTATCCGCAAGAGAAGAAATCTTTTGGAGGAAAGCTACAGACTTTATGATGACCGGGAAGCCTGGGACGCCCTGCAGAGCATCTGGGTGAATCTGGCGGAGGAGGAAAAGGGCATTCGGCAGGGAGCTATGCTGATGCAGCAGAATCTGGAGCTTGCGGATTATAGGAAGGAGGGCATTCATCTTGCCGAAAGCTCCGAATGGTTCCAAATCATGATGCCGAAGCTCTATGAAGGCAGACGAAACTATTATCTGGAGACGGAAGGCAGGATTGCCCTTGCCATACAGGCGGGCTATCAGGATAATGGAGCAAAGTATGTGAATGTCTGGTATCTTGATTCCGACAGTCAGGTTACCTTCCTCTCCTGCCGGGACGGTGTGGTGAGGATTTTGCAGACGGGACTTTCCGAAGCAGGCTATCAGGGAGCCTTTGAAGCCTGGAGCCTCGTTCCTGCCCGGGGAGATGTGCTGAAGGAGACGGGAACCTTTCAGAATGGAAGCTATACCGGCGCATATACTGCCGGGAGACATGAGGGCACAGGCAGCAGCGATGCCTTTCAGTTATGGAGCGGCAGGGAGAGCTTTAGCTATGTGGAATATACGGGAGAGTTCGATGAACAGGGCAAAACCCTTGTAGAGCAGCCTGACGGAAAAACCCTGGTGTTAAAGCCTGATGACGGCCGGGAAGGGGGCTTCCTGGTATATGCCTGTTCCGCAGACAAAGAGAAGTGTCTGTTTTATGAGCTTTCCGAGGGCATGGATGCCGCTTCCTACAGCTTTATCGGGAAGGATATGGGCTGGGAGGATTATCCTCAGATAAGCGTTTATCAGGTGAGAGAAGAAGGGAAACAGGAGGAAGCAGCGGATTCAGGAGAGCTTCGGGTACGCATTTACGACGGTCAGATACAGGTGTTCTTGGGAACGGCCTGGATAGATGCGGGAAGCGTGGCGGAATATGAGAAGCAGGATCCTTTCAGAACGTATGCCCAGGGTCTTAACAGGGAGCCGGAGGATGCTTCTCATCAGGAGATTGCTTCGTCTGTGGTAAACACGGGAAATCTGGTAAAGCCGGCGACAAAGTCTGACACAACGAAGAAACCTTCTGCCGGGCAGAAGCCTGCGCCCACGCCTACGCCCACACCGACCCCCGACCCGACCCCTACGCCTACGCCCACACCGACCCCCGACCCTACGCCTACGCCAACCCCTGACCCTACGCCGACACCGACGCCAACTCCTGACCCTACGCCCACACCAACGCCAACTCCTGACCCTACGCCGACCCCGACCCCCGACCCGACCCCCACCCCGACTCCTGACCCTGAGCCGGAGCCTTCGAAGCCGGATGACAACAAAGATGTGGATATTGAGTGGACGGATGATATTTTATAGATAATCATGTTATACTTGCATTCACCGGGGTATTTCGGTATGATAAGGAAAGATAAGGAAAGGCGTTTCCAATGAAGAAAAAGAGTACCCATATTTTGAATACCCCTGTGAATCAAGTGCTGGCATTGCTTATTCTGGATATTATGGCCACAGTGGTGGCTTCCTTTGCGGCGATTTATTTTCGTTTTGATTTTAGCTTTAAGAGCATACCCCAGGAATATATGACGAAGTTTGAGCAGCTGCTTCCCTTTAATATTTTTACAACACTGGTATTTTTCATATTGTGGCGTCTGTACAAGAGCGTCTGGCGCTATGCGGGAGTGACGGAGCTTCTGAATATCACCTTTGCAACGACCTGTACGGCCGTTTGCCAGTTGGCTTTCTGTTATGGCTTCAACCACAGAATGCCCAGAAGCTATTATCTGTTATACTGGTTTGTCCTTTTTGGAGCTACCTGTGTGATTCGCTTCAGCTATCGTTTCCTGCAGGTCATTCATACGAAACGCACGGACAAGCTGGGCGGCTCGGACAGGGTGAATGTGCTTTTAGTGGGGGCCGGAGCGGCGGCCAACACAATTTTAAAGGAGATTGAATCCAGTCAATATCTGAATTTAAGAGTAAAATGTATTATAGACGATTCGGAGAGCTGTCATGGCAAGCTGCTGCGGGGCATTCCGATTGTAGGGGGCCGAGACAAAATATTAGACGCAGTACAGCAGTTTGGAGTGGATGAGATTATCTTTGCCATTCCCACAGCCAATATGGTAACCCGCAAGGAGATTTTGGATATCTGCAAGGAGTCCGGCTGTAAGCTCAGAACCCTGCCGGGCATGTATCAGCTGATTAACGGAGAGGTATCGGTATCAAGCCTGCGCGAGGTGGCTATTGAGGACCTTCTGGGAAGAGAGCCTATCGAGATAAATACGGATGAGGTGTTGGATTTTGTCAGGGGCAAGGTAGTTATGGTCACCGGAGGCGGAGGCTCTATCGGTAGCGAGCTTTGCAGACAGATTGCGGCTCACCGGCCGAGACAGCTGATTATTCTGGACATTTATGAGAATAATGCCTATGAGATTCAGCAGGAGCTTCTGAGAAAATATCCCCGTCTGGATTTGAAGGTATTGATAGCTTCCGTGCGCAACACTCGGAGAATCCATCATATTTTTGAGATATATCGTCCGAATATTGTATATCATGCGGCCGCGCATAAGCATGTGCCGCTGATGGAGGACAGTCCGAATGAGGCGATAAAAAATAATGTGTTCGGAACCTATAAGACAGCCCTGGCCGCAGACAGATACGGTGTTGAGAAATTTGTGATGATTTCTACGGATAAGGCGGTTAATCCTACCAATATCATGGGGGCTTCTAAGTATATCTGCGAGATGATTATGGAGATGATGGAGGCGCGCTCGCAGACAAGCTTTGTGTCGGTGCGCTTCGGCAATGTGCTGGGCAGCAACGGCAGCGTGATTCCTTTATTTAAAAAGCAGATTGCGGAGGGCGGGCCGGTAACTGTGACGCACCCCGACATTATCCGTTATTTTATGACGATTCCGGAGGCGGTCTCTCTGG
Organism: Roseburia sp.; assembly: GCA_023667765.1. GTDB lineage: Bacteria > Bacillota > Clostridia > Lachnospirales > Lachnospiraceae > Acetatifactor. The sequence continues at coordinate 82,667 of JAMOZS010000003.1, read as the reverse complement.
TGCTTCAGGCGGGAGCCTATGCCCGGGGCGGTGAGATATTTGTGTTGGATATGGGGGAGCCTGTAAAGATATTGGACCTGGCAAAGAATCTGATAAAGCTTTCCGGCTACCGAGTGGATGAGGATATCGAAATCAGATTCACGGGACTGCGCCCCGGTGAAAAGATGTATGAGGAGCTTCTGATGAATGAGGAAGGGCTGGGCAAAACCGCAAATAAAATGATTTTCATCGGAAAGCCTATTGAATTTGACGGCGATAAATTTGAAGAGCAGCTTCGCAGACTGGAGGAGGCTGTAAAATCGGAGGCGGTTGATATACGCGCCTGCGTAAAGGAAATTGTGCCCACGTATCATTATGAGGATTAGATTGAAAAAACAGCGGAAAAAGGAGTGGATATGCTGAAAAAATGGTTCGGAAGGCTCTTTTCCTGTAAAACTTTATATGTTATATGCTTTATAGCCATCAATCTGATTGAGTTTTTAAAGGCCAGCCAGACCGGGGACGTCTGGTATGTAGCGGTAAACTGCACCGGGCTGGTGATGATGGTAATATTGTTCAGCGCATACCCTCTGAGGGATTTTTTAACCCGGGGGAATGTGGTGTACACGCTGTTTTGTCTGGCAGCCATGGCGGGGGTCTATCTGCACTGGCTGCAGAATATAGGGCATTATAATCTGTGGCAGCGAGAAACGGCCCTTTTGAATGTATGGTGGCTGGGTATTCTTCTGAAATACCTGTTTGAAAAAATACTGGTACAAAAGCAGATTCCTCTGAAACCTGATTATGTGGGATGGATTTGGATAGCGCTGTCTGTATTTATGATATGCTCCGTCAGCCAGAAGCTTTGGCCGCTCTGGTATTTTTTGATGTTTGGGGCTTTTTATCTGACGAAATATACGCCCGAAAGAGGCCGGGCTTTGCGGGAAGGAATGGTGGACGGTACGATTCTTTCCTTTTTTGGTATTCAGATTTATGCCTATGGCTTCAGGCCCTATGATACTGTGAGATATGTGGGGGCTTACGGAAATTGCAATGCCATGGCTCTGTATTATCTGGTGGTTTATTGTATGGTGCTGTTTAAGCTCCATCAGCTGCAGATGAAAAAGGCTCATAAGGGATGGAAGCTGTTTTATCTGACAGGCGCGGGAGGCCTTTTATGTTTCCAGCTGTTTACGCTGTGCAGGACGGCCTGGCTGGTGTCCGCCGTCATAACGCTGCTATATGGGGTGCTGGTGATAAGGAAGTATTGGGGTCTCACTTGGGGGTGCATCCTTATGCGGGGCGGTGCGCTGGCGCTCTCTGCGGCGCTGACATTTCTGCCGGTCTATGAAACCATTCGGTGGCTGCCGACAATACTGCATTATCGTATTTGGTATGACGGGGAATACTCTGTAGACAAGGTGCATTCCTTTGACCCGCCCAATTCCGACAAATATGTCAGTTTAGAGGAATTTATGGAGGAGGCCGCAGGGCGGATACTCAGGACGCTAAACGGCGCAGAGAATAAACCCCAGGAGGCGGAGGGCGAGTTACCGGCAGAGCGGCGGCCCGAGGAGGCGGAAGCCGGGAATATCCGGCAGGAGGGGACAATGCCCCAGGAGCCGGAAGCCGGAAGTATGGAACAGAAAGGGACAACGCCGGAGGAATCGGATTCGGAAGAAATAGAGCAGGAAGAGGAAAATTTGGAGCGGGTGGAGCTGGTGAGCGTGCCCTGGACGCAGGACGAGAGTACCCGTATCCGTCTGACTATTTATAAGACTTATCTGCGGGATATGAAGTGGTTCGGCAACGGCCCCGGCAGCGGGTATTATAAAATCGGCGACACGGGATATCAATCCTGGCATGCGCAGAATTTATGGATTCAGATGGGCTATACCTTTGGCATACCGGCGGGCATACTGAGTATTGCATTGACCTTAGCAATCTTAATTTCTCAGATAAGGAAGATACGAGGTAATATCGGAGGGCCATATAGGGTACTGCCGATTTTTGTGTGCGCTATCTTTTTCCTGTTCGGACTTACGGAAATTGTCTGGAACCTGGGGCAGATTATTATGTTTCTCATGTATTTTGTCCAGCATCCGGATATTTTCAGAGACTGAGTCGGTAAGTGTAGTGTAATTTGATATGGGAGGATGAGAATGTATCTGGTGGTGAAAAATATTTTGGACAGGCTGCTGGCGCTGTTGGGGCTTATATTGTTATCCCCGGTATTTTTGGGGTTGATTCTGGCAATTAAGCTGGATTCCAGAGGGCCGGTGCTTTTTCGGCAGAAGCGTGTGGGAATTCATAAGACCTATTTCCAGATTCTGAAATTTCGCACCATGCGGATAGATACCCCTAAGGACATGCCCACCCATCTGCTGCAAAATCCCGAGCAATATATTACGAGAGTGGGAAAATTCTTAAGAAGAACCAGTCTGGACGAGCTTCCCCAGATTATCAATATATTAAAGGGAGATATGGCGATTGTAGGCCCCAGGCCTGCGCTGTGGAATCAGGAGGATTTGATTGCCGAGAGAGACAAATACGGCGCTAATGATGTGCGTCCGGGGTTGACCGGATGGGCCCAGATTAACGGCAGAGACGAACTGGAAATTCCGGTAAAGGCCCGTTTCGACGGAGAATATGTAGAAAAAATGGGGCTGGGAATGGATGCGAGATGTTTTTTCGGCACCTTTTTAAAGGTATTTCGCGGCGACGGCGTTGTGGAGGGAGGAACCGGAAATCCCTCCGGGCGGGTGAAATAAGAGGAGTTTGATATGAAAAGTATTTTACTGACCGGTCTGCATAGTTATATTGGAGATTCCGTGGAGGCTTATTTGCAGGAATACCATAAGAAACCGGGCAAGGAGGTTTACCGGACAGAAAAAATTTCCCTGCGGGGAGAGGAATGGAAGCAGGCAGATTTCGGCCGGTTTGACGCTATCTTACATGTGGCCGGGCTTGCCCATGCGGACGTGGGCAGAGTGTCGGAGGAAGAGAAGAAGCGGTATTATGAGACGAACTGTGACCTGGCGGAGGAGGCTGCCCGTAAGGCAAAGGCGGATGGCGCCGGGCAGTTTATTTATATGAGCAGCGTGATTGTCTATGGCGACAGCGCCAAGGTAGGCGGCACAAAGCATATCACCGGGGATACCCTGCCTGCGCCTGCCGATTTTTATGGGGACAGTAAATGGCAGGCGGAGCAAAGGCTGACACAGCTTGCGTCAGAGGATTTTTCCGTGGCTATTGTGCGTACGCCCATGGTGTATGGCAGGGGCAGCAGGGGCAATTATCCCCTGCTTTGTAAGCTGGCGGATAAAATGCCTGTGTTTCCGAAGGTAGGGAATGCCCGCAGTATGATTTATATAGAAAATTTGGCGGAGTTTTTAAGGCTTCTGGTGGAATCGGGAGAAGGGGGCATTTTTTGGCCCCAGAATCGGGAATATACGGATACCGGAGTCATGGTGAAACTGATTCGGGAGAGCAGGGGGAAGAAAATGAGACTTTGGAGCATCGGCAGGCCTTTTGTGTATCTGGCTTCCCGTCTGCCCGGCAAACCGGGCAAGCTGGTGAATAAGGCTTTTGGCTCCCTTACCATAGAGCAGGAGCTAAGCAACCGGCGAATCACAGGATATCAGCTGTATTCTTTAGAGGAGAGCATAAGGAGAACCCATGAAGGTTAGCATTATTACAGTATCGTATAACAGTCAGGCGTCCATAGCGCATACCATTGAATCCGTTCTGAATCAGACGGACGCCAATATAGAATACTGGATTATTGACGGAAAGAGCGCAGACAAAACGGTGGAGATTGCGAAGAGCTATCGGGAGGCGTTTGACCGGAGAGGAATTGCCTATCATATTTCCAGTGAGCCGGACAAAGGGATTTATGACGCTATGAATAAGGGGATTCGCAGGGCTACAGGGGATATTATCGGTATTTTAAACAGCGATGACTGGTATGAGCCGGACGCTATAGAGATTGTGAGAAAGACATTTGCAGAGCAGAATCCGGAATTACTGTATGCCAATATCCGTATGCATAAGAGGGATGGGAGTACCTTTATTAAGAAAGCAAGAAGCCGCCGCTTTCAGACCTCGCGGGATTGGAATCATCCGACAACCTTTGTGCAGGCGCAATTATATAAGCAATATCCCTTTCGGGATTTGGGAATCCATGACGATTATGGCTTTTTCCTGCAGATGAAGAAGCAGAACCGACGGATTCTGGTGGTGGACAGGGTGCTGGCAAATTTCAGAATGGGCGGCGCCAGCAATCATAAGGATTGGAAAGCGGCCAGGAAGCGGATACATGACCGTTACCAATATTGCTACCGCATAAACGGCTACAGCAGATGGTATTTCGTTGAGTGCGTGGCAATCGAGGCGGCAAAAATGCTCTTGGGATAAGTGATGGTCTGTGCCGCCTGGGCCGGCATGACCGGAAGTTGTGAGAAGAATTTGAGGCTCTGACAGGGAGGTTAGCGTGAAAATTTTGCAAATCAGCAGTCATTATAATCAGGGGGGCGCAGCCCGAATCGTGGCTTGTATTCACAGAGAGCTTTTGGCCAGAGGGCAGCAGTCCTATGTAGCCTATGGCAGAGGAGCGGCCGCCAAAGAGGAAAATATCCGGCGCATTGATACCGTGCCGGAGGTGTATGCTTCTGCGCTTTTCAGCCGCCTTTCGGGTCTGAACGGCTGGGGCAATTATCTGGCCACCAGGAGGCTTTTATCCTTTATGGAAAGAATACGGCCGGATGTGATTCATATGCATACGCTTCATGGCTATTACCTGAATATGCCCATGCTCTTTCGCTATCTGAACGAGAGGGACATTCCCTGTGTATGGACCTTTCACGACTGCCATGCCTTTGTAGGGAACTGTGGTTATTTCTTTGACTGTGAGAGATGGAAGGAGGGCTGCGGTAAATGTCCGTATCTGAAGCAGTATCCGGCCAGTCTGTTTTTTGATTTTACCGGTTATATGTGGCGGCGAAAAAAGGAATTATTCACCGGGGGAAGTCGGCGTATCATTGTCACACCCTCCGACTGGCTTACAGGGGAGGCCGAAAAATCCTTTCTGGGCCAATATCCCTGTATGACCATCAGAAACGGTATTGATGTACATGACACCTTCTATCCCAGAGACCGAAAGGCCTGCCGGAAGAAATACGGGTTTTCGGAGACGGAGAAGCTGGCGCTGGGCATTGCGGTAGGCTATGGCGACCCCAGGAAGGGCGCCGCATATATTATTCGCATGGCAAAAGCTCTGGAAAAGGAGGCAAAGGTTATCCTGATTGGCTGGGAGGAAAAAAACAATGAAATGTTGAAGGGTCTTTCCAATATCATTGCCATGCCGCCTACGCCGGATGCTGATATGCTGGCGGAATACTATTCTTTGGCGGATGTGTTTGTATTGCCCTCCCTGGCGGAAAATTATGCTACCGTATCCCTGGAATCCATGGCCTGCGGAACGCCGGTAGTGGGCTTTCAGGCAGGAGGCATACCGGAGCAGCTGATCGGTCAAAGGGGGATTGCCGTGCCGGCGGGCGACGGGGAGGCCTTTACCCGGGCGGTAAGGCAGGCGCTGTCTCCAAAGAGCAATCTGCTTCGGGGAGAGGAACTGGCCGCAATCATTCGAAAAGAGAATTCGGTGGAGGAAATGACGGGGCAGTATTTACAGGTGTATGAACGGCTTCTTAAGGTTAGGGAATGATTTCCCGGATTGCCTCTAACAGCTTCTCCGTGCGTGCTTCCCAGGACATAGCCGTCTGAGCTTTCAGGACGGACGCCTTCATTTCCTGATAGACCTCCGGTCTTGAGGCAATGGATACCAGCCTTTCCGCCATCAGCTTCGCATCGCAGTCCTCCAACAGAAAAGCTTCGTTTAAGCTTTCCCGGCAGACTTGGGCAATCTGTCCCTGTTTTGTGCCGATGAAGGGCAGTCCGGCGCCAATCATATCATAGAGCTTCAGAGGAGAAAAGTAGAAATGCTCCATTTTATGATAGGGCATGATACCTAAATCGGCGGCATATAAATATTCGGCCATGGGCTCCAGAGATAGCTTTCCCTTATAAGTCATATTCTCATGGGTTTTGCAGTACTGCTCAATCCGTTCATGTTCGTTTCCGTCTCCGATGACCAGAAAATGAAAGTCTCTGTTATCCTTTAAATAGTCCGCTAATTGGCATAGCGCATCAATACCGTGCCATTTCTTTAAGCTGCCCACAAAGGTCACCACAAATTGCCGGTCAAACCCCTCCTGTCTGCGAAGCGTCTGTCGAATCAGCTCTCTTTCGGAGGCGTCCCCGGTAAAAAGGCGGGACATATACCCGTTGGGAATGGTTCTGCATTTCTCCTTGGGCAAGGAATAGCGCTCGCATAACATATCCCGACAGACGTCGGATACGGTATAAATCAGGTCGGAGCCGGTAAGAACCTTCTGTTCCCAGCGCCCGATAGCCCCGGTCAGAGGCAGACCGCCCAAAACCCCATGTTCGTAATACATGGGCGCATTAAACTCGCTGACAAGCTTCGCCCGGAAATGTCGGGCCGCCAGAAGAGCGGTGGTATCAAAGAGGACTGCCCGGGAGATAATATGCGTGGGCACAAAGCCCTCCCGCTGAAGCTGCCTGCTTAGTTTCCTAAAACGGCGGCGGGATAAAACGGTTTTGCGGACAAGCCTGACGAGCTGCAGAGGGAATCGAAGATGCTCTTTGAAACCCAGCACACCGCGGTTTACGCTGACGCCAGAACCGTCTGCCGGAGCGGGATATGCCCGCACATTCTCCTCCCCCAGCGACGCCTTCAGGGCATTCCAGATGCCCAGAGCATGATAATTGCTGCCATCCCCTGTGGCCAGTTCATCATTGATATATAAAATACGCATGAGGAATCCTTTCTGAGATTATGGTTTCATCCTAAATAAAAAGGACATTTTCACTATAACAACAACTACTACTATATCAAAAGGAAACAGGCAATGCAAGGAAGAATGATGGAGCAAAAAGCTATTGAATTTCTCTACCCCTTATGTTATATTAGACATAGGAAAAGCACCCACTCCAAAGTGGATGCTCCCGAATAGGTTAAGTTTGTCCTTATGGACACCGCCTATCCTGTAAGCCGACAGGATAGGCATTTTTATTTCTTCTTGTTCCTCTTATCGAGAAAGGCAAGAAACGCAACAATCAAGCTGCCAAAGGTTGCTAACAATGTTAGTATTCCAATGAAAATTGAGATAATCTCAAATGCTGTCATATTACGCACCTCCCCTCTTATGTACTCCCAGCAAGCTGGGGTAATCGGTTCGGGAGGCTACCACCCTGTCATGGGTACTTTCCTGGTGGCTCTCGCCACAATCATAATCATATCATTAATAGGACAAAATTTCAATCAAATTCAGATTGCCCTTTTGATAATCCTTGACCCTTTTTCTATACTATAGTATATTATTTTTGTGATTTTCATAGCATGAGTACATTCTGTTTCTATTGGGAGAAAGCGAGGCGCGAAGCAAGTGAAAACCGTCCAATGGATAAAAAAATACCGATACCGGCTGGCGGCTTTTTTGCTGGCTTTTATTCCCAGGGTCCTATTGAATATGACGGCATATCCTTTGAGGACGCTTTCTGATGAGCTGGCAACCATCTCCTCTGCCGCCTATTTTGCGGGAAAGGACTGGAGTCTGGTGGTGGGGAATGCCAACTATTATGGTTTTGGGTTTTCCGTACTGTTTGCCCCCTTATTTCATTTTGTGGACAATCCTGTTGTTTTGTATCGCACCATGTTGATAACGGAATCTCTGCTGCAAAGTCTGGTGGCTTTGATAGCTTTTCATCTGATGACCAGATATTATGGAATCACCCATTCCCTATATGTAACGGTGTGTTCTGTCGCCTGTTCTTATATGGTGGTGACCAGAACCATGATTGTATATAATGAACATGCTCTGATTTTCTGTTCCTGGCTGATAGCATGGCTTTTGCTGATACTTTATGACGGAGTTAAGACGGGAGACGGGAAGCGGAAGAATGGGGGCAGTTTTCTTATCATATGTGTGCTGACCTATGCTCTGACGCTTCACACAAGGTCTGTTATTTACTGGATAGCTTTAGCAGTGGTAGCGCTTCTGTATCTGATAGCGGAGAGAAAAATGCTGTTATCCTGGAAAATACTGGCGCCTTTGGCGGTGGCAGGATATTTGGGCAGCAAAGAAATCGTCCGGCTGGTGCAGAAGCTGCTTTGGGCGACGAAGGAGAACGGAGCTCTTAAGAATACTAAGATTAATATTCGTCTTTCCCTTGATTTTCTGAGGCCGGAGAACAGAGGACCATGGAGTAATATCGTGTTGGGACAGATGAATACAGCGGCAGTCATCTCGGGCGGTTTATTAATCATCGGACTGATACTGGGGATTGTGCTGCTCTTTCGTTACGGTAAACACGTGTTTACCGCAAAGGGAAAAAAGACAGAAATCGAGTGGAATTATTTGTTGATTCTGTTGTATTTTGGCCTGCTGATTCTCGGAACGATAGCAGCTCAGTCGCTGATGTGGCTGAAACAGACCAAAGAGGCCATGGAGCTTGGAACAGGCACCTGGGCATATGGCATGAAGGCCACTACTTACATGCGTTACATGGGGCCTTATCTGGGCCCGGTGTTACTGGCGGTGCTTGCTTATATGCATCAGGCTGCCGGCAGTCGTATCAAGTCCGGGAAGGCCAATACAGGTTCGCTTCTTGCCGTCTTTGGCATGATAGTTACGTGGGCGTTGCATCTGCTGTGGGGCAGGAGAGTCTACCCCTATGTTTATCAGAATACCTATGCCCTGGAATGCTATCTGCCTGCGGCCTTGCAGAATATCAGAGATTTGCATCTGGAGAGAAACCTCTATATACCGGCTACTATTTTATCCGCCCTGCTGGCGCTGTTTTTCTGCCTTTGTTATTATAAGAAAAAAACGATGCCGGCGGTCGTTGTACTTGCGGGATATTTAATGTATCAGTATTGTTATAATGCAGTTGCCTATGACTTGGTTGACCAGAAGGCTTATTACTATACGGTGCAGAGCAGCTATGAACTTGTGAAATCTCTGGAGGAACAGCCGGATTTTCATTTGGACAGCATTTATGTGGTAGAGTCCAGAGAACTGAAAGACCACCAGAATTATTATCTGCTGCAATTTTATATGAATGATTACAGAATCGTGCCGGACAAGCCGGCGGAGGATACGGCGGAGGCTCTTGTTTTTACAAACGGCGCCGAGTGTCCCGTGGCAGGCTGCGAAGGCTATCAGGGCTGCGCTTTGGACGAGGACGAGTATGTTTGGGTCAGGGGAGAGCGGCTGCAGGCTATGGTGAGAAAATGCGGGGTTGTGTTGCATGAGTAGCGTCAGAAGGAATTTCTCCTACAATTTAATGTATCAGTTTTTGAGTATCGGAAGCGTGCTTTTGGTGACTCCTTATATCACCAGAACGCTGGGAGCTAATCAGACGGGAGTTTATTCCTATACCCTGGCTAATGCCCATTACTTTCTGTTGTTTGCCATGCTGGGATTAAATAATTATGGGAGCAGACAGATTGCCAGGGCGAAGGCGGAGGGAGAGCGCCTGCACGAGCCGTGCCGGATGGAAGAACCATGCAAACAGGATGGGCGGCGCCAGTGCGAAGAGCCATGCAGGCAGGATGAGCCCTGTGGGCAAGAGCAGCAGGGGGCCGATAAGAGGACGGATATACTCAGCAGGACATTTTGGAGTATTTACGCGCTCCAGTTTCTGACTGCCATGACGGCTGTCTTGTGCTATCTCGGGTATCTACTCTTTGGTGCGGTTGAGGATAAAAATATAGCATGTATCCAGCTGCTTTATGTGGCTTCCGCATTGGCGGATATTAACTGGTTTTTCTTTGGCATGGAGCAGTTTAAGCTGACCGTGATACGAAACAGTATGGTAAAGCTTGCCTCGATTGCCGCTGTATTTCTCTTGATAAAAAAGCCCGGAGATTTATGGATATATACGATTATCATGGCGGGAAGCATCTTTATCAGTGCGCTGGCGCTCTGGCCGTATCTGCCGCGGTTTGTAAAGCCTGTTCGGCTAAAGGGCAGGGAGATAGCCGCCCATATCAAACCGAATTTGGTGTTGTTTATACCGGTCATTGCCATCAGTGTATACAATGTGATGGACAAGATTATGATTGGCCGGCTTTTGCATAATAAAGCGGAAGTTTCCTATTATGATAATGCTTACAAGGTCATGGAAATCCCCCATGCCTTTATCAATGCCCTTGGAATGGTCATGCTGCCAAAGATGTCTGCTCTGGTGCAGAAGGGGGAGCATAGGCAGGGGCGGCTTTATATCGAAAAATCCATGCATTTTACTTTACTATTGGCCTTTGCTGTTTCTTTTGGACTGGCTTCCGTAGCGGATAATCTGGCGCCGGTTTATTTTGGAAAGGAATTTCTTCCCTGCGGTGTATTGATGCGGTGGCTGGCGCCTCTGGGAGTTATTAAATCCTGGGCAAATGTCATTCGCACCCAATATCTGCTGCCGAATCAGCATGACAAAATATATGTGGCTTCCGTGGCAGGAGGCGCCGTTGTGAACATCATCGCGAATCTGCTGTTGATTCCCCGAATGGGTACGCTGGGAGCGGTGATAGGAACACTTCTGGCGGAGACGGCGGTTATGCTGTATCAGACTATTTATGCAGCAAGGGAACTGCCTGTGGGGAAATATATCAGGCAGGGTATACCCTATGGGGCGGCCGGTTTTATCATGTATCTGGCCGTGAGCAGTATCGGCAGGATGGCGGAAGCGTCTCTGCTTTTGGTGGCAGGCCAGGTGGCGGCGGGGGTATTTTTGTATGGAGTATTTATAGCAATTTTTGCTATGCGTAAATTTTAGAAAAACGCTGAGAAAAGAGTCAAAAATAGATTTGTTCTTACCGTTTTTGAACTCAAATTTTTTGTATATTGACTTTTAAGGTGGTAACCTATATCATAGGATATGCGGCATTTATGATAAAAAATAAAGGAACATGAAGCAGAGACTGGCACCGGATATTATCCCTGAAAAAGTAAATTTGATAAATTGGAGAAAGCTTTCGTCGGTAGACAGGGAGGCGAAGAATTGTGATGAGGGTTCAGGATTATAGTTTTCAACCAATAGACTCTAAAATGTATATAATCATTGAAAAAAATAAAGCATTGGTTATTGATCCCTGTATTAGAGAAGAGGCTTTTAGTTTATTGGATAATAATGGAGTGAAAGAAGTTCTGATTATATTGACGCACGAACATTATGATCACATCTCCGGTGTAAATGCTTTTAAGGAGAAGTTTCAGTGTCAGGTGGTATGCTCTAAAAAGTGCGCAAAGAATATTCAGAGTGCAAAAGATAATATTTCCAGGTATTATGACATACTGTTTTTGAATAAAGACATGACGGAATATAAAAGAACAGAACCGTATGAATGTACGGCTACCTGGGAATTTGAGGAAGAGGCTCTTCTACATTGGGAGGGGCATGATGTCTATTTGAAAGAAACGCCGGGGCATTCCGAAGGAAGTATTTGTATTGTGATTGATAAAGTATATGTTTTTACAGGTGACAGTCTGTTGAGAGATACAGATGTCACAACGAAAATGAAATCCGGAAGCAAAGAAAAATATAACGAAATAACAAAGCCTTTTTTGGAGAATATTGCCCCTGATGGGTATATATATCCGGGCCATGGAATGTCCGGGTATAGGACGGATTTTAGAATTACTTAGATATATTATGTTTGCCGGAACAGAATGTGATAGAGGTAGAACAAAAATTTAAGGAGGAATTATGAAAAAAAATATTTTACAGTTATTGGAAAATTCTGCTTGTCGTTTTCCGGATAAAGTAGCATTTTCTGATAAAGAAGGTCAGGTTACATATGCAGATGCCGTGAAAGAGGCCAAAGCAATCGGAACATATTTGGCATCTTCCGGTAAAAGGCGTACAGCAGTTGCGGTTTTACAGGAAAAAGGTAAGGATATGCTGGTAAGCTTTATGGGGATAGTTTATAGCGGAAACTTCTATATCCCTATAGATACGGAAATGCCGAATGACAGAATAGAGAGAATATTCGATACGGTGCAGCCTTTTGCAATTATTACGGATGAGAATTATTTTGAGAAGGCAAAGGCGATTGGAGCGAATACGGATATCATATTGTTTTCTAAAGGTGTAGAAACACCGATAGATGAGGAGATAATACAGAAAGTACGTGACAAGGCAATAGACACGGATCCTGTCTATTCTTTGTTTACTTCGGGTTCTACAGGTATTCCTAAGGGAGTTATATGTTGTCATCGTTCGGTGATTGATTATGCGGACTGGTTGACAGATACTTTTCAGTTTGATGAAAATACTATTTTTGGGAATCAGACACCTTTTTATTTTAGCATGTCAGTGCTGGATATTTATGCGACAATAAGAAGCGGTGCGGAATTACATGTGATTCCTAAACAGTTTTTTGCGTTCCCCAATAAATTATTAAATCATTTAAATGAAAGAAAAATTAATTCTATTTATTGGGTTCCCACGGCCTTGTGTATTGTGGCAAACCTGAAGGCTCTGGATAAAATGGAGCTTCCGTATCTTAAGAAGATATTGTTTGCAGGGGAGCCTATGCCTGTAAAACAGTTGAATATGTGGAGAAAACATCTTCCCAATGCATTATATGCGAATTTATTCGGACCAACAGAGATAACGGATATCGGTATTTATTATATTGTCAACAGAGAGTTTGCTGATGATGAAGCGTTACCGATAGGAAATACCTGTGACAATGTAGATGCCCTGATTTTAGATGAGGAGGGAAGGGAAGTCCCGGACGGAGAAATAGGCGAGCTTTGTATAAGGGGAAGCTATTTAGCGTTGGGGTATTATAATAATGCGGAAAAGACCCGGGAAGTATTTGTTCAAAATCCCTTAAATCCCAATTATCCTGAGCTGATATACAAAACGGGGGATCTGGTGAGCGTAAATAAATATGGAGAACTCATGTATCATGGACGAAAGGATTTCCAGATTAAGCATAGAGGAAACAGAATTGAGCTGGGAGAAATCGAGAATGCTGCGGGCTGTGTTCCGGGCATAGAAATGTGTGCATGTATATATGACACGGATAAGGAAAAAATTGTGCTGTTTTTTCAGGGAAGCAATGTGACGGATAAGGATATTCGGAAGTATATGAGTGAGAAGATTCCTTCCTATATGCTGCCTAATGTTATGCTTTCGCTGGAGGAGATGCCAAAAAATCAAAACGGAAAGGTAGACAGAAAGGAATTAAGCGCCATCTATAAAAAGAAAATTTGAGCTTCGTATTTCCAAAAAATAAGTGTTGTATTTTAACAAGAATACTGATATGATGAGATACGAGCGAATATTTAAAAGAAATTTCGCATGATTTGTAAACATAACAAAACGGAGGTTGAAAAATGGAGCAGTTGATGAAGATTCTGGCAGAGATTAAGCCTGGATTTGACTTTGAGGGACGTACTGATTTAGTGGAAAGCGGTGACCTTGATTCTTTTGACGTTATCTCTATTGTTACAGAAGTTAATGAAGCATATGATATTGAGGTGCCGATAGATGAAATTGAACCTGAGAATTTTGAGTCTGTTGATGCTATGATGGAGATGATTAATCGTCTTGTGGAAGGTTAAAACCAATATGATTTGCCATTTAGGAAACGGAGGTTAACAAAATGGATGATAATAAGAAATTAGAAATGCTGGCGGAAGTATTGGATATGGAAGCAAGTGATTTGGATATGGAAATGGAGCTTGATACGATTGGCGAATGGGATTCGATGGCTTATTTGAATTTTATTGTATTGTTAGATGATGAATTTGGCAAGAAAGTAGAATCCGGCGTGTTAAAGGGCTGTAAAAAAGTAAGCGATTTAATCAATCTTATGAATTAAATGAGACAGAGATAACGGCGGTGAATGAAGAGGAAAGCGATGTTTCGAGTTGATACGTATGACAGATACAAAGAATATATTATAGAAACAAAAAGCCGCGTCGGAAAGACGGTTTCCAATGATTATATGTTTCGCGAACAAGTCGAAAGGTATATCGGACTGGGTAGATTATATGTAGAAGAAGTAGAGGCGGGCTGTCTGTTCTATTCTGATGAGGACACGCATTACCGCTGTTACTTTTATTTGAATCCTTCGTTAAATATGAAAGTCTGTAAAAAGGATAAGCTTGTCCTGGCTCAGGTGATATATCCTAACGCCAGGACCAATGGGGAGTTGACGGGACTTTTGGAAAACGGAGGATTTCGGTTAAGCGGTGTAATGGATTATATCCAGAATCATCCCGAGACGGCCATGGAGAAATTAAAAAAGCCAATGAAAGCAGTAGAGAAGCTTTTTGAGCAGAATAAGCTCCATTACCGGACGCTGGAACAGGCCCAGCTATCTGAGTTTGTAAGTCTGCAGGGCGAAATTCAAAATATACCATACTATGAGCTGGCTTATTATACGGAGGAGGAATACCTGCAGATGATAGAAAAGGGCTGGCTGCTTTGTGTGGTAAATGAGAAACATGAAATATGTGCGGTGAGACAATTCGAATGTCAGAATAAGATGCTGCATAGTTGGTATGCCATAAAGGAAAGCTATCAGAAGGAATACGGCATTGCCATTATGTTTATGTACCATTCTTTTAAATATGCCTTGGAAAATGGAGTTAAAAAGATATACGGATGGGTGCGCCGGGATAATCGGGAATCTATCAAGTTCCATAAAAAGCTGGGGTTTGAGTGGACTGACAGAATGATGGAAGAATGGACTGTTGATTAAGCACAGAGAGGTACAATACGATGTCGTTTATGTCAATTTCTTTTTTGCTGTTTTTGGCATTGGTAGTTATAGCATATTATATTACGCCGTCTAAATATCAGTGGGTGACTTTACTTGTGGCAAGTTATGTCTTTTATCTGTTTGCGGGAGTGAAGTTAGTCGGTTTCATTGTTTTTACGACGGCGTCCACCTATGCCTGCGGCTTATGGCTTGGTAAGAAGAATATCGCCTTCAATGCCGAGTTGAAGGAATTGGGAAAGGCTGCGGCAAAGGAAGAAAAAAATAAATTAAAAGAACAATATAAAATTCAGAAGAGGAGCATTCTTACTCTATTTATTTTGGCTAATTTTGGCATATTATTTGTGCTGAAATACTTTAATGTCATCAGCGGTTTCTCTAATTTTGTATTATCCTTTACAAAAAGTGATTTCAGAGTATCATCGATTAATTTGTTTTTACCCTTGGGAATTTCTTTTTATACCTTCTCGTCGATAGGGTATATTGTGGATGTTTATAGAGATAAATATGCGCCGGAGAAAAATTTGGCAAAATATGCCTTATTTATCTCCTTTTTTCCGCAGATTATTCAGGGACCTGTGGCAAGATATGACGATTTGGTTACTCAATTATTTGAGTCCAGGAAATTCGATTTTAGCCGAATCCGCTCAGGCGCCGAGTTAATGCTGTGGGGATATTTTAAAAAGATGGTTATAGCGGACAGATTGACCATTATGAATACTGCTATTTTATCCAATCCTCAGGAATATCCGGGAATGTGGCTGGTCGTTGCCAGTCCGTTGAGCTGGATAGAATTGTACATGGACTTCTCCGGCGGAATAGATATTGCTCGCGGAGTGGCGGAAATGCTGGGAATTGAACTGGCGGAAAATTTCAAGAGGCCGTTTTTTGCCGATTCGCTTCCGGAATTTTGGCGCAGATGGCATATGTCTCTCAATGATTGGTGGAGAGATTATATTTTCTACCCCATGACATTATCAAAGCCTTTAACGAAGCTGGGTCAAAAATGCCGAAAGATTTTTGGTGCAAATTTCGGTAAGAAAGTGCCTATTATGCTTTCGCTGTTGGTAGTTCGTGTGATAAACAGTTTCTGGCACGGCGCAAATTGTGTATATCTGATTGGCGGTTTATATCATGGTATTTTAGTGGCGTTATCCTTTTCCCTGGAAGATGTCATCAAAAAGATTACCCGGAAGCTTAAGATTAATACGGAATGCTTAAGCTGGAAGGTAATCAGAGTTCTCAGAACATTCTGGATTGTATTTTTGGTAAGACCTTTTTACAAGGCAACGAATTGGTCGGAGGTAAAGATTGCGGTAAGCTCCGTATTTAAGACATTTAATCCCTGGATATTATTTGACGGCTCTTTATATACACTGGGAGTAACGGAAAAGCAGTTTCATGTGGTGCTGATTGCTTTGCTGATAGTATTGATTGTAAGTCTGTGCCAGGAAAAGGGTTATCAAATGCGGGAAGTCCTGCATAAGCAGAATCTTGTCGTGCGATGGATGATTTATCTTGTGGGAATTTATTCCATTATTATCTTTGGCGCATATGGCATGGGATATGATGCGGCGAGCTTTACGTACATGAATTTTTGAGGTGTTGGCAGATGAAAAAAATTCTAAGAAGCATATTCATAATGGGTATTGTTTTGATTTTCTCAGTGATATCCATGAGTTATGTTTTTTCCAAAAAGTGGAATTATATGGATGATAATGCAGCGACGGAAATCATGAAGGGATATTATGATGAGCCGGATAATACGTTGGATATTATTTATCTGGGATTCAGTGCAGTCAGAAATGGTATTTCTTCTCTGGAAATCTGGAATGAGTATGGATATACCGGGTATTCCAGAGCCAGCAGTATACAGCCTCCCATTGTATCTTACTGGTTGTTGGAGGAAACCTTTCAACATCAAAGCCCCAAGGTAGTGTTCTATGAAGCCTCCGGTTTGTGTAATGTTACGGCGGAATCCTTAAATGATTATGAGGAAAATGAAGGCAAGTTGCATGAGGTTGTGGATAATATGCCCTGGTCTGTTCCGAAAATCAAGATGATAAATTCCATTTGTGAAAACAGTGAGTTATCATTCCTGAGTCTGGCCTCGCCCTTATATCGTTATCATGACAGATGGGAAGAATTAACAAAAGAGGATTTTGCCCTTTCGTCAGATAATCACTATGCGTATAAGGGCCAGTACCCGGCAATCACGACAACAGCTTATGAATATCCGGAGGGTTCTTTCGATGTAATTTCTGAAGAGCCGCTTGCCATTGACGATACGACGGCATACTGTGTGGAACTCATGAAACAATTGTGTGAGCAAAACGGGGCTGAATTGGTTTTGTTGAAAATGCCCACAGTGACATGGACAAACGAAAAACATCATCTTATCCGGCAATATGCGGAGGAAAAGGGCCTGAAATTTCTTGACTATGCCGTACAGGATACGATGGAGGCAGTCAATCTGAATACCAAAACGGACTTTAAGGATTATGGCGCTCATTTAAATGTAAACGGCGCTACAAAAGTATCCAAGTCCCTTGGTGAATTTTTATCTGACAATTATGAATTGACGGATAAAAGGGGAAAGACCGGCTATGAGCAATGGGATTTAGATTATCAGCGATACGAAAGAGAATGGAAAGCGTATGAGCTGACCAAGTGCTCCGATATCTTTTCCTATATTGATATGCTTTCGGATGAAGATTATTTGGTTGCCGTAACTTCCAGATATGATACCTCCACGTATTTCACGGAGGAAATCTATGAGCAGATGAAAACCCTGGGACTGGAGGTGGATCATTCCCGATATCCTTTTAATAGTTATGTGGCTCTTGTAGACGGAGGAGAAGCCGTCTATGAAGAGGTTTCTGTTTCCCAGCGTGTGGAATATCAAACCGTTCTGGATGGGGTCGATATTTATTTGATGAGCGAATCGGACAGATTGTCCGAATCTTATATGAATATTTCCATCAACGATACGCTGGAGGCGGAAACGAGAAGCGGACTCAATTTTGTCGTTTATGATAAAACGCTTGGAAGAGTCATTGATTCTAAGGCATTCAATACAGGGAAAACAGGAAGGTTATATACCAGAGGTTGAAGGGATAGCTTTTAAAAGAAATAAATTTTGCGCTTGAAAGGGTATTGACAGGGAAGGGCGCAGGAATGAGGTTAGCTATGAAAACGGCGGTTGTTTTTCCCGGGCAGGGCGCCCAGTATTTTGGAATGGGGAAGGATTTCTATGAAACATTTGATGTAAGTAGGAAGATTCTGGAAGAGGCGTCAGATACCCTGAAGATGGATATCTGTAAGCTTTGTTTTGAGGAAAACGATAAATTAAACATTACGGAATATACCCAACCGGCCATGTTTACCGTTTGCGTGGCCATGTATGAAGCGTTTCGAGAGATTGGATTAGAAACCAAATTAACGGCAGGATTGAGTTTGGGAGAGTATGCAGCTTTGTATGTGGCAGGGGCTTATGATTTTGGCGAAGCCCTGCAATGCGTGGGAAAAAGAGGCCTTTATATGCAGGAGGCCGTTCCTCCAGGGCAGGGTGCGATGAGCGCTGTCCTGGGATTGGATATTCGCTCAATAGAAGAGATTTGTGCGCAGACGGAGGGGAAGGTTACCATTGCAAATTATAATTGTCCCGGTCAGACCGTTATTTCTGGAGCGTCTGCGAAGGTTCGGGAAGTGAGTGAAGCGCTTATGCAGGCGGGGGCGTTAAAGGTGGTTCCTCTTAATGTCAGCGGACCCTTTCATTCTCCCATGTTAAGAGAAGCGGGAGAAAAATTAAGAAGCGAATTGGGACAAATTCATTGGAGACCATTGCAGATTCCCTATGTTGCCAATAGGAATGCCCGGCTGATAGAAGACAAGGAAGTGATACCGGATATACTTGTGGAACAGATTAGCTCCCCTGTTTTATGGCAGCAGAGTGTGGAAACCATGTTGGCGCAGGGGGTGGAAAAATTTATTGAAATCGGTCCCGGAAATACATTAAAGAAATTTATTCGAAAAATTACAAAGGATGTTTTAGTGGAAAATATCGAGACAGTAGAAGATTTGATGAGATACGGAGAATAACGTGAAAACAATTATTGCATTAAACGGAAAAAAAATTCTGGTCACAGGAGCTTCTTCGGGAATCGGCCGTGAAACCGCAATTTTGCTAAGCCAGATAGGCGCAAAGGTGGTGGCGGTAGCCCGGAATCAGGAGGCGCTGCAGGAAACCCTGTCCATGATGGAGGGAGAGGGGCATTATTGTATCGCATGTGATTTGTCTCAGACGGAAAAGATAGAAGAACTGGTCAACGAAGCCGTTTCCTATGACGGTCAGAAGCTGGACGGATTGGTTCATTGTGCGGGAATCACGAAAACCTGTGCGCTTCGTATGTTAAGCATCGATAAAATCGACGAGGTAATGAGGATTAACTATTATTCTTTTATTGAATTGATGCGTCAATATGAGAAGAAAAAGAATAATAACGGAGGAAGCGTTGTCGCAATCTCTTCCAAAGCAGCGAAATCAAATAATAAGGGACAGCTGGCATATGCGCCGAGCAAGGCGGCGTTAAATTCGGCCGTAAAGGTGCTGGCTAAGGAGCTGGCCCATAAAAATATCCGTGTAAACAGTATTATGCCGGGATTCATTCATACAAAGATGGCCAATGATTATTTTAATCAGGCAGACAGAGATTCTGTCAATCAGTTATTGGGCGTCGGCGAGCCCATAGATATTGCCAATATGGCGGCGTATTTATTATCGGATGCGGGAAAATTTATTACAGGAGCCGGTATGGTAATAGACGGCGGCAGTTTTTAAAAATGTAGGAGGAGAAGCCAATGGCATTAGGACAGTTAAAGGGCATAGGAATTAAAGGGGTGGTATGTGCTCTTCCTGATAACAAAAAGATGACAGTGGATTACACGGACAAATTTGAAAAGGAAGTATTGGAACGCGTAGTTGACCAGACGGGGGTGCGTTCTACCTATCGTACTAAGGAAAAGCAGACCGCTTCCGATTTGTGTTATGAGGCGGCGGAAAGATTGATAGAAGAGTTGAAATGGGAAAAAGAAAGTATAGGCGCCCTGGTTTTTGTAACACTGGCTCAGGATTATAAGAGACCCGCAAACGGCGGAGTACTCCAAAAAAGGTTGAATCTGTCTAAGGAAACAATGGTGCTTGATATCAAACTGGGGTGTTCCGGATATGTATATGGCTTATCGGTGATAGGTTCTTTTATGCAGACCTCCGATACGAAGCGCGCCTTATTACTTTGCGGTGATTTAAGCAGTAAGGCGGTGGATCCGAATGTAACCTCCAGTCTGTTGTTTGCAGATATCGGTTCTGCAACAGCATTGGAAATCTCTGAGGGCTGCCCCGATATTCATTATTTATTAGGGGCGGATGGTTCCGGATATAAGAGTATTTTTGCTCGTGGAGGAGAATTCAGACATCCGGAAAGCAAAGAGGTTTATGTGGGAATGTCAGGGATGGACGTCTTTACGTTTTCCATCACAGAGGTGCCAAAGGCCATTAAGAATTTTATCAGTCAATACGGGATTGATTTAGAGCAAATAGATTTATTTGCCTTGCATCAGGCAAATGAGTTGATTATTAAGCAGATTGCAAAAAAATGCAAATTCCCGATGGAAAAGACGCCCATTGTCCTGAGAGAATATGGGAATTCCAGCAGTTCTTCTATTCCGCTGGTTATTACAACCTCTCTGGAACATAATAGGGATAAGGATACGCATATTTTGATGTCCGGTTTTGGCATTGGCCTGTCATGGGGGGTCGCAGATATGGTTCTGGCACCGGATGCAGTGATTGATATCTTTGCAACAAATCATTATTATGACGACGACAATGACTGTACGGTTTCCGAATAAAAGAGGGAGATAGGGTTTTGGTATTATGGAAAAAATATTGCAGGGCAAAAATGTAATTCTTACCGGCGCGAACAGAGGAATTGGTAATGCCATACTGAAAGGTATTGCAGAGGCGGGAGCGAACTGCTGGTGTATGGTACGTACGGTGGATAGTCAGTTTGAGGAGGAGCTTCGTGCCTGTGAACAGCAAAACGACGTTTGGCTGAAGGCGGTAAATGCGGATTTATCTGATTCTGACAGTATAAAAGGAGCTATGAAAGAGATTACTGCCGAGAAAATCAATATCGATATTCTGATTAATAATGCAGGAGCTTTTTCACAGAATGCTTTTTTGCAGACGAGTCTGGAGGAAATCAAACGCTTAATGCAGGTAAATTATTATGCGCCGATTCAGTTGATTCAAGCAGTCTCCAAAAGAATGATACGGCAAAAAAGCGGTATAATAATTAATGTGGGTTCTGTGAGCGGTATAGAGCATACCCCCGGCACAGTTGCCTACGGAGGCTCGAAGGCAGCGCTATTATGGATGACCCGGACGATATCGAGAGAATTGGCCCCCTATGGCATCAGGGTCAACGGAATTGCCCCCGGTTCCACAAAAACTGACATGACAGCACAGATTCAGAATACCATAGATGCGAAAGTGCTTGAACGAATGAATTTAAAAAGGCAGGCAGAACCGGAAGAGATTGCAAAGGCGGTTTTGTTCTTAGCTTCGGAACAGGCTTCTTTTATCAGCGGTGAGATTCTGAAGGTGGACGGCGGAAGATTTTAAAAACAATGATACATAGAGGTTTTATGAAATGATAGGAAAGGAAATACGTCTTTGGTAAGACAAGGCGTTATGTGACCAAAATGGAAAACATGGATAAGTATATTAAGATTTTTATGGATACTTTTGAGGAAGAGGAAGAAGCAATCAAAACATATTGCCTGAATGTAACGGAAAAGTGGAATTCTGTGGCACATATGAATTTAATAGTAGGTTTAGAAGATGAATTTGATATCGAGTTAGAGCCGGACGATATACTGGCTATTACATCCTTTGAAAAGGGGATAGAAGTATTGAAAAAATACAATATTTTCTAAACGCCGGGTCTGAGAGGAGAAACGTGAGAGAAAAAAGCAAAAAACGAAATATCATATGGCCTGTACTGAAGAGTGTTTTGTTTCTATTGCTTTTTTTTGCGCTGGGCTTTTTTGTGAATTCTGTTTTGCAACAGAAATGGAATTTTGAAGACAATAAGGCTGCGCAGCAGATTGTGCAGGGATATTATGAAGAAGAGGATAACACGCTGGACGTATTATATCTGGGGGCAAGCACGGTCAGGAATGCAATTTCTCCTCTTGAAATATTTCATAAATATGGGATTACAGGTTATTCCAGAGCAAGCAGTATTCAGATACCGGAGGTGTCTTATTATTTCCTGTTAGAAACTCTGGAGAAGCAGGATTTGAAAGCTGTCGTGCTGGACGTGACCATGCTGAATCAGGAGATTGAGAAGATTCCGGAACTGGAAGCAAAAATGCATGAGGCAGTCGACTATATGCCCTGGTCTGAATATAAGAAACAGTTGATTGCTGAAGTATCCCAAAACAGAGGCTTTTCCCCTACCGGTTTTTTCTTTCCCCTATATGTCTATCACGACCGATGGGAGGAGCTGGCGAAAGAGGATTTTACGAAATTAGACAAAATACAAAAATATGTATATAAAGGACAGTATCCGACAATCGACGTAAAATCATATCATTTTGGGGAACATTATATGGAGACGGACAGTGAAAAACCGGATGAAGAATATTTATTAAGCGACCTTTCAAAAGAATATTTTCAAAAGATGATTCGAATCTGCGAGGAAAAGGGAATTGCCTTGATACTGATGAAGGCGCCCGGCGCAAATTGGAATTGGACCAGACATCGTACGATTCAGGACTTTGCCGACGCCAATGGAATAGACTATATAGATTTTTGTAATCCGGAGCTGCTGCAGGAGATACAGTTTGACGCCTCTACGGATTTTGCCGATGAAGGAATGCATGTAAATATCAGCGGTTCTAAAAAGATTAGTGATTATATAGGGGCATATCTTGTTGAAAAATGCCATATGGAAAATAAAAAAGACAATCCTCAATATTCGGAATGGGAAAAGGATTACAAATTATATAAAAGATTACTGACTGATTTTGAGATGTCGAGGCAAAGCGAATTTTATGATTTCCTGAATTGCTTACAAGGAGAAGATTATTTCGTCCTGGTTTCCACCCGAAATGATACGGCAAAGCTGCTTTCCAAAGATATAAAGGCTATGATGGGTGAATTGGGATTAAACGGCGACAGTTTTGAAAATTCTTTCCAAAGCTATATAGCTGTCATAGATAATGGGAATGTAATATATGAAGAACATGGCGAGGAGCAAATAGATTATAGCGGCATTCTGGATGGACATATGCTTCGGATATCCAGCTATGCGAATGCCTATGCCGGAAATCGGGCTTCTATCTATATTGATGGGGAGAATTACAGCACGAACAAGGCAGGCTTTAATTTCGTCGTTTATGATAAAGAATTGCAGATGGTGGTGTGCACCAAGTCATTCAACACCGGTTATAACGGAAAGGCTTATGAGAAACCGGTGTTTTCTCAGGATAAAAGTCTGTTGGCATTGCATGAAGACCCGGTTGGCTATCTGAAAAAATTAAGGAACAATGACCGTTATATCTCCTTCATCGGAATACGCAAGGATGCCGCCAAGTATTTGCCGGAAAGTGTAGATAAAAGAATAAAAAAGATGAATCTGGAGGGCTTTCGAGGGCAACAGGAGCAGCCCTATATTGCTGTTGTCAATGGAAGTCAGGTACTATATGAGGAGTTGGGAGAAAAAAGGGAGGCCATTGAAAAACAGTTATTGATTGATGGTATGAGGGCGCAGATAATAAGCAGCTCCGAAAAAGACAACCCCATGTGTAAAGTCATCATAAACGAATATGAGATGGACTGCAGCGGTTCCGGATTATTTGTGGTGGTTTATGATAAAACGCTTCAAAGAGTGGTGGATAAAACCAGATTTGTATGGACCAAAAATTATTTTTCCGAAGAGGATTTAAGCAGCATAGAGGATTTAGATGCTTATTTAAAAGCTGCAGAAAACCAAAATTTTGAAATCATGTGCCTGTATCGGGCAACGGAAAACAGTGTCACGGAGGAGACCGAAACGCTGTTAAAGGAAAGCGGCTTCCATGAGTTTAGCGCCGATAACAATTATGTTGGCGTTAAGCAAAATGATGTCGTAACGTATCAATTAAGTCAGGAGTCGCATATCGATTATAGATTTAAACAGAATAAAATAAATTTTTTGCTGCGGGTAAGGGATACAAATGTAACTTTACGGATTGGTAAGATGGAGTACAAGGTGTCTGACCGGCAGGGTGTTACCACCGTTGTTTATGATACGGAGAACGGCGCGATTCTTTCCATGCGAACATGGGAATAATCGCCGCCAGCAGGGTGGGACAGATAGAGAGGTAAAAATGTATTTACGATTAAATGAAAAACCAAAAGACAGAATAGCGGTTCTGGAAGATACGGGAGAACAGTATTCCTACGGCGAGCTGTGTGACTTTGTGGAAGAATTTGGCGGATGGCTCCCGGAACGCTCGCTTATCTTTATATTATGTCGGAATACGATGGCAACCATGGCAGGTCATGTGGCTGCCATAGAGAATCAAATCGTACCGCTGATGATTAGCTGCAAAATGGATGTTTCCTTGAGAAATACGCTGATAGAGACATACCAGCCGGAATATCTCTGGATTCCCAGGGAGCTGCAAAAGGAATTTCCTTATGAGACGATTGCGGAAAAATACGATTATCTTTTGATTCGCACCGGTTATGATAAAGCACCCCTGTATCCGGAATTATCCATGCTTTTAACGACCTCCGGTTCTACCGGCAGTCCTAAGCTGGTACGTCACAGCTACAAGAATTTATTTGCAAATGCGGAGAATGTAGCCTCCTTTTTTGGGTTTACTGACCGGGACAGGCCGCTGATTGATTTACAACTCCATTATACAATGGGATTAAACGTGGCATGCAGCAGTCTTTTTGCCGGGGCAACTCTTGTCATGACCACAAAGACGGCTATGGAGAGAGAATATTGGCAGGTTTTCAAGGAAAGGCATGTAACCAATATTACAGGAGTTCCCTATAATTATGAATTGCTAAAGAAACTGAGATTCTTTAAAATGGATTTACCGGATTTGAGAATACTGGCCCAGGGAGGGGGTAAGCTTTCCGACGAAATGTTTCGGGAGCTTGCGGAATATGCCGAGAGAACCGGGAAAAAGTTTTTTGCAACCTTCGGGACGACAGAGACTACTGCCAGACTGGCATATCTTGAGCCTGATAAGGCTCTGGAGCACATAGGCAGTATTGGTAAGGCAATCCCCAAGGGCGAATTATTTCTGGCGGATGAGGAAGGAAATGTTATTCAAACGGCAGAGGCGGATGGTGAATTGGTCTACAGAGGAGATAATGTCACTCTGGGATATGCCCAAAAGAGGGAAGATTTGAGCCTGGGAGACGAACGTAAGGGTGTCTACTATACAGGAGATTTGGCCCACAGGGACAGTGAGGGCTTCTATTATATTATTGGCCGCAAGTCCAGGTTTTTGAAGCTTTACGGATATCGTGTGGGACTGGATGAAAGTGAGCGTTTGATTCGGGATGCGTTTCAGGTAGAATGTGCCTGTGTGGGAAACGACACACAAATGGAGATTTATGTAACAAAGGAAAATAAGGAGCAGGAAATCAGAAGATTTATATCTGATAAAACAAAAATTGCAATATCGGCATTTGAGGTGATTGTAGTAAAGGAATTGCCAAAAAATGAAGTTGGCAAAATTTTGTATCGTGAATTAAGGAGGGACTGATTCAATTCGCCATAACAGGTTATAAAATAAAAAGAAAAGGCGCAAACTATTTGTATGTTGACTTTTAAAATCGAAATCTATATCATGAGATATGAGAGGTTATAAAAAAGCAGACATAAAGGGGAAAGGTGGATAATGAAAATTACAGTAGCTGGAACAGGATATGTCGGCTTGTCTAATGCGGTACTGTTGGCACAGCAGAATGAGGTGACGGCGCTGGACATTATTCCTGAAAAGGTGGCTCTGATTAATCAGAGAAAGTCTCCGTTGGTGGACCGGGAATTGGAGGATTATCTGGAGAACAGGAAATTAAATTTAAGGGCTACCGTAGATGCGAAAGAGGCATTGCAGGATGCAGAGCTGGTGATAATTTCGACTCCGACCAATTATGATGAAAAGAAGAACTACTTTGACACCTCCTCCGTAGAGGATGTTATGGAAAAGGTTTTAAAGTATCGTCCCACAGCCTTTATGGTAATTAAATCAACCGTCCCTGTGGGTTATACGGAAAGCATCAGCAAGAGGTTTCATACCGGGAGAATCATATTTGCACCGGAATTTTTGAGAGAGGGGAAGGCATTGTATGATAATTTGTATCCCTCTCGCATTATTGTGGGAACCTTAAAGGACAACCATGAGGCGGATGAGATGGCAGTACGGTTTGCGGAAGAATTGAAGAGCTGCGCTGTGAAGGAGGATATTCCTACTTTGTTTATGCATGCTACGGAGGCGGAAGCGGTTAAGCTGTTTGCAAATACCTATCTGGCTCTTCGAGTGGCTTATTTTAATGAATTGGATACCTATGCGGAGTTAAAGGGTCTGGACGCCAGACAGATGATTGAGGGCATCGGCCTGGATCCCCGTATCGGTATGCATTATAATAATCCCTCCTTTGGCTATGGGGGATATTGTCTGCCAAAGGATACCCGGCAGCTGCGGGCAAATTTTGAGGACGTGCCTAATGAGCTTGTAAAGGCTGTTGTGGCGTCTAATCACACCCGGAAGAATTTTATTGCAGAGCAGGTGCTTTCAAGGAATCCCGGTGTGGTGGGGGTATATCGGCTGACGATGAAGGCCGATTCCGATAATTTCAGACAGTCCTCCATCCAGGGCGTGATGAAACGGATACGTTCTGAGGGAGTGGAGGTAGTTATCTACGAACCTGTTTTAAAGGAAAATGAATTTATGAGATATAAAGTGATTCATGATTTGAAGCATTTTAAGGAAATATCCGATGTAATTATTGCTAATCGCATGTCCGACGAGCTTTTGGATGTGGCTGATAAGATTTATACCAGGGATGTGTATCGGAGAGACTAGTTGAGGCAAGGCCTGATAAAAAATCCACAATGAATAATCAAAGGAGAATGCGCTTGGGATAGCGTGCAGAAGAGATGGAATATAACATTGAACAACAGCATAAAAAGGGCAGATTACATGCAATAGAAAGAATCCAGGCGTTGCTGGACGAAAATACTTTTCATGAAATTCAGAAGGGCGTAACAAATCATCAGGAGGGATACGGCATTGAAACGAAACAGTTCCCTTATGATGGAGTGATATGTGGATACGGATATATCAATGGGAGAAAAGTATTTTTGTACGCTCAGGACTTTACCGTTCTGGGTGGAACATTGGGGCATGAGCATGGACTGAAAATCGTTAATATGATAAAAAAGGCGGTAGAGAATAAATGTCCGTTAATTGGAATTGTGGATTCCGGCGGGGCCAGAATCCAAGAGGGCGTCTACTCTTTAGCGGGATATGGAGAGATGTTTTTTTCCCAGACAATGGCGTCGGGATATATTCCGCAAATCTGTATTATTGCCGGGACATCTGCGGGAGGTTCCGCTTATTCGCCGGGATTATCGGATTTTGTCTTTATGATTGATCAGCAGTCCAATATGTTTATTACCGGCCCTAAGGTAGTGGAAAGCGTAACGGGGCAGAAAGTGAACATGGAAGATCTGGGCGGAGCAAGAATGCATGCTACGAAAAGCGGTGTTGCGCATTTTATGTGTAAGAACGAACAGGACTGCTATGAAAAAGTGCGAAAGCTTTTAGATTATATTCCTCATTGTTATGAGGAAGGCGGGCGGGAAGAGATTGCCCAAATTGAAAAGATGCGACGAGGTACGATAGATATGGATTCTTATCGAATCGTACTTCCCAATAACAGACGTCAGATATATGAGGTGAAGGATGTTCTGAAAAAGATATTTGATGAGGATAGCATTTTTGAAGTGCATGGGGATTATGCAAAAAATATGGTGGTGTATTTTGCAAAGCTGGGGGGCATTCATGTGGGAGTGGTCGCAAATAACCCGGCTTATATGGGGGTGATAGATAGTAATGCGAGCGATAAGGCGGCTCGTTTTATCCGCTATTGTGACTGCTATAACATACCGATTATTACCTTTGTCGATACCCCCGGATTTATGCCCGGCTTAGACCAGGAACAAATGGGCATTGTAAGACATGGGGCGAAAGTATTATATGCATATGCTGAGGCGACTACCATTAAATTAACGGTGATTATGCGTAAGGCCTATGGCGGAGCCTATATAGCGATGTGCAGCAAGCACTTAGGCGCAGATTTTGTATATGCCTGGCCTCAGGCCGAAATTGCCGTTATGGGTTCAGAGGGCGCTGTACAGATTTTATACGCAAAAGAGATTAAGTATATGTCGCCCGGTGAAAGAAGTGACTTTTTGGAGGCTAAGGAAGAAGAATATGAGACAAAGGTGATGAATGCCGATATTGCCGTGCAGTACGGATATGTGGACGCGATGTTAGAGCCGGATGATACCAGAGAACAATTGATTTCGGATATTTTGGTATTGCGCGATAAGACAGGCTTATACAATGTTAAGAAAAAGCATGGGAATATGCCGATGTAGAAAAGCAGGGGAAAAGAATAGCAGTTGTTATGGGTTTACTATGAAAAGAGGGAAAAATGAAGTTAATGATACAGATACCCTGTTACAATGAGGCGGAGACATTAGAGGTTACATTAAATGATTTGCCGAAGCATATTGAGGGCATAGATGAGATAGAGTATCTTATTGTGAATGATGGCAGTACGGATAATACGGTAGAGGTTGCTATGAACTGGGGAGTAAATTATGCGGTAAACTTTACTCGTAATAAAGGTTTGGCAAGGGGGTTTATGGCAGGAATCGAAGCGTGTTTGGAACACGGAGCGGATATTATCGTGAATACAGACGCTGACAATCAGTATTGCGGCGATGATATTGAGACGATTGTTCGCCCCATCCTGGAAGGCAAAGCCGATATTGTGATTGGCGAGAGGCCTATTGATGCGACCGAACATTTTTCGCCCTTAAAGAAAAAGCTGCAGCATTTCGGGAGCTGGGTGGTTAGAAAGGCTTCCAAGACAGATATTCCGGACGCTCCCAGCGGTTTCAGGGCCTACAGCAGAGAGGCGGCTCTTCGAATCAACATCGTAAATGAATATACTTACACACTGGAAACAATAGTGCAGGCAGGCCGCACAAAAATGACAATTATGTCGGTACCTGTTCGGACGAATCAGGAGCTTCGCCCCTCTCGATTATTTCATAGCATGTTTGGATATGTAAAAAGATCTATGGTGACGATTATTCGAGCGTATATCATGTACAACCCGTTGAGATTTTTTTCTTATCTGGGTTTGATTCCTTTTCTTTGCGGCGTAGGAGTGGGTATGCGTTATCTGGTTTTTTTTGGTAAAGGACATGTACAATCCCTGATATTGGCGAGTATGTTGATTTTGCTTGGCTTTATGTGCTGGGTTATTGGAATATTGGCTGATGTAATAGCCTCAAATCGTAAGATATTGGAAGATATTCAGTATCATGTAAGAAAATCCGGATTGGAAAAAAAGGAGGAGAAAGACGCATGATTTCCTTTTCTAACCGCTTCCGGTGAGAGTAGATGTTACTCTTACCGAAAGCGGTATTTTTTGCCCTGTTTCCAAGCATGAAGAAAAAGGAAGCTGTAAAAAACTTGCTATAAGTCTGTTTTTGATGTATAATGAATGAAAATATGCACGCAGTAAACTAAGTTGAATGGAATATAGGAAAAGATAGACTTATGAAGAAAAAAATATACAATGTGGTGAAGGTGTTTGTTTTTTTATTGCTCATCGTTTTGATATATATGGGATTAAAATTTGTAGTGGTCGATGATATAGATTCTCTTACCAGAATCACGATGCACGAATTATATTCGTTAGATGAAAACATAGATACGCTGTTAATAGGGCCCTCCCATACATTTCGAGGGATAGACGCCGCTAAAATCAGTGAAAATTCTGATAGAAATTGTTTTGCGTTATCCACATCGGCTCAGGATTTGGCCGGTTCCTATTATCTGCTTATGGAAGCCGACAAAGAAAATGATATAAAGGATGTGTATCTGGAGGTTTCTCCCACCGCTATTTCAAAGGAAATCGGCGATGAGACAAAGACCTATATTATAACGGATTATATGAAGCCCAGTATCAATAAGTATAAATATTTATTTGAGGTGATTCAGCCGGAATATTATAGTAATGCCTTTTTTACGGTATGCAGATATACGGATAGCCTAAACGGAGCATTAAGTATAAAAAACTGGTATCATAATGCGGTAAAGAAGGATAGTACTTATTGGAATTATGCCTACAGAGGCGATGATACGTTAAATTATACGGGAAGAGGCCATTGGGATTCCTATGGCAACTTTGCAGAAAAAGGCGCAATGATAAAATCAACCTCCACGGATATTATGATGAATCCGGGCGTGTTTAACGAGGGGGAGATTTCTTATCTGAATCGCATTGTAGATTATTGTAAAGAGAATCAGTTGAGTCTGCACTTGTATGTTATGCCGTTTACAGATCTTTATGTTGCCTGTCAGCCAACGGCATATGATTTGTTTGTTGATTTTGTAAGCGATTATGCGCAGCAGAAGAATATTTCTTTCATGGATTTTAATGCGGTATCCAGAGCGGATTTGGCATTAACGAATGACTGCTTTAAGGATTTTGACCATTTAAATGAGGTGGGCAGCGCCATTTTTACAGATTATATGATGAAGGTATTAGATGGCAAGGACGACTATAAGATATATGACAGCGCCATAGAGCGAATAGATTCGGAGGACCGCTTTTTTGGTATTCAATATAATATTGAGGATTCTGACAGTGGAAAAGAGGTAATGGTCATTCCTTATTATAATATGGATAATCATACCTTTATCTGGGAATTTTCTCTGGTGGATAAAAACGAGAATCTGATATTAGATACGCTGCCGTATAGGAAGGAGGACGAAAAATTTTATTTTGATATTAGTTCGGAATATAACAATATGAAATTGTGGGTAAATGCAATAGATGAATATGGCAACTCTTATTATTCATCCTATATAACAGTCAAATAAGGGAGGCTCATGAATGGATTTTTTTGTAGACAGATTAAGGGATTTTGACGAGAATATCGCTTTGTTACAGGATAATGGCAAGTCTGTCAGCTATAAAGAATTGGCACAATACGGGGAGAAGGTTGCTCCTTTTGTTACAACGCATTCTGTTGCAATCATTTTGTGTAAAAATACGCTGGGTTCTGTGATAAGCTATGTATCGCTTTTAAAAAACAGGGTGGTTCCTATCTTGTTGGACGCCATGATTGACAGGAACCTGCTGGATAATCTGATGCATATCTATCAGCCCAGATACTTATGCATACCCGCAGAGAATAGAGACGAATTTCCTCTTTATACGAAGGTTTTGGAATGGGAGGATTATCTTCTTTTAGAGAATAAGGATGCGGAAGTATATCCTGTTTATGAGGAGCTTGCGGTATTGCTGACCACATCCGGTTCGACAGGAAGCCCTAAATTTGTCAGACAGAGTTACAGGAATATTCAGGCAAATACGGATTCCATTTGTGAATATCTGGAATTAGATGAAAATGAGAGAGCCATTACTACATTACCTATGAATTATACTTACGGATTGTCGGTTTTGCAGAGTCATATGAATGTGGGGGCAACCATTCTGCTTACCGACCTGCCAGTTGTAAGAAAAGAGTTCTGGGATTTTGCAAAAAGAGAGAAGGTTACCTCTCTGGTGGGTGTTGCTTATACCTATGAGATGTATCTGCGGGCAAAATTAATGACAATGGATTTGCCGTCGTTAAAAACCATGACGCAGGCCGGCGGAAAGCTTCCCTATAATCGTCATAAGGAATTTAGTGAATTTGCGCAAAGAGCGGGCATCAGGTTTGTGGTGATGTACGGACAGACGGAAGCAACCGCAAGAATGTCCTATTTACCTTATGATAAGAGCATCGAAAAATGCGGCAGTATCGGTATCCCTATTCCCGGCGGACAGTTCGAGCTAAGGGATGACGATGGGAATTTGATTACAGATGTGGATGTGGACGGCGAGTTGGTATACCGGGGCGATAATGTAACTCTGGGTTATGCAGAGTGTGCGGCAGATTTGGCAAAGGGAGACGAACGGCACGGGGTATTAAAGACTGGGGATATTGCAAAGAGAGATGCCGACGGGTATTATTATATTACAGGGCGTAAGAAGAGGTTTGTGAAAATATACGGCAGTCGAGTGAATTTGGATGAGGTGGAACAACTGATAAGAAATCAGTTCCCTCAGATAGAATGCGCCTGTGTTGGGAACGATACCAAATTAATATTATATATTAATGCAGAAAATGATGTAGAAGAGTGCGAGCGTTATCTTGCAAAGACAACCCATATTAATTTAGCGGCTATCAAGGTGATGTATATTGATGAGATTCCTAAGAATGAGTCTGGAAAGATACTGTACAAGAACTTAGAAACCGATTTGTAATTTGATTTTGGATAAAATAGTATAGAAGTATAAAGGAGAAGAAAAATGAAAAGAGAAAAATTACTGGAAATTTTAAAGGCAGTAAAACCGGAGGTGAATTTTGAAAGCGAAACAGCTTTAGTTACCAATCAGGTATTGGATTCCATTGATACGATGGAAATTGTGAGCAGATTAGAAGAAGAATTTTCGATTGAAATTGATATGGAATATATGGATGCGGCGCATTTTGACAGTGTTGACGCCATGCTGGAAATGATTGATGAGTTAAGCTAGCATAGGTAGATAGATTATGGCGATTACATCAATCAAATTTATATTTTTCATATTGGCAAGTCTATTTTTATTTTGCATTTGCCCCCGCAAGCATCGTTGGATGATGCTGTTGGCTGTCAGCATCGTATTTTATATCATGGGAGGGCCGGAAGCAGTCCCCTTTATTTTCTTCACATCCTTCACGATATGGCTGGGAGCGAAGGAAATCGGTAAAATCTGGGAGAAACAGAAACAATTTCTTGCAGAGGGCAATCTCTCCTCAGAGGAAAAGAAAAGCAGGAGAGAGCGGGATAAAAAGAAGGCAAGATGGATTTTATTGCTTGTACTGATAGTGAATCTGGCTATCCTGATTAACAGTAAGCTGTTGAACTATTTATCAGTCAGACTTGCCAGACCTGATTTGGCGGCAAGCATAATTGTTCCTTTAGGCATTTCCTATTATACCTTTTCCACAGTGGGGTATTTATTGGATGTCTATTGGAAGCGTTATGAATTTGAGACGAATTATTTTAGATTTTTATTGTATGCCATTTATTATCCTCATATTGTCCAGGGGCCTATTTCCAGATACAATAAGCTGGGGCTTGAACTAAAAAAGGATTTGAAAGTATCCAGCGATAATATCTTTAAGGGCGCACAGTTGATTTTATGGGGATATTTTAAAAAGCTGGTTATTGCTGACAGATTGAGTATTTTTACGACGCAGGTTTTTTCTGATACCGGTCATAATGGAACCATCTATCTGGTCGCTATTATTTTTGACGTGTTTCAGATTTATACCGATTTTTCCGGATATATGGATATTGTACGAGGAGTTTCCGAGATGTTTGGGATTGAATTGGAGCGCAATTTCAATCATCCGTTTTTTTCAAAATCGGTTCCCGAATTTTGGAGAAGATGGCATATGTCTTTGGGAAGCTGGTTTAAGGACTATGTATATTATCCGCTAACCATATGTAAACCGATTAAAAAACTTAAGAAATGGTCTGACAAACATTTGCCGGAATTACTTGCTAAACTGCTGGTCACCGGTATTCCCGTAATGATTACCTGGATATCTACCGGGTTATGGCATGGCACCGGAGCCGGTTATCTTGCATGGGGCATCTATTATGGCGGATTAATTACCATTTCTGTTGTCGGCGCCGACCTGTTTATGAAATTTAATCATGCGTTACATATTAAAACGGATTGCTTTAGCTTTCAGGCGCTTCGGATTGTGAGAACATTTTGTGTTTTCGCGGGAGGCAGGATGCTTACAAAGGGCTTAAGTCTTACGCAGGCGTTGATGATGGTAAAACAATTGTTTTGTGCGCCGAGCATAAGCACATGGTTTGACGGGAGGCTTTTGCAGTTTGGCTTGGATAAAACCAATATGATATATGCTGTTTTGTGCATTCTTTTCTTGTGGGCCGTAAGTGTTTTGCAGGTGAAATATAATATCAGAGCGAAGCTGGCGGAACAGAATTTGCCAATCCGCTGGGCAGTTTTTCTGATTGGTTTTTTTGTTATTATTCTTTTTGGCGTATATGGGTCAGGATATAGTACGGCAGGATTTGCATATCAACAATTTTAAGGAGGTGTTTACATGAAAAAACGTGCATTCCGTATTTTGAGTTCGCTGCTTTTTTTGCTTATTTTGACTACTGTGCTGGAGATAGGAGGCTTTACGACGCTTCGTGTAGAAGCTGCCAAGAAAAACGGATTTGTTACGATAAACGGTGATACCTATTATTATCGTAATGGAAAAAAAGTAAAGGGTTTACAGGAGATTAAAAAGAAATATTATTATTTCGATACAAAAACCCGAATTATGCAAAAGGATACGACGGTAGAGGTCAAAGGAAAAACGTATTATTTTCACAAGGAGGATGGCCATGCCATCACAGGTGTAGCCCGTGTTAAGATAAGTAAAAAGAATCAATATGTATTTTTTGACCCCAGTACGAAAACGGGATATGCCAAAAGAGGACTTGCTACAGATCCAGAGACTAAAAAAATATATTATGTGTCGTCAAATAAGGGAATTGTAGAAACCGACACTTCAAAAGTGATTGCCGGTAAGGGATATTATTTTGATAAGAAGGATGGTCATGCCATTAGCGGCTTTGTTAAATTTAAAAAGTCCAATGGAAGTTATTATGGCCGTTATTACGACTTGTCCTCCGCTACCGGTTATGCCGCTAAGGGTGTTGTAAAAGACAGCAATGGAGACATGTATCTGGTAGGAGATAAGGGAATCGTTAAAACAGGGCTGCAAAGGGTCTCCAGTAAGAAACTGTACTTGATAGATAAGTCAACCATGAAGATATTGACGGGATGGCAGCGTTATAAAGGGTATATTTATTATTTCAAACCAAAGACAGGTTTGGCTGTTTCGGGAGTTACTACCATTAAGGGGAAACGATATGTCTTTTCTGATAAAAATATTCTTAAGGTGAACGGACAGATTGAAATTGATGGTAAGGTTTATTACTGTGATGAAAACGGAGAGATTGTTGACGGTATTGTAAAGAGAAAAGACGAAAAGGGAAAGGTATATTATAAGTATTATGATTCCAGCACCAGTACAGGTTATCCCGATTTAGGAGGCAAGTCTATCGGTATTGTTGACGGTAAGTACTGTGTGGACAAAAAGGGAATCCTTCATTTAAGAGTGCAATGTATCAAGGGTAAATATTACTATTTTGATGAAAAGACTTTGGAAATGCAGACAGGCGTTTATCCTATGGGAGATAAAGGATACTTATATTATTTTGACCCTAAGGAGAAGAGCGGAATTGTCAACAGTGAAGGCATTGCAAAAAAGAATGGAAAGCTATACTATTTCATTCCGACGTCAAAAAATTATTCCTATATTTATGAAGGCTTAAAATATGTATACGAAGATAATGCCAAGCAGGCAGGTTTGGACGGAGTATATTATTTTGACAGAAGTACGGGAGCGGCGATAAAGAATACTTCTAAGACGATTGGAGCTGTAAAATATAGTTTTGGTTCTGATGGAAAGGCTACCTGGACGGTTAATAATACAAAATATCCGAATGTCGCTAAAATGTTTAAATTTGGTCTTAGCTGTCTGGGCAAGGAATATGGAGAGATAAGGCCGGATACCAAACAGCAGGCAGAGAAAATGCTTTTGAAGATGGATACCTATACTTGCTGTAACTTTGTGGCAGCATGCTATAAGGCGGGATTTGACAGCTTTGACATGTATGAGGGATACTCCAGAGTAGATTTTAAAACCAAAAAGTACGGCCTGTATTCAGATGAACAGGCTATTAAATGTGCCAAAGACGGTACCCTGTTTTATAATCCGGATAAGCTGAAGGTTGGTGATTTTGCTTTCTTTAACGATGAAAACTGTGATAATTTAGCAGAGACAGGAAGCTGCGACCGTATATACAATATCAATCAAAGACGGATGCATGTCCATCATGTTGCCATCTATATGGGGAACGATGGAGAAAGCTATTATTTCCTGGAAACAACGCATTCTGCTAACACGGTTAGAATCAGAAGCTTAACCAAGGAGCGTTTAATCTGTTCTTCTACCGGTACAGAGAATGATGAAGAGCTTACGAATGAAACAGGTGACAGCTATTATATTTCTGCATATGGTCGATTGAATTGACAAATACTATATAAACCTATATATAAACAACTCTTGGCAACAAGAGTTGTTTATATATAGGAAAAATTTCTTATCATGGTTATAAATCATTGCGTTTGGAGCAGAGAATGAAGCAAAGAAAAAAAATTATTCTGATTGGCCCTATATATCCCTATAAAGGCGGCATTTCTCATTATACCAGCCTGATGTGTCGGACGTTGAAAAAGGAACATGATGTATATATGTTATCTTTTAAGATGCAATACCCCAAAATCCTGTATAGAAGAGAGCAGAAAGATTATGAAGATGATACCTTTCGAGTAGACGGCACGGATTATGCGATTCAAACCGCCAATCCCTTTAACTGGTTTGGAGTAGCGTCAAAAATTCGGAAAATAAACCCGGATTTGGTTATTATACAATGGTGGCATCCTTACTTTGCTCCCTGTTATTTTACTATCAGAAAATTGATTGGCAGGATAAGGGTAATGTTTATCTGTCATAATGTATTTCCTCATGAACGCTTTCCGATGGATAAATTTTTGACGAAAATGACGCTTGCCGGAGGAAATTATTTTATTGTTCAGTCCTCTCAGGATGAAAACAATCTGAAGAGTATCAAACCGCAAGCGCGCTATAAGAAAACGGTGCATCCCGCTTATAATACGTTTAAATGGCAGAATATGTCTAAAGAAAGAGGAAGGGAGCTTTTGCAGATAAAGGAAGAGGAAAGGGTTTTGCTTTTCTTTGGTTTTGTAAGAGAATACAAAGGATTAAGGCATTTGTTAAAAGCTATGCCGGAAGTCCTTGCAAAGCTTGACGGCGTCCGTCTGTTGGTGGTGGGAGATTTTGACGGAAATAAAGAGGAATATTTGCGAATGATTCATGATTGGGATATTGCCGGGGCTGTTGATATTTATGACGGTTATATCCCGGATAAGGAAGTAGAAAAATTTTTTGCCGCAGCGGATTTGGTAGTGCTTCCCTATGAATCTGCCACACAGAGCGGTATTGTACAAATTGCCTATGGATTTGAGAAGCCTGTAATCGCTACAGATGTAGGAGGATTGCCGGAGGTAGTGATAGATGGAACAACAGGATATGTGGTTCATCAAGGGGATACTTTAGCTCTGGCCGACAGTATTGTGAAATATTTTACGGAGGACAGGGAGAATGATTTTATAAGGGGCATCAGAGAGGAAGCATATAAATACTCATGGGATAGGATGGCACAGGTCATTCGTGAATTAGCGCTTCAGTAAGCAGGACAAGGAGAAAAGGCGATGAAAAAAATGGTGATTCATTGCGCTTCAGGTATAAAAAACAATGGCGACGAGGCAATATTAGACGCTTTAATACAGAGATTTCGTGAGGAATATCATATTGTTGTCATATCCTTAAATAAACAATATAGTCAGAAAATTCATCCGAATGTTGTCTTTTTATCTTATTCAGACAGAAACACCTGTAAAAGCCATATTGCGCAATGTGATATGTTTATCCTGGGGGGAGGCGGCTTACTTCAGGATACTACAACCATTTATAATGTCAGCCGGTGGTTGTATTATTTAAAATATGCATGTAAATGCGGAAAGTACACCTATGTTTATGCGAACAGCATTGGCCCTCTTCATTACGGAATCAATAGGAGGAGTGTAAAAAGGGTATTGAAAAAAGTAACCCGTATTACCGTTAGGGACAGGTATTCTCAGGAACTGTTGGAGAGGATGGACATCCCATGTACCTTGACGGCAGACCCGGTATTCGGCTTGAGATACTCGTTGAACGGAATGGAAGAAAAATATAGAGAATTACCCGATAAATATGTGGCGATAGCGATTAGACACTGGTTTGATACAGTTCCCTTGATTCCTGTCTCCCTGTGTACAAAATTAAAGATTAGAAATCAACGTAAATACAATCATTACATTGAGCAGATGAGAGAATGTGTTGCATATATAAATGATAGAAAGAAAATGCCGGTCGTCTTTCTTTCTTTTTGTTATGAAAGGGATGCAGGGGTTGCAAGAGATATTTTATGTACCGATAGATTGCAGGACATAAATCAGATAATAAATGAGGAGCTTGCGAAACCGGAGGATTTATTATATATTATTTCAAATGCGGAATTGTTAATTGGAATGAGATTGCACAGTATTATCTATGCTTTGAGGACTAGCTGTCCCTTTGTTCCAATCATTTATGAGAGTAAGGTACAATCCCTTGTAAATATGCTTGATTGTAATGAATTGGCAGTATTTGTAGAGAAGCTTTTAGCAAAAGATTTGAATCATAAAATAGAAAGGGTACTGAGGGAAAAGGAGCGATTGTTGGAAAATAATAGCCGGAAGCTTTCTCATCTGATACAGATGGAAAAGAAAAACAGTATAGGAAGCATGCAATGAATATATTATATTCCTTAAATAACAGATATGTTCCTGTAGCGGGGGTATCTATCGTTAGTTTATTGGAAAACAATAAAGATGTACAGGAAATCCATATTTTTTTAATTGACTGCGGCATGACAGATGAGTCGAAAAAGATATTAAGCGATTTAGTGGGAAACTATAATCGTATGATAAAATTCATTCCTTTGGATGATTTAGTGAACGATGGAGATTTGAATGCTCCGAACAAATCCTATTATGGTCGCTTCTTTGGAACGCAAATTACAGAAGAGGACAGGCTTCTCTATTTGGACTGCGATTTGCTGATTAACGGCTCTTTGGAAGAATTATATCAGACAGAAATGCATGATGCGTGGATTGCGGGCGTCCAGGGTCCGGGGGCAAGCTATGAATGTAGACAAAGGATTGGTTTTCCGGAGGAAAAACAGTATTTAAACACGGGGATGCTCCTAATGAATTTAAAAGCATGGAGAGCTGAAAAGGTTACAGAGAAGCTGGTTGATTTTTTGAACCTGCATGGAGAGATTCCGCCATATCACGATCAGAATATCATTAATGCGGTATGCTATGACCATATGCTTGTATTAGAACCGAAATATAATCTCTTGTGGAGCATGATGTGCTGTAAACCGAAGCATATTTGCAGGCTTAATAAAATTAAAAAATACTATACGGATGCGCAGATTCAGGAGGCTGTGAAAGCACCGGTTATCATACATTTTTCCAACAGTATCTATGGCAGACCATGGTATAGAAACTGTAAACATCCCTATAAGGAGTTGTTTATAAAATATCGGAATCTTTCTCCCTGGGAAGGGGAGCCTCTGCCTGAAAGCGGCCTGTCCTTTTTCAGGAGATTTAGAAATGCGGTATATAGAAATGTGCCAAGTTATATCTATTATTTGCTCCATGTCATTGAGAAAAAAGTTCTAAAGTCTATATTACCGAAGCTGCCCATAAAGAATTTAAAACAATGGGTCGCTCATTACATGAATGGAGAATAATGAAAATGGTTAGGCGAAGCTTTTTAAACAGAAGAAGGAATCTTTTTTTTGCTTTTGTGATTCCCGTAATATATTATACGATAGGATATGCCTATTTAATGCCTGTTTTAAGATGTATGGTCAGCAGTGATGAGTTTCTTACGATTGCATGTGGGGTTACCAGCTTTACGAAGTACGACTGGAATGAATTGGTTGACCAGGTGGCGCGATTTTATGGCGGAGGTTATACGATTTTATTAACACCTATTATGTTATGGGTCAAATCTGCCTATTGGCGTTATTTTTTCATGCACTTTGCAAATGCATTGATACATGGCGGTATTTCAGTGATATGCTACGTCATATACACGAAATACCTGGGTATGGCGGACGATATAAAAGCGGTAATGGTATGTCTGTCAACCTCTCTTTTTTACTTTGAGGGTCTGGAGGGCGCATATATTTATAATGAATTACCGCTTTATTTTACGGTTTGGCTTTTGCTTTTGGAGCTATTGTGGTTGTTTCGTATGGAAAATAAGAGATATCAGAAAGGAGTAGGTACGATTCTGACCGCTCTTACAATGGTATATTCCTTATCCCTGCACACAAGAGCGATTTTTGCCATTTGCGCGGTACTTCTGACGGCAATCGTAATCAGGCTGAAATATAAAAAGTGTATTTTTAATTTGCCAATTCTTGTTGTTTTGTTGACAGGGGGATATTTTTTGGTAGAATATATGGGAAAGAATATCAGGAGCAATCTTTGGTCAACAGAAATTGTACAAAATACGATAGAGGGAGCATTCTCTTCCACAGGGGTGTTTTCGGAATTTGGGCTGTTATTATCCTTGGATGGATTATATGCTTTTTTGTCCCTTGTAATAGGAAGGGTATGCGGCATGGTGATGACCTCCGGCGGTATTTTATGTATCATTTTGCCCATAGCTTATTTCACCTTCAAAACAGATAGGGAGCAAAAGAAGAAAAAGGTAAATGCCATTGCGATTGACAATATGATTGTTGCGTTGCTTTTTTTGGGAATCGTGATATGCGCAAGTCTGTTTTTATTTTGTGTTCATGGAACGGAGACTACTATGGATGCATTGGCAGACGGAACCATAAACGGTTGGTTATTTTATTTAAGATATCATTTTCTATATTTTATTCCTTTATTACCATTTATTTACGGGGGTTATGAGCTGCTGAGCCACAAGAGGGAAAGCATTCTATTCGGCTCTATTGCCAGCTTTGCAGCAATTAAGTTTTTAGCTATTCTTTTTTTACAGCTATATTTTGGGGGAACAGAGATAAGATATAGGAGTAAGGCTGTATATGCTGCGTTTATGCCCTTTACATTAGCGAAGAGGCTGGATACGATAGGCAGTGAAATCTTGTTTGATACGGTATTGCTGGGGACCATTTTCTTCGGGATATGTATTTTCTTCTTATACAAAAACAAGCCAGTAAAGTGTTGTGTGGTATCTTTAGCGCTCTCTGTTTTTATGTTTTCTTATGTTATGGTAGAACTATATATACCGGAATCACGAGAAAACTATAGCAAAATAGATGCTATCTATGATTCTATTGAGGAACTGCAAATGCAGGAGATGCCAACGAAAAAAATCTATTATGCAGGTTTTTCCCATTTAGAGGCGGAGAATCTCCAGTTTGCTTTAGCTGATTGGACTTTATCCGAGGATTACGAGAGTGCAGATCCTGAATGCAGCATTATTGTCAGCAATCGGTATATGCTGGGAGAGTTGTTGGAAGAAACAGGCGCCACATCCATTGAGCCAATGATATTGAGTGAAAATCAGTATATTTATTTTTTGGGAGAAAGCTGGCAGGATATTTTGAAGAGTGAGGATGATTAGGATGAAGGGCATACCGGCAAGAGCTTCAAATGTGCGTTTACTTTATCTGATGTTTAGCGTTTATATTTTTTTTCAGGTTCAGTTTCCGCAATTCCCTGTAAAAAATGCAGAACTGTTGATAATCCTGTTAGTAGGTGTTTTTGATTTTGCCAGAACAAAATATGATAAGAAGGTTAAAGTACCGGATAAGCTGTCGATTGTTTTGATACTTTTGCTGACGGCAAATAGTATTCTCTTTATCATACAATGTTATGGTATGTTTCCGACGGCGTTGGAAATTTTGACCTCTGTGTTAAGCTGTGTGATATTAGGACTTCTCGTGTGGAAGGGAAGAAGCTGTTCTCCCGAGATTTTGGTAAGATTTGTTCTTTGCGGGAGTTGTGGTCTGATTTTTATTGCCATCAAAAAACTGGTATCGCCGGATTTGTTATCCTTATATGGAGAGCTGCTGATTCAGCCGGACAGAATCGATGCATATTTGATATTGTTCACGGCCGTAACTGTTTTTTTGGGATTTTATTATGAGGAAAAAAAATATGAGAAGCATTTTTTGACAGGAGCGCTTTTTTCCCAGGGGCTGATGCTTCTTTCCGGAGACGCAAAGCTTATCGCATTGTTGTTCTTTCAGATGATACTCATTCCATTGTGTTTTAAATGGAATTATGATACCATCAGGAAATATGTGATATATACCTGTATTTCTTTATTTCAGATAGCGGATTTAAATAATATTCTTAATTGGATGGGTTTTTCTCTGCCGGTTCCTTCTGTTTATTTGTCGCTTATATGCGAAGGTATTGCCGTGATTATGATAGGTTGGTATTTCAAATCAAGTCATTCCAAAAAAACTAAGACGAAAGGTTTGCTTCCGGAGAAAGCTTTCCTGGCAGCTGTTTTTTTCCTGCAGCTGTTTCTGGTTCGACAGACGATGATAGTTTTTCCGGTATTTCTTGCAATCCTCCTTATAAAGTATGACATACCCGCAAAAATTATAATAAAGACAAACGAGAAAATTCTGTTTTTTTCTCTTGGCGGTTTAGTAGGTTTCTACTTTTTTTTAACAGGGAGCGGGTTAATGATTTCACCGGAGGTTTTACAGGTGACGTCTTTGATATGCTTTGCCGTTTTTATGATATACGTTGTGCGTATTTCATCTGGGAATAGAGAGATGTGAGGAATTGAGGATTGAAAAAAAATTTATTATACTCATTTTTATATGAAGTCATTATTGCGTTATATCCCTTATTGTTAATTCCATACCTATCCGCTACCATTGGAAAAAGCGGGATTGGTATCTATTCTTATACCTATTCTATTGTTGGCTTTTTCCTTTTAGTTTGTCAGCTTGGTGTGAATACCTGCGGAACAAGGGCCATAGCAAAAACCAGAAACAACAAAAAGGAAATGACCCGGACATTTAAATGTATTTTTCTGATACAGGTATCGGCGTCTGCCATTTCCATCCTTGCTTTTTTGATTTACGTGTTCCTTTTTGCACAGAAGTATCAATTCTATTTTGTTTTGCTTTTACCGTTTCTGATAGGTCAGGGTATCAGGATTTCCTGGTTCTTTCTCGGTTTGGAAAATATTGCGACGATTCTGTTGAGAAATGTGATGATTAGGCTGGTGTCGGCTGTCCTGATTGTTCTGTTTGTAAAGACGGAGGCTTCTCTGCCGCTATATTTTCTGATAATGAGCCTGAGTTATCTGCTGGGGGATATCAGTGTATGGCCAAAGGCGCTGAAAATGCTGGATATTGCGAAGATTGACAAGGCTACTGTTTATAAGTATATAAAACCTATGATGGTTATGTTTCTTCCGATTTTAGCCTTAAGGGGGGCTTATTATACGGATGAAATCATGTTGGGATTTTTGAAGGATACGGATTCTGTGGCAATCTATGAGAATGTATATAAGGTTGTGAATATGCCTTTGCAATTATACACGGTTTTGGCGAATGTGTTTACGGCACAGGCGTCCCATCTGGTGGCTACGAAACAGAATAACAAAAATGTTGGATATGTAATGAATTCTATAGATATGTCAAGCGCCATTATGTTTCCTATCATATTTGGAA
The DNA here is from genome assembly GCA_023667765.1 of Roseburia sp. Lineage (GTDB taxonomy): Bacteria > Bacillota > Clostridia > Lachnospirales > Lachnospiraceae > Acetatifactor. The sequence goes on along the minus strand of JAMOZS010000003.1, from coordinate 38,887 downwards.
TGATTGCCATAGCAAAGGAGTTTGTGCCGTGGTATATGGGGGAGACTTTTTTAGAATGTATCGGCGTGATGCATGTTTTGCCGATAGTGCTTATTTTTTCAGGGATTACCAGTATATTAAGGACGCAATATTTTATACCTTTGGAACAGGATCGAAAATATGTTACTACGATTGCGATGGGAGTACTTATGAATATTATATTGAATTGCATACTGATTCCTGAGTTCTCTTATATAGGAGTAGCGATAGCAACCGTTATTTCGGAGATGATGATTACCTTCCTTTCGGTGAATATCATCCAAAGAAAAGACAGAATCGTAAGAGCATTCCGGTATTTTCCACTATATTTGTCAGATGCTGTTTTGATGTTAGTTGTGATAAGAGTGATAGGAAATAAGCTGGGAGTCGGGATAGGAACCAATATCCTTCAGATAATATGCGGCGGCGCCGTATATCTTATCATATTGTTTGGCTTTCAAAGGCTTTTTGCCGGAAGGGATAAATTATCCTTATATCATGTCATGATAAATATGTTTCAATCAATGATGCAAAAAAAGTAGCGCTTGTTGCAGGAATATCTGAGGCGGAGATAAACAGAAATGAATACAGAGGGTGAGTTTCAATTTTCAAATGGGGAAATGATAAATGCACAGCTGCAGGAGGACCGGCTTGCTCAGGTCAGCAGACATGAGGCTCAGCATGCGGAGCTGTATACCACGACTACCTTCGGGCAGTTTGTCATGATGTTGGAGAAGAATGCATTTGCTAATGAGAAATGCAGATGGATGTATGCAGAGCTATTACAGTATATGAGACGTATGCAGGAAAGGATAGCCGTAAATATAGAAAGTCTGGATGTATTCCTGCGAGAGGGTAAGGAGCATTATGAAAAGAACATAGAGAATCTCAAACTCAGGAACAGCCAGTATTATAACTACTTTAGAAAGCTGTGTTGTATGAACGGCAGAGTTCACAGTGCGGAAGACGCCCGGAGTATGACTGCATGGCTGCGTCTCTTGGGAGCAGCCGCCCTGAATGTGAATTTGGACTTGCTTCCCCTAGAAACATTTAACAATGCCAGAGAGCTGCATGTCTTTTTTTCAGAGGAGCAAAATGCAAGAAGCTTTGCCCCTAATAAACGCTTTGATATATTGGTGAATGTGATTTTCAGAAATAATCATAAGTATACGGATTTGGAGGATATGGTACAGGGGGGCTTTTCGTTGGAGCAATGTACCGGTGAATTTGTTCACGCCTGTTCTTTAAGAGCCTTTGAAAGAGTGATAGGCGCCTCTATATTTCGGGAGCGTCTGATGCGGAGGGCGGATACGGTGGGGAGGGGAAATATTTATTATCATTGTAATCATGTGGAATATCTGATGAATCTTCCCCTGGAACTGGATAGCACGAGGATGCTGCAGTTTCAGGAATGTGGTGTCAGCGCTTTTTTTGATATTATCAATCAGGAAGAACATACAGATTATCCGGTATTTCTGGAACATCCAATGGGAGGCTTTGAGGAAATCAGGATGTTTTCTTTTTACGACGAAAACAGGCAGACTACTTATTATACCACGGTAATCGGGAATGAGGATTACTGTACGGAAATTATCAGGAGCATTCGAAATGACCTTGTGTTTGTGCAGACGAAGCTGTTTCGCAGTATGAAAAACAGAATCAGGGGTCTGGCTTATAAATTGCCTATCTTTATTATCACGGAGAATGCGGTGATTCACTCCCTGGAATTTGTGTCTAAGAATTTTAAGAGGGGCTATTATGCCGTCAACAGGCGGGAGGGCTTCCATATACTGTATATCTGGAGGCGGGATTATTATTTTATCGCCTTTATCAATCCCTTGGCGGCCGGAGAGCTGGAGCCTTTTTTTAAGAGCCTGGACATTACATATAGGGAATATGAGGATGTGCCTGTTGACCGAAAAAAATTGGATTGTATCAGTAGAATTTGTCAGGAAAGAATACTATTGGCAAAGAATTTTTGTGATAATGTGCAGGGAAGAGCATGATATGCTCAAAGGAATCGGCGGTTGCCTAATCAAAAAAGCTGACATCTTCTGTTTATAGATGCCAGCTTTTCCTGCTTTTAGATTTCTTTATTTCTTTTTCTTCCACTGGGCGTACAAGGTTACTTTGCCGCCGGATTTAGTGGTTAAGTTCTTGACGGACGCTTTGTTGGAATAGGATTTACCGCTGCCGTCCTTCTTGGTGTTCCAGCCTGTAAAGGTATAACCGGTTCTCTTGAAGGTATTTGCAGGAAGCTTATAGGATGTGCCGTATTTATAGGTCTTGGAGCTCATCTTAACATTGTTGGTATTATTATTGCCGTTAAATACAACCGTATATTTGTTAGCGGCCCACTTAGCGTATAATGTCTTATTGCCGGTGCTTCCCTTGGAAATCTTGGTTACCTTATTCTTGAAGTTCTTGTCTGAATACCAGCCCTTAAAGGTGTATCCTGTTCTTGTAGGATTCTTAAGAGTGATGGTAGCGGAAGATTTGGTGTAAGTGCTGGGATTCTTGGAAGAATTCTTACCGCCGTTCAGCTTATAGGTAATCGTATACTTTTTGTTTGCAGAATCCTTGTCAGGATTGTAATTCGTTTTACCCATAGGGTATTTCTTATTAAAAGCAGAAGTATTATACTGTGAATCTCTTACATGGGTCTTATTAAAGCTGGAGGGGCAGAGCAGGAACCAGTTCCGAGTGCCCTTCATGATGCCGGAATCCGGGTCGTAGGCATCCCAGGTAGCATCCAAATTGTAATATTTGCCGTTCAGTTTTACGATATTCCAGGCATGCTTACCTCCGTTACCATAACCGGTAATCACGCGGGAGGAAACGCCTGCTTCCTTCATCATGCGATGAAACAGGGAGGCATATCCCTGGCAGACGCAGGTCCCTTTCACCAGACCGCCGTAAGCAGACCAGGCAGCTTCGTAACTGTCTATGGAACCTGTATAGGAATAGTAATTAAGAGCGTCATAATCATAAGTAATATGGTCGGTAATGTATTTATATACGGCAGATACCTTTTCGTAGTCTGTCTTTTTGCTGAGTTTCAGAGATTTCATTACGGAAGTCAGCTTCTTTTCAAAAGCGGTTTCCTGCTTGGCAGTCGTAAAATACTCTGTTGTCATGGTCATTTCATATGTATAGCTGCCGGAGGAATAGTAGTAGCGGTAGGATGCTCGTGAACTCAGGTAGTGGAAATGAAGGTAATCACCGGCCTTAGGGTCCGTCTTATCGGTTTCTTCAAAAACATCGTCCAGGAATTCGTTATAAGCGGACTGCCCCATATACTTATCCCATTGAAAGGTAAAGCTAAAAGAAGTCTTTCTGGCAATCATCTGCTTGCGCACATAAGCTACGGCCTTATCATAGCTAAGGGTCTCAAGAGCCGGTTCGGAGCTGTCGGTAACGGTATAGGCGGCAGGCTCCTGGACATCCGTCAGGGAAATCATATTCCGATATTCCGGATTTACATGGGTCAGAGTGCCGAAAGCTTCCGCCTTTGTCTCTTCGGCCTGAGAGGTTATAGATGTGGAACATAACAGCATTAATGCAAAAGTACAAGCTGTCAACAGCTTATATAATTTTTTCATGACGTATCCTCCTTGATAAATAAAAAATAGAAATAAAATGAATCTATGAACTGAAAATCTTATGCTTCCTTTCGCTATCGTCTCCCTTCCGAAAATCATAAAATCCGATGCATTTCAGCATCATTTAAATATATCGTTCAGATAGACCGATTATAACATTGTTTACTTTTTTTTACAAGTGGTTTATACTCTTACACATAACGGTTTGATACGGTTAAGCATGTTTGTCTTTGACAAGTATGCGTGTTGTCGTGTATGCTTATTGGAGTTGTCACATATAATATGCCTGTTCCGTTTTGGAGGGGCTGCGCCGCACTCGGCGCGGTTCCATAGGGATATGTACGTTCATTACGGAGTGGGAAGATTGAAAATAGATTGTGTAAAAACGGCACAGAAATGAGGTTAGGTATGAAGAAGGCATTGATTACAGGAATAACGGGACAAGACGGTTCCTATCTGGCAGAGTTTTTATTAGAAAAAGGATATGAAGTACATGGTTTACTGCGAAGAGCTTCTATGAACAATACGGCTCGAATCGAACATTTGCTTCGTGCGCAGAAAATCACATTGCACGGAGGCGATTTGACGGATTCCTCCAGCATTATCAGGGCAATCAGTGAAATTCGTCCTGATGAGATATATAATCTTGCGGCGCAAAGTCATGTACAAGTGAGTTTTGAGGCTCCGGAATATGCAGGAGATGTGGATGCATTGGGGGTTCTTCGTATTTTAGAGGCGGTTCGTATGATGGGGCTTGCTGAAACCTGTCGCATTTATCAGGCCTCTACATCAGAGCTTTATGGCAGGGTTGAGGAGGTGCCGCAAAATGAAAATACGCCGTTTCATCCCTACAGCCCCTATGCGGTTGCAAAGCAGTATGGTTACTGGATTGTGAGGGAGTATCGGGACGCTTATCATATGTTTGCCGTGAACGGTATTTTGTTTAATCATGAATCGGAGCGACGAGGCGAGAACTTTGTGACAAGAAAGATTACCTTAGGCGCCGCCAGGATTGTGTGTGGACTACAGGACAAATTGTATCTTGGGAATCTGGATTCCAAAAGGGATTGGGGTTATGCCAGAGATTATGTGGAATGTATGTGGTTGATGCTTCAGGCGGATAAGCCGGAAGATTTCGTGATTGCTACAGGGGTACAGCATACGGTGAGGGAATTTGCTACTCTTGCTTTTGGCTACATGGGTATAGATATTATGTGGCAGGGAAAGGGAATCGAAGAAAAGGGAATAGATTCCGCCACGGGGAAAGTGCTGGTAGAGGTCAGCGAGGAGTTTTATCGTCCTACGGATGTGGTAAATTTATGGGGAGATCCTACGAAGGCCAGAACCGTTTTGGGCTGGAATCCGCAGAAAACCAGTTATGAGGAGCTTTGCCGTATCATGGCGGAGCATGATTTAAATTTGGCAAGAGGAGAAGCAGCGGCGAGGAACATTGGATAGAAATCTTATTTGTGCCGCCAGAGGCGGCATGGAGGTTAGAATGAAGGTGACGGCATTAATCATGGCAGGAGGCCGGGGGGAGCGCTTCTGGCCCAGGAGCAGGGCGGACCGCCCCAAGCAGTTCATAGACATCATGGGGAATGGCAGGACGATGATTCAGCTGACGGTAGACCGTATCCTGCCCATCGTGCGCATGGAGGATATCTATATTGCCACGAATGAAAGCTATAAGGAGCTGGTCAGGGAGCAATTACCGGATATTCGGGAGGAAAACATCATTTGCGAGCCGGAGGGAAGGAATACCGCTCCCTGTATCGGACTGGGAGCGGCTTATATGCTGAAAAAAAACGAGGATGCCGTGATGCTGGTGCTGGCCTCCGACCATCTGATACGATATGAGGACAGCTTTCGCAGCGTGCTGAGGGAAGCGGTGGAGATAGCTCAGGAGAAGCGGAATATCGTGACCATTGGTATTACCCCCGACTGCCCGGAAACCGGATATGGTTATATTAAGAGGGACAGCAGTAAAAGAAAGGGGAAAGCCTATGGGGTGAGGCGGTTCGTGGAAAAGCCGGATTTGGAGACCGCTACGGAATATCTGGCGAGCGGAGAGTATCTGTGGAACAGCGGTATGTTTGTCTGGAAGGCTTCCACGGTTATGGCCTGTATGGAGGAATATCTGCCGGATATTTTTCAGGGTCTTATGCTTATCAGTGCGCATATCGGTACGCCGGAGGAAAAACAGGTGCTTTGCAGGGAATTTACCGCTATGCGTGCGGAGTCTGTGGATTATGGCATTATGGAAAAGGCGGAAGACATATATGTGCTTCCCGGACAGTTTGGCTGGGATGATGTGGGCTCCTGGCTGGCTGTGGGGCGTTTAAAGGAAGAGGATGAGGTGAAGAACACCATTACCGGTCATGTGGTGACGGTGGATACAAAGGACTGTATCATAGAGGCGCAGAATAAGCTGATTGCCACGGTGGGAATCGAAAATATGGTGATTGTGGATACGGAGGATGTTACGCTGATAGGGGATAAGCAGCGTATGGGAGATATCAAAAAGCTGCTGGAAAAGCTGCGGGAGGGCGGAGAGAACATAGAATATTTGTAGCGCGGAAACGAGGGTTATTTTATGAAAAGATTACTGTTTGTGTATAATCCAGTAGCCGGACAGGCAAAAATTCAAAAAAAGCTGTTTGAAGTTGTGGACTATTATGATTCTGAAGATTATATTGTTACCTTATGCCCGATAATGAAGCTGTCGGAGCGCTGGGAGGACTTGTCGGCCGATACGGCCTTTGACCGGGTAGTGTGCAGCGGAGGCGACGGCACTTTAAACATACTGATGTCCTTTCTGATGGAGCGGAAGGTTCAGATAGATGTAGGTTATCTGCCGGCCGGCTCCACGAATGATTACGCTCATAGCCTGGGGATAAGCAGTAATTTGTCTATGGCCATGGCTCAGACTCTGTTCGGAACGCCCCATCAGTTTGATATCGGCCGGTTCAATCAGCGGTATTTTCTGTACGTGGCGGGCTTTGGCATTTTCACGAAGGTTTCTTATACGACGTCCCAGAAAACAAAGAATTTATTAGGACATACCGCCTATCTTCTGGAGGGCATTAAGCAGATATCCGATTTGAGGAGTTATCCTGTCAGAATCGAATCGGAAACCGTGAATCTGGAGGGTTCCTTTATTCTGGGGCTGGTGACCAACTCTCTCTTTGTGGGGGGCTTTAAGGATATCCTTCCGGCCGACAGCGCTTTGGATGACGGGAAGTTCGAGGTGCTGCTTTTGAGAGCGCCGAAGAATCTGCTGGAGCTTCACGAAATGGTGGTAGCCCTTACCCAGAACAGCCTGGAGAGTAATTCCAATGTGGTGTTTTTGCGCTGCTCCCGGTTGACCATTACCTCTTCGGAGGTGATTGACTGGACCGTTGACGGAGAATATGGCGGAAGTGTTACGCAGGCGGATATTCAGAATATACAAAAGGCCTTTCATGTAATCTGTTAGGGAAGCGCAAAAAACGGTTGTGGTACGCTGCGCGATATGATATGATGTAGCGGGATGTCTTTCCGGGAGAAGTCCCGGGAGGTATGAAAGAGAGGGACATATGTTAAATAACAAGTCTATTTTAGTTACCGGCGGCACAGGAAGCTTTGGCAGGGCATTTGCCAGATATGTGCTGGAGCATTACGAGCCGAAGAAAATTATTATATATTCCAGAGACGAGTTTAAACAGTTTCTTATGCAGAATGAATTCAGGCAGTATGCGGATAAGCTTCGCTTTTTCATCGGAGACGTAAGAGATAAGGAGCGGCTGACCAGGGCGTTGGAGGGTGTGGATTATGTGATTCATGCGGCGGCCTTAAAACAGGTGCCTGCCTGTGAGTATAATCCTGCAGAGGCGATTAAGACCAATATTAACGGCGCTCAGAATGTGATAGACGCCTGCCTGGATACCGGTGTGAAGAAGGTGGTTGCACTTTCCACGGATAAGGCTGTGAATCCTGTGAATTTATACGGCGGGACAAAGCTTGTGTCGGACAAGCTGTTTATTGCGGCAAACGCTTATGCGGGCAGTAAGGATATCTGCTTTTCGATTGTGCGTTATGGCAATGTGGCAGGCAGCAGGGGGTCTATTATACCCAAATTTTATGATATCATCAGAAACGGCGGTACGGAATTGCCGATTACGGATATGAGAATGACCCGTTTCTGGATTAGTCTGGAGCAGGGCGTAGAGCTGGTGATTAAGGCGTTGGCGGAGGCGAACGGGGGAGAGACCTTTATCAGTAAGATTCCCTCTTTTCGGATACCTGATTTGGCAGAGGCTATGCTGCCGGGCTGTAAGATGAAGGAAATCGGCATCTATCCCGGTGAAAAGCTTCACGAGATTATGGTAACGGTAGAGGATTCCTGGAATACCTATGAGTATGATAAGAATTTCATTGTTTATCCTCAGATGGTCTGGAGTGAAAAAAAGAAGACAGTACCTACCGGCAAGAAGGTGCCCGAGGGCTTCTCCTACAGCTCCGGGAATAATGAGGAGTGGCTCAGCGTGGAGGAAATCAGGGAATTGCTGAAAACCCTGGATTTGGAGAAATAAATAAAGCTGACAGCAGCGCTTTGTGCAAAATCTGTTTTGCATAAGGCGCTTTATAATCAAAGAGCGGATAAAAATAAAGGGCAGGAAGGTTGATATGGAAAAACTGGCGATTTTTGGCGGGACACCGGTGCGTGAAAAGCCAATTCATTATGGAAGGCAATGCATTGAGCAGGATGATATTGAGGCGGTTGTGGAGACGCTCAAAAGCGATTATCTGACCTGCGGGCCGAAGATTACAGAGCTGGAGGAGACATTGTGTGAGATTACCGGGGCAAAATATGCTACGGCAGTATGCAATGGTACGGCGGCTCTGCATATAGCGGCTATGGCAGCAGGCTTTGGCTCGGGGGACGAGGTGATTGTCAGTCCCATTACCTTCGCAGCATCGGCGAACTGTGTGCTGTACTGCGGCGCGAAACCGGTATTTGCGGATATTGAGCCCGAGACCTATAATATCTCTCCGGAATCCATCAGGCGTTGTATTACGCCTAAGACAAAGGGGATTGTGGCAGTAGATTTTACCGGGCAGTCCGTACGGCTGGATGAAATCAGACAGATTTGTGAAGAAAACAAGCTGATACTCATAGAGGATGCGGCTCATTCCATGGGAACAAAATACAAGGGACAACCGGTGGGAAGTATTGCGGATATGACCTGCTTCAGTTTTCATCCGGTCAAGACCGCGACCAGCGGGGAGGGCGGTGCCGTCACTACCAATGATGAGGAATTGTATCAACGGCTGGAGCGTCTGCGGACGCATGGAATTACCCGTGACCGGTCCCGGATGGTGCATCCTACCGACGCCCGATGGTATAATGAGCAGGTAGAGCTGGGCTATAATTATCGTATGACGGATTTTCAGGCGGCGCTTTTGATAAGCCAGTTACATAAGCTGCCGAAATTTTCGGCCAGGAGAAAAGAGATTGTAAAGCGTTATGACGAGGCCTTTGGGGAAATGCCGGAGCTTCTGGTGCAGAAAACAATCCCTCAGTCCGATACCACCAGACATTTGTATATATTGCGTCTGAATACGGAAAGACTCAGCTGTGACAGACGGCAGTTTTTTGACGCGCTCTATAGGGAGAATATTTGTGTTCAGGTGCATTATCTGCCGGTATACTGGCACTCCTATTATGAAAAGCTGGGCTATGAGAAAGGCCTTTGCCCTGAGGCGGAGAAGCTGTATCAGGAGATACTGAGCCTTCCCCTGTATTATTCCATGACAGACGAAGATGTGGAGGACGTTATATGCGCAGTAAGGAAGATTGCTGCATACTATAAGTCATAGGAAGCGCTGATGAAACCAGCCCTTCCTATGAGCCTTCGGCGGTGTACAAATATTGTGTACGGTATCAAACAGGCGGCTGCTGCATTGGTCACAAATTCTGAGGAGCCTGCCTGAATTTAAATAGAAAAAAGGAGCAATACAATGGGTAAATATTTTGGAACAGATGGTTTCCGGGGTGAGGCGAATCAGGAACTGACGGCGGAGCATGCGTATAAAATTGGACGTTTTTTGGGATGGTATTACGGCCGGGAGAACAAAGAGAAATGCAGGGTCGTCATCGGCAAGGACACGCGCCGTTCCTCCTATATGTTTGAATATGCTTTGGTAGCAGGACTTACTGCTTCCGGAGGGGACGCATATCTTTTACATGTGACCACGACGCCCAGCGTCTCTTTTGTGACCCGCACCGGGAATTTTGCCGGCGGAATCATGATTTCTGCCAGCCATAATCCCTATTATGATAATGGCATTAAGCTGATGAATGCTAATGGAGAGAAGATGGATGAAGAGACCATCCTGAAAATTGAAAGCTATCTGGATGGGGAGCCGGGCGAGCTTCCCTATGCCACGAAGGATCAAATCGGTTGTACCGTGGATTATGCCGAAGGGCGCAGCTGTTATATTGATAACCTGATTTCTCTGGGCGCCCGCTCTTATGAGGGCATAAAGGTGGGGCTTGACTGTGCCAACGGCAGCGCCTGGATGATAGCCCAGCATGTATTTGAGGCACTGGGCGCAAAGACCTATGTGATTCACAATCAGCCCGATGGTCTGAACATTAATAGGAACTGCGGTTCCACCCATATGGAGGGACTGCAGAAATTTGTGTTGGAAAACGGTCTGGACGTGGGCTTTGCCTTTGACGGAGATGCAGACAGATGTCTCTGTGTGGATGAGAAAGGCAATCTGGTGGACGGAGACGCCATTCTGTATATTTACGGCTGTTATATGAAAGAACGGGGGAAGCTGTACGGTAATAAGGTGGTGACCACGGTCATGTCCAATTTCGGGCTTTATAAGGCTTTTAATGCGGCAGGTATCGGCTATGAAAAGACAGCCGTGGGGGATAAATATGTATACGAAAATATGGTTACAAACGGATACCGTTTAGGCGGAGAGCAGTCGGGGCACATTATCTTTAAAAAGCATGCGACTACCGGAGACGGTATTCTGACTGCCATTAAGATGATGGAGGTTATGCAGGAGAAGAAGAGTTCCCTGAGCGAATTGGCAGAGCCCTTTAAGAAATATCCGCAGGTGTTGAAAAATATCCGGGTTACCGATAAGCGCAGCGTCCAGCAGGATACCGACGTGCAGGCGGCCGTTGCGGACGCGGCGAAGGATTTGGGGGATAACGGGCGCATTCTGGTGCGTGAGAGCGGCACGGAGCCTTTAATCCGCGTCATGGTGGAGGCGGGTGATATTGAGACCTGCGAAAAATATGTGGCTCAGGTCATTGATTTGATTCGGGCGAAAGGTTACGAGACGTAACAGGCGGCATGGCCGATAACGGAGAATGGGGCGGGGAGAACGGGAGGCCTGAAACAGGAAAGGCAGATGGCGGATTTGGCGGATAGAGATATGGAAAAAAGCAGGGACACGGCAGTACAAAAAAGGGACAGGCAAATAGATATTCTGTTCTTTTGTCTGCTGCTGTCCTTTGTTTCTCTTATTACCCTGTATTTATTTGCCCGTCAGACCACAGGCAGCGAGGCTTTGTATCATTCCGATATGAAGGCTTATATTCTGGAGATGCAAGGGCTTGACAGCGGCTACAGCTTCCCTTATCCTGTTTTCTTTAAGCTGTCGGCATTTCTGCATCTTTTCACCGGGCCGGAATTTGCCGTGGCACTGGCTACGATGCTGTTAAACAGTCTGGGTATGGTGGTCATGAAGCTTATGCTGAACCGACTGGCGCTGCCTGAGGTAAACAGAGCTTTCAGACAGTCGGGACATTTGAGGAATAGGACATGGCTGGCTGGCGTGGCGTTGAGTATTCTGGCCGTGTCGCTGTTTTTTATATCCATGCTGTATCTGCCAAAGGGGATGCTTCTGCCGGGGATGCGCTTTAAATATCTGGGAGTTTTTACGGCGAATCCTTTTCATAACGCCACCTATATGGCGGCGAGGCCCTTTGCTATCCTGGCCTTCTTCTGGTATGTGAGGCTGTTGGATTGTTATGAGAAAGAATCCGGCAATTCACGGGCGGATTATATTCTGTTTTCTTTGTTTCTTTTGCTTGCTACCATGACGAAGCCCAGTTTTACGATTGTACTGGTGGGAACGGCAGGCCTGATTATGGTATACAGGCTGTTTCGGAGCGGCTTTCGTAATTTTATCCCCACCCTACGGCTGGGACTTTGTTTTCTGCCTACCTTTCTGGATTTGCTGTATCAGTTTCAGGGTGTGTTTGTACCCGACAAGGGAACGGAGGGCGGCATCGGATTTTGTTTCGGAGAGGTATGGGGGCTGTATTGTAAGAATTTTCCGGCGGCGATTCTGCTGGGGATAGGTTTTCCCGTGCTGGTGCTGGCGCTGAATTTTAAGGAGCTTGGGAAAAACACGGTGTATCGTTTTTCCTGGCAGATATATCTGATGAGCTTTGCCATGGCCTTTCTGCTTTATGAAAAGGGCTTTCGTAAGCCGGACTTTAATTTTTCCTGGGGTTATATGTACGGCATTTTCTTTAGCTTTGTGGGAGCGCTCCTTGTGCTGCTTAGGGCCACGGCCGCAAAGAAGAAGCCGCTGCTCCTTGTGGTGCAGTGGCTGGGATATCTGGCCCATGTAGTGTGCGGCCTCTATTATTTCTATGGAATCCTGAGAGGAAACATGTATTATTGATATTTTATTTTGCGGCGGCTTTTTCTTTGGGGCGGCACAGGCTGCCCATGGCGAAGCCTGACGGAAGGCAAAGACAGAAGCTGGCAAGTCCGAAGAAAATGCCCGGCGTTTCCAGAAGGGAGACCAGTCGCAGGGCCCACAGACCCAGTCGCTGGGCAATGTCCCAAGGGAAGATACGAAGGGAGAGGATGCTCAGGAAGAGAGCAAGGCCCAGAGCTATCCTACAGCTTCCCGGAAGCTGTAGATTTCCCTCCGCCAGGGTGAGCCACAATAGAATCCCAAGGCCGATGAAAAGCCCGATTCCCAAGCCGGGATGCCCGTCTGCACAGGCATAGACATTGAAAAATTCGCCGGGCATATAACCGGCTCCCATAATGCTGTGCAGCTGTCTGGTTTCGGCAGCCATAGGACTTAGAAGATACCTTACAAGGGTAAGGAGGGGCTTCAGGCAGCAGAGAGCCGCGGCTATGGGCGGGAGCAGGCCCTGTATACGACGGCAGCAGAGGGCAATCAGCAAAGACAGGCCTGACAGGATGAGAAACGACAAAATATCCAGAAAGCCGATTGCAGTCAGAACCGAAGCGGCGGCCAGCAGAGAGATAAGAGACCTTCGTTTCTTATAAAGCTCCCAGACAGCCAGGGTATACAAGGGCAGCAGGGCCCAGACGGCCGCACCGGAAAGACTGCCCTGCCGAAAGCAGACAAAGAGCCGATAGGGGCAGGTCAGATAGAGCAAAACGCCAAAATACGTTATATATTTGTCGGCGAACATGCGGAAAAACAGCAGGCCTGCCGTACCGGCGGAAACCAGCTGAAGCAATATCATCATGTAGGAAGAGAAAGTCCAATCAGACATGTTTTGCCTCCTTTCTGCGAGGAAACAGACCTTGACGAGCCAAGGTGTGAGAGAGTATCTGCCACAGCAAAAGTATCAGGGAAAGCAGGGACAGGACTTCGGCTATGCGCCAGTAAACAGGGCTGACGAAGCATACCCGAAGCTGTCCCTCGAAGCCCGCAGGAATCAGTATCCGCACCAGATTGTTATTGCCGTAGGTGATTTCCAGGGGAAGTTTTTGTCCTGCATTCTGTGTGGCATAGGCCCGGTATCCCTTATACAGCAGCAGGGGCAAGTCGATATAGCCTTCCTGAGAGGAGCTGTTTACGCAATGCAGCGTAATGTCCAGATAATCCTTCTGATAATCGGAAAGCAAAATCCCATCGGAAAAAGCGGGGTCCTCAAAGGTCAGCAGAGACTGGTCCGTGCCGTGAATGAGATATTCGGCGCCGGAGATATAGCCAAAGCCCATGCCCTCTTCATTATAGATGGTATATCTCTGATGGTCTCGATTGATATGATTCAGTGTGTACAGGCCGGAGGTTAAAAGGGAGAAAAGAAGAAACAGGCAGCAAAGCTGTCCCAGTGTCTTTTTACCCTGTTTTTCCAGCCACCAGATGCAATACCCCCACAGCGCTATCAGGCAGACAGTAGTCCAGCCCAGGAAACGGAAGGGGAACTGGAGGCTGCTAATCAGAGAGGCCAGCAGAGGACTTAGGCTCTGTAGTCTGTCCCAGGGAAAGAAATCCAAGCTAAAAAGGAGCGTGAGCAGAGCGAACAGGAAGCAAAGCCCCGCCAGCCGATGCAGAGAAGGATGCTCTTCTTCCGAGGGCTGAGAAGATTGAAGGAAACGCTGATGAGAGCCTTTGACGCCAATATAAATGCGGTAAACCGAAATGACCGCAAAGGGAAGAAAGGCCAGCAGCAACACAAGCCCCAGGCTCACCGAATATAGTCCCCTGACCTTCGTATCATCCCAGAAGAATGTGGCAAGCTCGGAAAAGGGAAGGCCGTTTGACTGAATGGTTCTTGCCGAGGCGAACTTGATATTGGCAGGCTGGGTCAGATAATAATCCAAAAAAGGCACCAGATACCAGGCGCTCAGAAGCAAAGCCCAGAAGGCTCCCTTGAAAAGTGCAAGGAATCTTTTCCTGTGAAAGACCTTGGGGATACAGAGGAGACAGAGAAGGAGGGTCAATAATCCTGTCATTTCGCAGGTCAGCACATGGGTCTGTATAATGCCGGCAAAGCCGAAGGCCAGGGGCAAACAGGCGCTTTTGTAGGAGGGAGCATACGGATTCTCACAAAACACCCGATAAAAGCCATAGAGAATCAGGGGCAGAAAGACAAGAGCGCTTCCCTCCCCGACGGCGCTGATGATGACCAGCCGGGAAATACGGAACAGGGACAAGGTATAAAGCCCGCTGGAAAGCAGACCGATTTTGGCATTTTGGAAAATCCGGCTGAAGCAATACCAGGAAATCCAGGCGGTGGCAATGGTCAGGGCAATGCCATACAGATTATAGCTTGCGGTGACGGTAAAGCCCAGCAGCCTGAGTATGGCCGGGAAGTAAAGCAGAGCATTGCAATAGTAAACGCCGTTGGCGTAGCCGTGTCCATAGAGCCATTCCGGTTCCAGTCTCACGGGAAATTGTCCGCTGAGCAATCCGTCTTTTACGCCTTCTATGCGCAGCAGATGATAGGTCAAATCCGCGCCGCTGATGCTGACGCCCAGAAGATAAGGGGTGCAGGCCAGCACGCATATCAGGAAAAGACCTGTAAAGGCGGTTTTCTTTTCCCGGGAGATTCCGTATTTCCGGTCATAAAGCCGGGCCATATACAGAAAGAGCAGCAGGGAGCCGAAAAACAGGAGGATAGTCAACAGCATACTCCACAGCTGATTGGTTTCGGTAATGGTGATGTTTCCGGTCTGTAGAGAGCCTTCCCCGGAATAGGAGACTGTAAACTGCATTTTGTCCGTGTTCTCAAAGAGCCAGAGGCGGTATCCGGTTTTGGCAAGAGCGCTGTAGAGATGCTCGCCGTTCGTCAGAAGGCCGCCGGTAAAGACGGTTCCGTCCTGGGCGGAGCACAGGCCGTTTCTGTCCGTGTCGGAGAGATATTCCAGCTCGATAGAATAAACGCCGGCTCTTAAGGGAATATCCTGATAAATGACATAGCTGTCGCAAGCCTCCCCTTGGGGAAAGGTATGGCTTCCCTGAAAGGAATATTGCCTGTTGGGCAGCAGAATTTGAAGGATACAGAAAAGGCCAAGCAGCACAGTGGGCATGAGAATCGCCCAGAAGCCCTTTCTTTTATAGGGTTGCAGTAGGTTAAGCTTGTGCAGAAGAGTCATGATGTTTCTCCTTTTGAATCCGTTCTGAAAGCAGGCTCAGGCCGGCAGCTCCATAGGGCATGAGCAGCAGACCATACAGAAAGATATAGCGGGAATTGGCTTCCCAGAGCATATGAAAGAAAAAGCCCCCCAATACGCCGATAAGGCCAATCAGACAGTAAAGCCTCATAACCGGGCGGCCGGCATCCAGGGACCGGCGATAGGTCCGCATTTCCCTAAGCTTCTTTAACAGAAATAAAAGAACGCCCAGATACAGCACATTCTGGTAGGCATTGCACCAGCCGATGACGTATTGGCTGCCCCTTCCCTGATAGACGGAGGTTATAAAAACGCTTCGTCCGCCGGCCTGGGCCAGCGTGGCCTGTCTGCAGGCATAGGTGCCGTCTGTCCATTGAGACAAATATTTATAGAGATAAAACCGGGCGGCATAGCCGGGATGTTCCTTAAAATAGTTTATCCGCTCCTGTATGGCCTGCCGGGCAATCTCATTGGTGCGCCGGGTATCCATGCCGGTATCCTGATAGGTGTAAAAGTTAAAGCCGTTATACCAGCCGTTCCCCCGGGAGGCCTCCTGCATGCCCATGGCGAAATAGGAGGTGGCGGTAACGCCGGAGCTTAGGGTATTGTGGGCCCGCAGCTCATACAGGCGCTGTACCAGCGGCAGAATGCCGACGCTGCATAGAATGCAGAGCAGAGCGAAAGCGGGAAGAAGGACGCTCTTTACAAAATCCGGCTTTTTTTGTGTTGCCAGCAGCCGGAACCATTCCAGCACAGTTACCAGAACGACGGCAATGATTAGGATTAAGGAATTTTTGCGAAGCAGTACCGCAAGGGTCAGACAAAAAAGGCTGACAAAGGCCTGACAGAGGCTTTTCCTCCGGGGGAGGGCGGCGGTTTTCAGTCCCTGAAATAATTTTAATAGGAAGTACAGGCCCATCGTAAGAGCGGCAAAGCTGGGAATCTCACTGTATACAAAGGAGCTGTAAAAGATAAGGGGCAGATTCGTACCGGCCAGTAAAAGATACAGACAGTCGGCCCTATCGCTGTGCCACAGAAGCTGCACGGTTCGATACTGAAACAGAATAATCAGCCACATCAGTCCCACATAGATACATTTGATAAAATGATAGGCCGCCAAATCCTGAAAAAAGAGCTTCCAAATACGAATCACAGGCTCGTAAAAGGCTACTAAACCGATTTGCTGGGGATAATAGGAGAGATAGGATTCCGTGGGATGAATAGCGCTTGTATCTCCCAGGGCAAAGCTTTCTGCAATAGAGAATACGGACATGGCGTCCGCCGCAGGCATGGTGCGTCCGAACAAAATCAGAGCAAAGCCTGAAAGTCCGCTGATTCCCAGAACCGACAGCAGCAGAAGCTTTTTATATTTTTTTGGCTTTTTGCATATCTGGCGGGTAATCAGGCCAAACAGAATCAAAAACAAAAACAGGCCTAACAGATTCACAAAGGGGTTGTCCCATCTGGTGAGCGCCTTTTGCGTCTCCATATCCTCGCTGTAGCTGGTGCATAAAAAGGCGCTGATAAACAGTCCTGCGGCCAGAAGGAGGCAGATGCTTACTGCGAAACAAAAGGCGAAGGAATATAATCCGCTAAAAAAGCGTCTGAAAGGGTCGTTTAATGATAAAATCCATGGTTTTGACGGTTGCGTAGGTTTCAATCGATTGCGGGGCCTCCTGAGAAACTGGTATTTATCATCTAGTATAACACAACTTTATTCATAAAAACAGTGGCTGTAGAAGATATTTCGTGATATACTATAATCATCTATGGCATTTGACTGAAAACCCATTTATTGGAAAGGAACAGGTAAGAATGGATAAGATAGCGGTGTTAATACCCTGCTACAACGAGGAGCAGACCATAGGAAAGGTCGTAAAGGATGTAAGAGAGGCGCTGCCGGAGGCGGCAGTCTATGTCTATGACAATAATTCTACGGATGGCACGGTGGAGCTGGCCATGGAGGAGGGCGCCATTGTCCGCCATGAATATAAGCAGGGGAAGGGCAATGTGATTCGCAGAATGTTCCGTGAGATAGACGCCCAGTGCTATCTTATGATTGACGGAGATGATACCTATCCTCTTAACTGTGCCGCTCAGATGGTGGACAGGGTTTTGGAGCACAATGCGGACATGGTGGTGGGGGACAGGCTCTCCTCTACTTATTTTACCGAGAATAAGCGTCCCTTCCATAACTTCGGCAACAGTCTTATGCGGGCAGGCATCAACAGCCTGTTTCGTTCGGACATCAAGGATATTATGACCGGCTACAGAGCCTTCAGCTATGAGTTTGTAAAGACCTTCCCGGTATTTTCCAAGGGCTTTGAAATAGAGACGGAAATGTCTATTCATGCGGTGAATTATAACCTGCAGGTGGAGAATGTGGTAGTGGAATACAGGGACAGGCCCGAGGGAAGCGTGTCCAAGCTGAATACCTACAGCGACGGCCTGCGGGTTATCCGTAAAATGCTGCAGCTGTATAAGAATTACAGACCCTTAAGGTTTTTTGGATTTCTGTGCTTTGTGTTGGTTGCCATCGCTGTGGTTTTGTTCGTGCCAGTAGTGGGAGATTATATCAGCACGGGGCTGGTGCCTCGCTTTCCTACCATGATTGGGTGTGGATTTATGGCGATGGCAGGTATCCAGTCTTTTTTTGCGGGCATGATTTTGGAGGTTATGGCGGCAAAGGACAGAAGAGATTTTGAATACCGTCTGAACAAGGTAAGCGGTGAAAAGAAAAGCATTTTACAGGGAGGAAGGTGAAAAAACGCCTGTATATACAGACGTTCCTTCGGTTACTCCCTTTTTGTATCTTGGTAAATCCCCTTTTACGAGAGTATTATAACAGGGGAACTGCCACTAAAACGCCACTGAACAAAGGTTCGAAAAAAGAAAATGACAGGGAGTTATCTGCATGCGCCACGAAAGGGATTTGCTGAAAAAGAAAATAGGGTATTTGCTGTTTTCCGTGGTAGGAATGCTCTTTGTATTCTGTTTTATCACGGGAAGTGAACTGGAGAGGAGGGGCAATATCGAGTGGTCCTCTTCGCATACTGCTATGATTTTGTTGATTAGTTTTTTGATTGGCAGCCTTCTGGGTAGTATGATTTGCTTTGTCGTTTACAGGCTTCCCGGGTGGTCCGAGCTTTCCGCAGGGGCTGTACACAAGGCCTCTTTTTTGGGTGACGGAGGAACTTTTTTGCTGTGTCTGGTATTGATTTTTTTGGCATGGCTTCCGTACTTTCTGGCGTATTATCCGGGCATCTGCGCATATGACGCGGTAACCCAGATAGGTCAGATAGAGACGGGGGAGTATGTGGAGCATCATCCTCTGGCGCACACTTTGTGGATTAGAGCCTGTCTTTGGCTGGGAGGATCCCTATTCGGAGATGCCAACAGGGGAGGGGCTTTGTATACGCTGCTCCAGATGCTGCTTCTGGCAGCGGCAATGGCGTATGGCATATTAGTGCTGAAAAGAAATGCCATAAAGCCCGGCTGGCAGCTTCTTTTTTTATTGTTTTCCATGTTTTATCCCTTTCATGGCTATCTGAGCGTCAGTATGACAAAGGATGTGATATTCACAGCGTTTTTTCTGTTTCAGGTGTTGAGCCTTTTTGAGCTTTTGAGAATCGGAAGGAATGATTTTAGCCTGCATAAAGCGGATATACTGTTTTTGGTAAGTTCCCTGGGAATGATACTCTTCCGCAATAACGGACAGTATGCGATGCTGGTTTTAACAGTGTCTCTGCCGGTTTCGCTGCTTTTGGGAAGAGGGAAGAGAAAGCGTGAGAGGAAAGCGCTTTTGGCTCGTCTGTTTCTGGAATGCATTGGGGCTCTTCTGGCGGGAAATGTGGCATTGTGGGCTCTGAGCGCATCGGTAAATGCGGTGCAGGGAGATAAGCGGGAGATGCTGAGCATGCCGATTCAGCAGCTTGCCAGATGTATGCTGTATCATGGAGGCCAGGGCGTTTATCCGGAGGACGATGATACCATGGCCCGGGAGGATAAGGAGCTGATACAGGAGCTTTTTATGGGAGACGGCTATCTGGGCTATATGCCCCATATTTCGGACCCGGTGAAGAGCCGCACGTTGACCTCTGTGATTCGGTATCAGCCCGGGAGGTTCGCTACCTCCTATCTGCGCCTTATGACAAGCTATTTTGGGGATTTTGTGAATGCCGCGCTGGAGGTTAATGCCGGTTATTTATATTTGAACGACAGGAGTCATAGCACGATTTATCAAGAGATGTATCCCGGTATGGAGGGCAAGGGATATGTCCAGACCCAGTGGTGGGAAAGCGTGGTAGAAAAGACCGGTATACACAAGGCCTCCAAATGGCCTGCGTTACATGAAAAGCTGGAGAGCTGGGCTGATAAGAATATGTATTTGAAAGTACCGGTTATAAAATATCTGTTTGTGCCGGGAATCTGGCTGTGGTGGTGTCTGATATTGTTATGCGCGCTGCTGGTTTGGAGAAAATATGCCTTCTGCCTGCCGCTGTTTTTGATCCTTGGATATTTCGCGACCCTGCTTCTGGGTCCCGTGGTGCAGCTGAGATATATTTATCCGGTTATGGTCAGCGTTCCTTATCTGACAGTTCTGTGTTTTCGGCAGGAGGCTGTCAGGGAGTGGGAACGGAAAGAGAGCGAAGAACAGAAAGGAAAGAGAAAATAAATGTTACGGCAGCAGACAGACATAGAGCGCTATATGGATGAAGGGGCGGGTATTTATCTTCGTCCGATGACCGCGGAGGATACGGAGCGCATTGTGGATTGGCGCAACAGTGAGGCGGTGCGAAGAAGATTTATTTATCAGGAGCCTTTTACGAGACAGGGACATGAGGCCTGGATTCGGGATATGGTAGAGACGGGCAGGGTGGTGCAGTTTATCATCTGTGACACAGAGACGAAGGGCCCCCTGGGCAGCGTTTATATCCGCGACATAGACAGAAAGCACAACAAGGCCGAATACGGTATTTTTATCGGAGAGGAATCGGCCAGAGGCAGAGGAGTCGGCACAGCCGCTGCAAGACTGATGCTTCGGTACTGTCGGGAGCGGGAGAAGCTGCACCGGGTATATTTAAGGGTTTTTGCAGATAATAGACAGGCTATCCGCAGCTATGAGAAGGCCGGGTTTCGCAGGGAGGCCCTTTTGAAGGAGGACGTCTGTATTGACGGACAATATTGTGATATTGTGCTGATGGCAGTAGTTTTTGACGGGCAGACGAAGCCGTGAGCAAAAAAATGCCAAGTCTCTCATCCTGATGTGAGCTTCCGCAAAGCGGAAGCATGGAGGTTAGTATGAAGAAAATCAGTTTTGTAATTCCCTGTTATCGTTCTGAGCATACCATCGCTCAGGTGGTAGCGGAAATTGATGATAAAATGCAGAAGATGAAGGAATACGAGCACGAAATGATTCTGGTGAATGACTGTTCTCCGGACGGGACGCTTTCTGTCATTCGACAGCTATGCCGGGAAAACAGTTCTATTAAGGGCATCAGCTTTTCACGGAATTTTGGGCAGCATGCCGCATTGATGGCAGGGCTTCGCCAGTCCGTGGGGGATTATGTGGTCTGTCTGGATGACGACGGGCAGACGCCTGCGGAGGAGGCGGACAAGCTGATAGAGAAGCTGGAGGAGGGATATGACGCCGTATATGCCAGGTATGACCATAAACAGCATTCGGCCTTTCGGAATATGGGCAGTAAGGTGAATGAGCTGATGACCCGTATGATGCTGGATAAGCCTGCGGAGCTTTATGTCTCCAGTTATTTTGCCGTGAGAAGGTTCGTGGTGGAGGATATGATACGCTATGAGAATTCCTATCCTTATGTCATCGGACTGGTGCTGCGTACCACAAAAAATATCGCAAATGTATCGGTCCATCACAGACAGAGAGAGCAGGGAAGCTCGGGTTATACCTTAAAGAAGCTGTTAGCGCTGTGGTTTAACGGTTTTACCGCCTTTTCGGTAAGGCCTCTGCGGATTGCGACTGCCGTGGGGGGGATATTTGCCGGTGTGGGTTTTTTGTATGGTATTTATACGATTATAAAGTACTTTGTAAATCCCAATGTGCCTATGGGCTTTAGCTCCACCATGTCGGCCATTGTATTCTTCGGGGGTATGATAATGGTGATGCTGGGCCTGATTGGAGAGTATATCGGCCGCATTTATATCAGTATGAATAATTCGCCTCAATATGTCATTCGGGAGAGAATCAATATCGGGGAAGAGGACATCAGGTAGGAGAGCCGGCCGGAGGGAGACCGGGACGGGAAGAGACGGAGAGGAAGGTTAGGACAGAGAAGATTGAAAAAACAGATGGAAAGGTTTCTGGCATGGTGGCGTGCCGAAAAAAGATATATTGTGCTGCTGAAGGCAGTTCTGATGGGATTTTTGCCGCTGGTGTGCTGTCTTGTATCCTGCGGGATACAGGGAAAGAGTATCGGGCAGGTCTATCTGCCTATGTCGGAGTGGAATGATGAACTCTTTTATTTTAAGCAGGTGGAGGGAATTGTTCATTACGGCTATCCCCAGGGGTATTTTGGCTTTAATGAAAGTCATGCCTTGAAGCTATCCTTTGCGGCATGGAGCCCGGTGCTGGTATTTCCGTGGATAGTATGGGGACTTTTGTTTGGCTGGAATATGATGAGTCCGGTTATCTGCAATATTTTCCTGTTGAGCCTGGCAATGGCGCTTTTTGTGTGTCTGGTGAGACCCACATGGAAGCAGCTGGGCGTACTGACGCTGTTATTTTGTCTCTATATGCCCTTTGTGCGGTACATGCTTTCCGGAATGCCGGAGATTATCTGTTTTAGCCTGTTGATTTTGTTTTATGGGTTGGCTGTGAATGATATAAGGCGGGAAAGAGGCTGGAAGCTTTTTTGCCTGTTTTTGCTGTCGGGGCTTTTGACGCTGATGAGGCCCTATTTTCTGTTGTTTATGCTGCTGCCGGCTTTTTTGTGGGTACGCAAAAGAGGCTGGAGGGGTGTTGTCGGCTCTTGCCTGACAGTGGCAGGAGTATTTGGCTGTTATGCAATGATTAAGCATTATCTGGGAGCCGAGTATTTTGCTCCCCTATTCTTTACGGACTGGATAGAGGCCTTTCTTGAGAGAGGAATCGGTGGCGGAGTGATATATACGCTGAGCAAGTTAAAGAGCATGGGAAGCGCTTTTTGGGAGCATACCCAAAGGGGCTTTACAGAGGGACTGGCCTCCGGGGCCTTTTTTGGAGGGTATTTGACGATGCTGGCGGTGCTGCTCTGGCAGAGTCTGACGGAGCTGAGAAAATATCTGGCGCAAAGGAGAGCGGCGCAAGCAGGACAGAGGCCGGAGGCTTTTGCCATGCTTGTGACAGAGCTGCATCTGACGTTTTGCTTTGTGGGCATGTTCTTTGCGCTGCTTCTGATGTATAAGCTCACAGAGGGAAGCAAGCATCTTTTGACCTTCATGGCAGCGGGAATCTTTGTGATTAGTCTGATGAAAACCAGGTTCTATAAAAAGGCTGTGGTATTGGGCGCTGTCTTTGCCTATCTGTACAGCTATAAGGCGGTGGAGCCCTATGATTATCAGGTGCCCTTTTGGGAGGAGGCCCGATATGAACAGGTGGAGACCTGGCGGCAGGAGCTTCAGGGGGAGCTTGCGCTTGCGGATAAAGAGGCGCCTTGTTTTGATAATTGTGTTATCTGGGTATTGAATGACTGGGTAGAGGAAGGCTGGAGGAGTACCAGATGGCAGCTTTTGTATGCTTTGCCGGAGGGCTTTGGCATCAGCTGCTGTGAGCAGAGCTATGTGCTGGAGCATTTGGACACGTTGGAGAGCAGATACATAGCCTTTCCGGCGGGAGGAAGTCTTGAAGGGCTTTGTGCCAGGAAAGGTTTTCGGGAGATTTACAGGGATGGGGATATGGCCCTGTACCAGCGTTATTAGAGGAAAGACAGGTTTGTTATGACAGATAGAGAGAAACTGAAAAATTTCATCTGGCATGGGCTGCCTGTGTGCGCACTGGTAGTCTGGGGATTGCTCTGCCTGACGGATTATCTCTGGTATGACGAGGCCTATTCGGCGGCGCTGGTGGCCCTTCCCTGGAGACGGCTCATCTATATCACGGCGGTGGACGCTCATTCTCCCTTTTATTATTCGCTGTTGAAGCTGTTGTATCTGTTGTGCGGCGGAGGGACCCATTTCTTCGTGCTAAAGCTTTTGTCGCTGTTTTTTATGATGGGATATATGCTTCTGGGAAAATACTATGTGAGAAAGCTGTTTGACAGAGAAACCTCCCTTTATTTTATGCTGTTTTCCCTGCTGATGCCGATTATGAGCGTGCAGGCGGGAAATGTGCGTATGTATGCGGCGGCGTTGTTTTTTATGACGTTGATGGGCCTTAGCGCTTATGATATCTATAAGGAGGAGACTCCGTTAAAATGGGCGGTTTTTTGTCTGGCCAGTATCTGTACCGTGTACTGTCATACGTTTGCCATGATACAGGCGTTTTTGTTTTATGTGCTGTTTTTGGCGGCTTTGCTTATCGGCGGACAAAAGGAAAAGCGAAAGGGCTTTTTTGTCTGCGGGGGCATAGTGGCGCTTGCCTTTTCTCCCTGGCTGTATGTGACGGCCAGACAGATGCTTCTGAGAATGCGCTATGATACGGGTTCCGTGCAGGAGCGGGCGAGTCTTGCCAGCTTTGCGGATTATACGAGAGAGTGGTTTTCGGCGCTGGAAACGCCGATAGACGGGGTGGCGTATCTGGGGCTGGCGCTGTTTTTCGTTCTTGTGGGTTTGGGACTGTGCGGGCTGGGGCGTCAGGCTGATAAAAGGCCGCTCATAGGCCTGGGCGCGCTGCTTTTGACGATACTTACAGGTTTTCTGATATCCGTATTTGTGAATAATTGCTTTTTGGGGCGTTATGCCTTTCCCGGATTTGGTTTTCTGATGCTTTTTTATGCCCTGGGGATGAAGCAAATCAGAAGAATACCTCCAAGGGTCGGTATTTGGGGGGCGGCGCTTCTGTGCTTCGGGCTTCAGTATGGGTCAGAGCTTTCTTTGGAGTATGAGGATGAAGGCCTGAAAGCTTACAGGCAGTTCATAGAGGAAGAGGTAGAGGCGGAGGATGTGATGATAGGACCTTATGCCCATACGGTATTTCTCAGTGTGTATCATCCCGGCCTTAAGGTGTATATAGACGGCTATAAGCCCTATAAGCTTCCTTTTGACAATGTGGAGGAATTAACAAATCACGAGGCATTGGAGGAGGTTTCGGGGGATATCTGGTATATCTGTTTTGCGGGAGACATTCCCTGGAGCTTCCGGGAGGAATATGATTATCGAGAAGCATTGGCGTTTCATTATATGTATTATGATTTTGTGATTTACAGACTGGAGAGGTCGAATCGATGAGACAATGGCGTGAGGATTTTCTGTATTTTGTGAAGAATAAAATTTATCTGGCGGCGCTTTTTCTGACAGGGCTGTGCTGCTATGGCTTTTTGATTACACATCAGACAGTGGGAATCGACGATACTCCCTATGCCTATTATTTTGAGGAAGGGCTGGTTGCCATTGTGGGGCGCTGGGTGCTGTTCCTTCTTAATAAATGGATACACATTTCGGATTTTGGCCCTTTTATGATGGATTTGTGTGGGGCGCTTGTGCTCATGCTGGCGGCTACGGTGTGGTGTGTGCTGTTTTATTCTATTTGGCGGGAGCGGATTCCCTTCTGGGGATATTTGTTTTTTGCCTGCTTTCTGATAGCGAATCCTCTGCACAGCGAGGTGTTTACCTATTATCTGCACAATGGTGTGGCGCTGGGTTATCTTTGCTGCGGGCTGAGCCTGACGCTGCTGCGCCGGGGATTTTCAGAGAGAAAGGTGGGAGCTTTTCTGGGGGCAGGGCTTTTATTGTGGGTATCTGTGGGTTGTTACGAATCTTTTATGGTGGTATGGCTGGTGGGCTTTTTGCTGATGCTTTTATCCGAGCGCTACGGGGGGATGAAGAGGAGAATCTTCCCGGCGCTTTGTATGGGAGCGGCGGTGGCCGTGGCGGCGATTCTGCTACGCAGCGTCATGATTGCGGCGGTTACCGGAGTATTTGGTCTGCAGGATATGAAGGAGGAGGCGGTACAGCGCTCTCTGGGAGAGATGCTTTCCTGGGTATTTGACAGTGCGGCCCGGGATGAGTTTGTGATGGCGTTAAAAAGAGTTTTTGTGATGTACGGTGCTTTTGCCTATGCCTATCTGCCGATTGCGCTTTTTGTTCTTGCGGCTTTTATCATGCTTGTGGGGGCGGTGATACGCACTGTCCGAAAAAGAGAAGCCTGGACGCTTCTCTTGACGTTGGGATGCTTTATTGCCTGCTTTTTGCTGGTGCTGATAGAAGGCAGCGTTACCCTGTACCGGTCGGCTCAGTTTCTGCCGCTGGTCTGTGCCTATGGAGTTTTGCTGGCGGCCTATGGCCTGAATCAATTACAGAATATCATAAAGAGCCGTCTGCAGGGGAAGGGGAACGGAGGGCTTATGGACCGGGGGCTGTTATTCGGCCGGGGATTCTTTGGGGTTGTCGTTTCCGTGTTATTATTTAATCAATGCATGGATATGAACCAGTGGTTCTATGTGGACTATCTGAAATATGAGGACGCCAGAAACACAGTGAATTGGATTGCCTACGAGCTGGAAAGAAATTATGATATCTCAAAGCCTGTGGTGTTCACCGGAACCTATAAGGTGCCCCAAAGCATTATTCAGGCGGCCTATGTGCCCTACGGCTCCGAGACCTTTTACAAAATCAACAATCTGACGGGGCTTATAGACGAGCATCTTCTGGAGAAATTCTACAGGGAATACGGGGTATGGGTGGCTCAGACTCCGTCTTTGTCGGTATTGGACTGGGCTCGTTATGCTTTTGATACGGATGAGGAGATGGCCCGGTTTTTTGCCATGCATGGTCATACGGTAAAGCCTCTGACGGACACCTCTCTGTATGCAAAGGCAGAGGAATATTCGCTGAAGCTGCCGGATTTTCCGGCAAAGGGTTCGATTGTGGACAGAGGAGATTACATTATCGTGCATTTTTGACAGGCGGATTTCATGAGACACTTGTGGGGGATAGAATTCGGCTGATTGTTTTGTGGGGGGATTTCGGGAGATGCCTGTGGGGGATAGAATTTGGCTGATTGTTTTGTGGGGGGATTTCGGGAGATGCCTGTGGGGGATAGGGTTCGGCGTCCTGCCCGGGGAGCTCTTCGCGGTCATTTGCGCAGGTAAATGGATTTTCTAAATGTTTCGATAGGGATTGGGACTTTTTACGCAACCGTCCGACATTCGCCATCGTGGCTCAGGTCGGACTTTTCGGGACATCCATGTCCCGAAATTGCTGGGTGTGTACGAAACATTAAGAAAATCTCATATATCTGCGCAGGTGACCGTGAAGAGCCCCCGGGCAGGACGCCAGCCCCCTATCCTTACAGACAGCCCCGGAGCTTAAGAATCATGAAAGATTCTTAAACTTTTTTGAAAAATTTCCCATGGATTTTACTACAGGGGAAATTTATGGTAAAATAAGTCCATATTTGAGGCAGGAAATGACCGCAATCTATAAAGGAAAGAAATGAGAGGCCTGATGAAAGAGAGAATATATATCTGCCATACCTATTATCATGTATATGTTACTTTTCTGAAGGAGCTGGCGCTGCCCCGCGAGAAGCGGGGACAGGCAACGCTGGTGCTCTCCGCTCTTTCCAACAATTTTGAGAGCCTTGGGGAGAGGGTGGAGAGCACGGGGCTGTTTGAAGAGGTTCTGGAGTTTGACGAAAAAAGAGATGATTTTTTCCCGGAGCTTGCCCGGTGGAAGCAGTCGTCAGGGCTTATCAAGAATCTGCTGAACCGTATTCGTTTCACCAGGCGCTATGCCAGATTGGAGGCCCCGTATGTGCCGGTGGATTTAAAGGAATATGGGGATATTTATGTGTATTGCGACTCGGACCCTATCGGTTATTATCTGAATCAGTACAAAATACCCTATCATGCGTTGGAGGACGGATTGAACTGTCTGAAAAATTATGATGCGGCCCGTTATGATAATCGGGGGCATTTCGGCCTGAAGGCCTTTCTCTCCAGGAGGCTGAATCTGATTTTTGTACAGAACGGTTACGGAAAATACTGTTTGGACATGGAGGTTAATGACATATCTGTCATTAAATATCCCTGTCCCCGCTATATAGAGCAGTCCCGAAAGGAGCTGACGGACAGGCTTACAGAGGAGGACAAGGTCTTAATTTTGCAGGCCTTTATCCGGGACAGGGAAAAGCTGCAGCGCCAGATAGACGAGAGCAGCACGCTGGGCGATAAAATCCTGATTTTGACAGACCCTTTGTGTACGCTGGACGTCAGAGAGCGTATTTTTCGGGACATTATTGAAATGTACGAACCGGAGGGGACTGTTTTTTTAAAGCCTCATCCAAGAGATGTACTGGATTACCGCACTTTGTTTGCACAGTATCCGCAGTTTGACGCTACGGTGCCTATGGAAATGCTGAATTTCTTCCCGAATCTGCATTTCAAAAAGGTCGTGGCGGTATTGACGGAGATTAAGGCGATTCAGTACGCAGATGAATTAGTGCGCCTGGGGGAGGATTTTATGGACAAGTATGAGAAGCCTGAAATTCACAGGCAGAATGAGCAGATATAAGAGAATAATAAAACGGATTCGAGGCTTTGCATGAAACAAATATTAAAGAAATTAAATGTATTACTGGATAAAAAACAAAAGCGGGATATGGTGGGACTGATATTTCTGATGGTAATAGGCGCCTTTTTACAGACGGCCGGTGTGAGTCTGCTGGTGCAGGTGGTGAACGTGGTCATTGATTCCGAGGCTGTGGAGAACAGCAGAATTGCCGGGATTTTTTACCGGCTCTTGGGAGGCGGTGAGTATGATGATTTTGCTGTGACCGTAATGGTGCTTTTAATTCTTACCTTTATTGTGAAGAACCTGTTTTTGTTTGTCCAGCAGAAGCTGACCTTTGCCTTTGTATATACAAATCAGTTCAGCACCTCGGAAAGGATGATGCGCAATTATCTGCGAAGAGGCTATGAATTCTATCTGAATGCAGATACGGCGGTAGTGCAGAGAAGCATAACGGCGGATGTGAACAATATGTACGCCCTGATTCTGGCATTACTGCAGATGTTGTCGGACGGGGTGGTTTCGCTGTTTATTATCAGCTATTGCTTTCTGACCAATGGCACGATGACGCTTTTGATGGCGGTGGTGCTGGTCATTCTGATGATTCTCATTAAAAGGGTGCTGAAGCCGGTCATGTATAAGGCGGGCAAGGATAATCAGGACTATTACAGCGGCCTTTTCAAATGGATTTCCCAGACAGTGCAGGGCATTAAGGAAGTAAAGATTGCCTGTAAGGAGCAGTATTTTGTGGAGGAATACCGCAAATGCGGCAAGGGCTATGTGGACGCGGTGCAAAAGTACAGCTTGTATAACAATGTGCCGAAGCTTTTAATCGAGACAGCCTGTGTGGGCACGATGGTGGGTTATATGATTTTTCTGGTGGTATCGGGGGTGCCCACGGAGAGCATGATGGAGGTGTTCAGTACGCTGGCGGCAGCGGCTTTTGTGCTGCTTCCCTGTGTGAACCGAATCAATAACCAGATAAATTCCATTGCCTATTTTGAGCCCTTCTTTATGGGGGTTACCGATAATCTCCAGGATGAAATCAGCGGGACAAAGGTAGATATGTCCTTTGCGGTGGACGAGGAGAAGCTTCCGGTGAAGAAGCTTATCGAGATGAAGGATATTACCTATGCCTATCCTAATACGGAGAGGCTGATTTTTGACCATGCGTCTCTTACAGTGCCGGTGGGAAGATCCGTGGGTATTGTAGGAACCTCCGGCGCAGGAAAAAGCACGGTGGTGGATATTCTGCTGGGCCTTTTGGAGGTAAAAAGCGGCACGGTATCTGCGGATGGGGTGGATATTAAGACACGGTACAGGGGATGGCTTAAGAATGTAGGGTATATTCCCCAGATGATTTTTATGCTGGATGACAATATCCGGCGGAATATTGCTTTCGGCGTTCCCGAGGAAGAGATAGACGAGGACAGATTGTGGGAGGTGTTAAAGGAAGCGCAGCTGGATGAATTTGTGAGGACGCTGCCGGAGGGCTTAAATACAGGTATCGGTGAACGGGGCATCCGTCTTTCCGGGGGTCAGAGGCAGCGTATCGGTATTGCGCGGGCGTTGTATAATGACCCGGAGGTATTGATTCTGGACGAGGCTACCTCGGCGCTGGATAATGATACAGAGGCGGCTATCATGGACGCCATCAACAGGCTGCACGGCAAAAAGACCCTGCTTATTATAGCCCATCGTCTCCAGACCATAGAAAAATGTGATTTGGTGTACCGGGTGGAGAATGGCAGAGCCGTCATAGAGAGAGGTTCCTTATGAAGCTGAGTATTATCGTGCCGGTGTACAATATGGCGGCGGAGGGGAAACTGGAGTTCTGTCTGGACTCTCTGTTGAATCAGACGATAGCCGAACAGGGCGTGGAATATGAAATCCTGGCGATTGACGACGCCTCTACAGACGCCTCTCTCAGTATTCTTCGGGGATATGAAAAGCGACATCCCGGAAAAATACGGGTATTTACCTATCCGGTAAACCGCCGCCAGGGGGGCGCTAAGAACGAGGGGCTCAAAGCCGCCCGTGGGGAGTGGCTGAGTTTTATAGACAGTGATGACTGGGTAAGCCCGGATTTTTATGAGAAGCTGCTTTTAAAGGCCCGGGAAACCGGAGCGGACATGGTGGGCTGCGATTATTCCCTGGTGGAGGAGCATGGCTTTCGGGTGGGCAGAATCGTCAAAAATAACAGCTTGGAGCAGACCGGATTGCTGGACGAGGAGAGGCATCAAAAGCTGATTATGCGCTCCGGCAGTATGGTTATCAAGATTTACAAAGCCAGCGTCATAAAGGAGAATCATCTGGATTTCCCTGAGGGAATCTTTTATGAGGATAACTGTGCGGGGCCCCTGTGGTCGCTGTATTTTACCCATTTTGAGAAGGTGGAGGAGCCCTTGTATTATTATTATCAGCACGGTGCTTCCACAGTGCATAAGATTACGGAAGCGAAGTGCCAAGATCGCATGAAGGCGGCCGGGGAGTTGTATGAACAGTGTAAAAGCCGTGGCTTTTTGGAGCGGTATTATCCCCAGATAGAATACCGGTTTACGGAGCTGTATTATGTAAATACTCTGTTGTCTTATATGCAGGGGGTGAAAAGACCGAGGCTTTCTTTTGTAAAGGAATTGCGTGCGGGGCAGCGGGAGTATTTCCCGGAGTTTGAAAAAAATGAATTTTATCAGCGGAATACCGGTACGGAGGAGAAGGCCTGGCTTTCCCTTCTGGGACGCAGTCCTCTGGGCTTTTACTGGTATTACCGCCTGAAATTTACGGTGCGCAGAATCAAGAAGCGGCTGCGCGGAAAACGAGGAGACGGATGAGAACAATAGCAATTATCACAGCCAGAGGAGGCAGTAAACGGATTCCCGGGAAAAATATCAGGGATTTCTGCGGGAAGCCGATATTGGCCTATTCTATAGAGGCGGCCCTTCAATCGGAGCTTTTTGACACGGTTATGGTGTCTACGGATGATGATAAAATTGCGAAAATCGCGGAAGAATACGGGGCAAAGGTGCCTTTTTTCAGAAGTGAGAGAACGGCCAATGATTTTGCCACTACGAATGATGTGCTGCTGGAGGTGCTGGGGGAGTATGAGAAACGGGGAGAGCATTATGACCTGGCCTGCTGTCTGTACCCCACAGCGCCCTTTGTGACCCCAAAGAAGCTGAGAGCTGCCAGGGAGCTGCTGGAAAAAAGCGATGCGGATACGCTGATTCCGGTGGTGGCCTTCTCTTATCCGCCCCAACGGGCCATGCTGATTCAGGAGGGAAGGCTGGTATTTGAATACCCGCAGTATCTGGACAGCCGCTCTCAGGATTTGACGCCCCATTATCATGATGTGGGACAGTTTTATTTCTTTCGGACACAGGCTTTTTTGCGTAATCAAAAGCTGATGGTGGGAAATATTCTGCCCATGCCGGTGTCGGAGATGGAGGTTCAGGATATTGATAATCTCACAGACTGGGAGATTGCGGAGATTAAGTACCGGAGGATGTGGGAAAAGTAGATGTGAATGGAGAAATGAGGATGAGGATTGCGGTGCTTTCCAATGTGAATATGAATTTTGTCATCCGCTCTCTGCAGGATAAGGTGCAGGTGTATGAGCCGGAGGGCTATGGCAATGAGCTGGGTATTCTGATGAATCCGAAGTCCCCCTATCATGCATTTGGGGCTCAGATAACCTTCCTTGTGATGGATTTGATGGAGCTTTTAAATCATGAGCTTTTGCCGGAGGTCGCCATAAAGCGTATGGAGGACTGGTTTGCCGCTCTGGAGGGGATACTGAAGCCTGAAATGATATATTATGTTTCGGATACAAGGCTGTGGGGAGCGGAGACGAAAGCGCTGGCAGAGCCGGCCCTCCGATATCGTTTGGAGCAGTTTTGGAGAGATAAGGCGGAGGAATTATGCCGCCGACATTTCAATCTGCGCATCCTGCCCTATGGGGAGATGCTGGGAAATCTGGGGGAAGAGAAGGCTTATTCCCCGAGAACCTGGTATTTGGGGAAGATTTTGCTGAGCGGCGAGGCCCAGAGGAGACTGGGAGAGTTGATTCTTGAAAGCGTTCGTCTGGAGAGCTATACGCCTAAGAAGGTATTGGCGCTGGATTTGGACAATACCCTGTGGGGCGGTTTGGCGGCGGAGACAGAGCATACCCCGATTCAGCTTTCCGAGGAGCATGAGGGTCTGGCCTATAAGAATTTGCAGCGGGTTCTTTTACAGATGCAGAAACAGGGGGTATTGCTGGTAATCGTGTCCAAGAATAATGAGGAGGACGCCATGGATATTCTGGAGAAGCATCCCCATATGGTGCTTTCCCCGGAATGCTTCGCAGCCAGGGAAATCAATTGGAGGCCGAAGCATGAGAATCTAAGGGAGCTTTCCCGGAAGCTGAATCTGGGACTGGATTCCTTTGTGTTTTGGGATGACAGCCCGGCGGAGAGAGGTCTGGTGGCGGAGCTTATGCCGGAGGTGGTCGTACCGGAGTTTCCCACAAGGCCGGAGGAGCTGGCTGAGGCCATGGCAGGAATTTACAGGCAATATTTTAAAAAACCGAGACTGACCGGAGAGGATTTGGATAAGACAAGCCAGTATGCGGCCAATGCAAAGCGGGACGAGCTTCGCACCGAGACCGCAGGTTTTGAGGAATATTTAAGGAAGCTGGATATTGTGCTCACAAGGGTTGAGCCCGGGCAGCATGTGGATAGGCTTCTACAGCTTTTAAATAAGACGAATCAGTTTAATCTCACTACCATCCGCCATACCTATGAGGAGCTTTCGGAGCTGCTTTCAGATACCGGGAAGAAGATATATTTCTATAAGGTGGAGGATTGCTTCGGAGATAATGGGCTGGTAGCCGCATTGATTCTGGAAAAAGGAAAGATACCGGTGATTCGGGAATTTGTCATGAGCTGCCGGGTGATGGGCAGAAATATCGAGCAGGCCATTCTGGCCCAGGTGGAGCAGGAGCAGCGGGAGGCCGGCTGCGCATATTTGAGAGCATGCTTTGTGCCCACGGCTAAGAATAAGCCGGTGGCTGGTCTGTATGAGGCTTTGGGTTATGAGAGAGTAAAGGACAGACAGCAGGAAAGAGAGGGACAGGGAGGCGACGGACTGTCGCTTCCCGGTAAGGTGCTGGAATATGAGCTGGAGTTGAACAAGGCGCCGGAGAGAACGTATTTTGCCCGTATGGAGGAAGAATAAGAGCAGGAGGTATATTTATGAAAGAACAGATAATTGCCCTGATTGAGGAAATCTTAAAGGTGCCCCGGGGAACCGTTACGGAGCATACCAGAATAGAGGATGTGGAACAGTGGGATTCCCTGGCTCATGTGATGATTATCGGGGAGCTGGAGGAGAAGCTGGGCGTGGTGATTCCGCTGGATGAGGCCGTTGAGATTACGGATATGCAGGAGCTGCTGGGAAAGGCTCTCAAATAAAGGACGAATGGAGTGGGAAGAAGAGCTATGAGTGTAAGATTGCGTCCCATAGAGGAGGCGGATTTGGAGAATATCATGCGCTGGCGCATGGACGAGGAGATTACCCGCTATATGAATACCAATCCGAAGCTGACCTTGGAGGGCCAGAGGGAATGGCTTGGACGAATACGGGAAAATAAGGACGTGGGATATTGGCTGATAGAGATAAACGGCCAGCCGGCAGGGGTAATAAATCTTACGGGCCTGAGCAATCCGGAGGGAAGGCTGGGCTGGGCCTATTATGTGGGAGAGAAGCGCTTGCGCAGTATTCAGACAGCTCTGGCTCTGGAGATGAGCATGTACGATTACGCCTTTGATATTCTGGGCGGGAAGGCGGTCTATGCAGATGTGTTTGCGCTGAATGCCGGCGTCATTCAGCTGCACAGGCTTTGCGGCTGCGAGGTTGTGGAGGAGCGAAAGGCTGCCGTATGCAAGGAAGGCGTTTGGTATGATGTGGTCTATCTGTGCATGACGGCCCGGAGATGGCGGCAAATCCGCAGCACGAAAAAATATGAGAAGATAGCGTTTGATAAGGAGGAGGCAGTATGAACAGGGAAATTCGTATTGGGGAGCATTGTATCAGTGAGAGCTCGCCCACATTTATCATAGCGGAGATGTCTGCGAATCATCTGATGGATTTTGACAGGGCGGAGGCTATCATCCGGGCGGCGAAGGATGCAGGCGCAGATGCGGTGAAGATTCAGACCTATACGCCGGATACGATTACCCTGGATTGTGATGCTCCCTGCTTTCAGATTACCCAGGGGACTATCTGGGACGGGGTCACGCTGCACAAGCTGTATGAGACAGCCTATACGCCCTGGGAGTGGCAGCCGAAGCTGAAGGAGCTTGCAGAGGATTTGGGGCTTGTGTTCTTTTCTTCCCCCTTTGATTTATCGGCGGTGGATTTTCTGGAGACTCTGAATGTTCCTGCGTATAAGATTGCCTCCTTTGAGATAAACGATATTCCTATGATAAGGAAGATTGCCAGGCTGGGGAAGCCTATGATTTTTGCTACCGGTATTGCTTATATGGCGGATATAGAGCTGGCGTTAAAGACCTGCAAGGAAGAGGGAAACGAGGATGTGATACTGTTAAAGTGTATTTCCGCTTACCCCACTCCCTATGAGGATATTCACTTAAGGACCATTCCTTCTCTGGGGGAGACCTACGACTGTATCGTGGGACTTTCCGACCATAGCATGGGACATGCCGTGGCCGATGCGGCGGTGGCGCTGGGGGCGAAAGTGGTAGAGAAGCATCTGACTCTGAGCAGAGCAGACGGGGGAGCGGATTCGGCTTTTTCCATGGAGCCTTCGGAATTTAAGGCGATGGTGGAAAATATCCGTGTGGTGGAGAAGGCTCTGGGGCATGTGAATTATGAGCTGAGTCCCGGGCAGGAAAGGGAAAGGGAGCATTCCCGTTCTCTTTTTGTAGCCAGAGATATGAAGGCGGGAGAAATCTTTACCCCTGAGAATTTGCGCTCTGTGAGGCCTGCCTGCGGCCTGCATACCAGATATTATGAGACTCTGCTGGGGAAGAGGATTACGAGGGATGCAAAGCTGGGCACGCCTATGAGCTGGGATTTGGTGGATTTTGAGCAATAGAGTGAGGTGCGGGATGGCTGGTACGTTTATTTTTCGGGCGGATGGGAATGCAGAGATTGGAGCAGGGCACTTGATGCGCTGCCTCACGATAGCGTCCGCACTACGGGAAAGGCTGTGTACTGACGAAGGGATTTGCTTTGTATGCGCCGATGAGGGCTCCGGTCATTTTGTGAGACAGCGGGGCTTTCGGGTATTGCTCACCGGTACGGATTACCGTCTTATGGAGACGGAGCTTTCTTTTTGGGAAGGGTTTGCGGAAGGTATGGAGGCACCCCGATGCATTCTCATTGACAGCTATTATGTCACAAAGGATTATATAATGGCGCTGAAACAGTATGGCAGGACAGCGCTTTTGGAGGATAAGGGAGAGCGGGCGCTGCCTGTGGAACTGTTAATAAATTATCATATCTATGCGGACAGGGAGTTGTATGATAAGCTGTATCGGGGACAGGCGGTCAGACTTTGCCTGGGAGCCGGTTATGTGCCCCTGCGGGAGGAGTTTCGGAAGGCTTCCTATCAGATAAGAGATTGTGTGAAGGATGTGTTAATCACTACCGGAGGCGGGGATAAGGATAATATCGGGGGCGCTGTTTTGAAGGAACTGATAAGCAGCGCTTCGGGGATTACCTGGCATCTGGTGGTCGGAAGCTTCCATCCGCATTTAGAGGAGCTAAGGCAGATGGAGGCCCAGCTGTCAAATGTGGTGATAGAGCAGGATGTGCAGCATATGGCGGAGCTTATGACAAAATGCGACATATGTGTCAGCGCCGGAGGAACCACGCTTTATGAACTGGCGGCGCTGGGGGTGCCTTTTATTTGTTTTTCCTATGCGGAAAATCAGGAGACGCTCACGGAATATATAGGAGCCCATGATATAGCAGGCTTTGCCGGCGCCTGGCATCGGGACGAGGGGGAGACACTGGGAAATATCCGTGGATTCTTTCTGGAGCTGTTGGCTTCTTTGGAGAAGCGAAGCCGATACCACAAAAATGAGAGGGCGCTCATTGACGGGCAGGGGGCCGGGCGTATTGCCAAGGCATTGGCGGAGGAGTTGGCGAAGGAAACAGCCGGAAAGCAGATAAATGGGAAATCAGACAAAGCAGATGGAAAATAGGAGTATGGAAAAGAAGCGATATTTTCGTATGGTGATAGAAGGTCTGTGTGCGGTCTGCGTGTTCGGACTTTTGTTCGGATTGTCCTTTCCCTTAAGGGGCGGGGACTTGCGGCGGATTACCCCTGAAATAGTCGTGTTCGGGGACAGTATTATGGGGGAATGCCGGGAGGAGGATAGTATTCCGGCGAAGCTTAGCGAGGTGCTGGGAAGGGAAACCTTAAACAGCGCTTTCGGCGGCACCCGCATGAGCCGCATGGATCAGGCAAGGAGGCTGGACGATAACAGAGACGGTCTTTCCATGGCGGCGCTTTCCAAGGCGGTGGTAACGGGAGATTTCGGGGTACAGCAGACGGTGCATATTACGGAGGGGGGGACCGATTTTTTTGATGAGGCGGTAGATGTGCTGGAAAGGGTGGACTTTGAACAGGTAAAGCTGGTGTTTTTGGAATACGGTTTGAATGATTATCATAATGCCGTTCCTCTGGACAATCGGAATCGCCCCCTGGATGAATATACCTTTGTGGGCGCTCTCAGAGCGGTGGTGAAGGCTCTGCGAAAGGCTTATCCGAATCTGCGGATTATTCTGGTGACGCCTACCTATACCTGGTATCCCGAGAGAGGGCTCACCTGTGAAAACTATGATACCGGCAACGGTTATCTGTATCAATATGTGGACGCTCAGCTTCAGGCAGCTGACGAATTGGGTGTGGAATGTATTGATTTATATCATGATTTGTATTCTCACGAAAGCTATGAGGACTGGGAGCGGTATACCCGGGACGGGATTCATCCCAATGAGGAGGGCAGAACCTTGATCGCCCGAACCATAACGGAATATCTGACAGAAAAAGAAAGGAATGAGGAATATGAGAACGCCCGCACAGGCAGCAGAACAGTTGAAAAATAAATGGAAGCCACAAGGGAGGCTGGCTTTTGTGGCCGCTTTTGTGCAGGGGCTTTTGATTCATATGCCCATCCTCCTGTCGGACATCCCTAATCATGACGGCCTGGACAGCATGTACTTTGACCAGAATATGATTACCTCCGGCAGATGGTTCCTTACATATGCCTGCGGAATTTCTTCTTATTTTACGATTCCCTGGGTAATCGGTCTTTTGGGCTTTCTGTTTCTGGGTCTGACGGCGGCGGCTCTCACGGAGCTTTTGGAGCTTCGGGATAAGGTAATCATCGTGCTTGTCAGCGGTCTGTTGGTGGCGTTTCCGGCGTTGACCTCCACCTTTGCCTATGTGTATACGCTGGACGGGTATATGCTGGCTTTATTTCTGGCGGTGCTGGCGGTGCTGCTCACAAAGAAGTATCGCTTTGGTTTTACGGCCGGCGCAGTCTGCCTGGGGTGCAGTCTGGGGGTTTACCAGGCTTATCTGCCTTTTGCCGTATTTTTATGTATGTACATGGGGCTGCTGCTCTTTATGGAGGAGGGAGCGCTTCGGGGAAAGCTGAAAGGGCTTCTGCGTTATCTGTACATGGGGATTTTGGGCCTTGTCTTTTATTATGGGGCTCTGCGGCTGTTATTATTGATTCAGGGAAAGGAGTTGGCCTCCTATCAGGGTATCAATGGGGAGGGAAGCGCCGGCATAGGGCTGATACAGAGAATCGCAGCCTGCTATCGGGACTTTGCCGCCTTTACTTTCAGGGGCAATGTGTTGTACAATAATATTTTCTCGGGGACGGCGCTGCTGTTGCTGGCTTTTGCGGCGGTTTTTGCC
This sequence comes from Roseburia sp., assembly GCA_023667765.1. Lineage (GTDB taxonomy): Bacteria > Bacillota > Clostridia > Lachnospirales > Lachnospiraceae > Acetatifactor. The sequence continues at coordinate 746 of JAMOZS010000003.1, read as the reverse complement.
ATCATTGGTCTGTGCCGGCAAAAGAAGCTCTGGCGGAAGCCTTCCTTTTTTGTTATGATAGGGTTAATGCTTTTGGGGCTTCCGATTGCGGCAAATGTAATCTTGATAGTCTCGCCTCAGGTAAATTATCATTTATTGATGCGTTATCAATGGGGATTACTCCTGATTTTAGGCCTTGCCCTTGTGGATAAAGCGGCCCGGGAGCCGGGCAGGGGCATGACGGCGGCAAGCTGGGGAGCGGTTCTTGCGGCGGCGGTGTTGGTGCTTCATTACGGGGTGTCGGACAATATCGCCTATTCTAATCTGGAGAAGCGTTACGAGAAAACCTATGCGTATTGTCTGCGGCTGTTGGACCGTATAGAGCAGACGGAAGGGTATTATCAGGGGATTCCTATTGCCATGATTGGGGTAGTGGGAGACGAGCAGTATCCTGTGACGGATATCACGGGGCATGTGACACGGGGCATGATTGGCATGAACGGGGACAGCCTTTTATATACGGGGGCTAATTATGAAGCCTTTATGAAGCATTATCTGGGGGCAACTCTGAACTTTCTGGAGCCGGAGGTAATGGCGGAGATTTATTATTCCCCGGAGTACATGGAGATGGACAGCTTTCCCGGAGAGAATTCTGTGAAGGTCGTGGATGGAATCCTGTATATCAAGACGGAGAACAGCAGTAGGGATTAGGAGGAGCATATGGCGTTATTATCGGTGGTGCTGCCGGCTTATAATGAGGAACAGAA
>JAMOZS010000039.1 GCA_023667765.1 Roseburia sp. | reverse complement strand
AGCTATGGAGGAATGGGTAAACACCACCTGCCCCTGCTGCGGCGGGCCCGCAAAGCGTGAGACCGACACTATGCCCCAGTGGGCCGGTTCTTCCTGGTATTTTCTGCGCTATACAGACCCTCACAATAAGGAGGCGCTGGCAGGTAAGGAGGCTTTGGAGTACTGGCTGCCTGTGGATTGGTACAATGGTGGTATGGAGCATACGACGTTGCATTTGCTGTATTCCAGATTCTGGCATCGTTTCTTGTATGACGAGAAGGTGGTGCCTTGTCCCGAGCCTTATCAGAAGCGTACCAGCCATGGTATGATTCTGGGCTCTAACGGCGAAAAGATGTCCAAGTCCCGGGGGAATGTGGTAAATCCTGATGATATCGTACAGGATTACGGTGCAGATACGCTTCGGACTTATGAAATGTTTATTGGCGCTTTTGACTTGAGCGCAGCATGGAGTGAGGACGGAGTGAAGGGCTGTCGCCGCTTCCTGGAGAGGGTGTGGAAGCTGCAGGACATCCTGGTGGACGGAGACGGTTACAGCGCCGATTTAGAAACGAAGCTGCATCAGACCATTAAGAAGGTGAGCAATGATTTCGAAAATTTGAAATATAATACAGCCATTGCTGCGATGATGGCTCTGATTAACGAATTCTATAAAAAGAATGCCGTTACCAGAGGAGAATATAAAACACTGCTTACGCTGCTCAATCCGGTGGCGCCCCATATTACGGAGGAACTCTGGCAGACAGCCGGTTATGAGGGCAGAGTTTATCAGACGGTATGGCCTGCCTATGATGAGGAAAAAACAGTGGAGAATACCGTAGAGATAGGAGTCCAGCTGAACGGTAAAATCCGGGCGACCATTCAGGTGTCCAGGGATGAGGATAAGGATACGGTGCTTCGTCTGGCGAAGGAGGCTCTGGGAGATAAGCTGAGCGGAACGATTGTCAAGGAGATTTATGTGCCCGGCAGATTGGTAAATATCGTGGCGAAGTAATCGGCAGTTACCCTACGAATGCAAATCCGTGCGTATCCGTCGGAGGCTCTAAGGAAGCGCTGATTTAATCAGTGCTTCCTTAGAGCCAGAGAGCTTCAGTTGATTTTCATATTGGTTTTCTTTAGCAGTTGATTGATTTTTTCCTTTTCCTGGTCGGTGCTGTGCTTTTTAATGGAGCTGATGGCGGCGTTCATTTCCTGTTGGGTCAGCTTTAAGCCTTCCTGATTGGCCTTTTTTAACAGAGGCATGAGAAATGTCATCAGTTCTTTCTGGTTTTTGCCCTGTCCTTCCAGAAACAATTGTTGTAAAAAATCCAGTTTCTTTTGGGGGATATCCTGTACCAGTTCATCCTCCATCCAGGCAGGCTTTTGAAAATTGTTTTCCATGTTTCACCTCTTTTCTGCGCTGTTTTCTGCGCGTTATGCAATGTTGACGAATAGGGGGCATTCCTGCGAGCAATGAGCCAGGCGGATGTGTATTACTCCTCTGTATGAAACATATGAAAGAGCTGGCTCATATCTATCTGGCCGTCCCCCCCTCCCATAAAGGAAGAAAGGGGAGAATTCCCCTCCGGGAACATCTCCTGCATCATCTGAACTATCTGCATCATCTCTTGCATGTTTTCAAAGTTTTGGTACATAGAGCGCATTTTTTGCAGCTTTTCCTGCTCGCTGGGGCTGCACAGCGGCAGTATTTCATCAAAAATCTGAAATTTATCCGAATTGTCAGCATCCGGCGCATGAAGAATATCCGCATGGGGATGCTTATCAAAAAAGGCAATGGTATAGCGCAGCTCTAAAAGCTTTATGTATATGGCAAGTCCTTTTCGGGAGGAAGGGGCCAGATAAGTCAATAGTATTTTGAGTATTTGAATTTGATTGGTGGTAAACAGTGTATCAAAGGCTGTTATTTTATGAAGCTCTTTTTCTTCCATGCTGTTCCCTCCCAATTTTGCTATTTGAATTTTATGTAGGGATAAAGGCGCTTATGCTAAGAAAGCGCTGATTCAATCAGCCCTTCCTTAGAGCCTCCGGCGGTGTACACGGATTTGCAGGGGAAGTTAGCGCTTTGGGGCGCAAATCCGGTTAGGGAAACGGGAGGGGGCAAAATTTTATGAAAAGCAGGCTCGTAAAGAGCCTGCCTGAAAGAAATTAGCAGCCGCAGCCACAGCCGTTATTGTTGTTGCCGCCGCAGAAGGAGGAGAGAAGCAGAAGCCAGATAATCCAATCGCAGCAACTATTGTTGTCACCGCTCAGAAGGCCGTTGCCGTTGCCGCAGCCGCAGCCATTATTGCCGCCGCAGAAGAAAAGCAGCAGGATAATCCAGATACAGCTATTGTTGCCAAAGCAGCCATTATTATTGGCTGCAGTAGAACCACAGCCGCAGTTTGTTGCAGATAAGTCACTCATTATTGAATGCCTCCCAATTTTTTTTATGGTTTATTGTATGCACATGAGCCTGTCAATGTTTCCCGTTCCCTTTTATAAATTTTGGTAACGGTTTGGCCATGACCGGTGTTAAATAGTTCCCTGGTGAAACGGTTACTAATTTGTACCACATGTGGATAAAATACTTGCATTAATTTCAACATATAGTAAAATAGAAGTAAGTAATTTGTGGATAGAGACAGATATTGGGTATTTAAAAATGGAAGATAAAGTATACATAGTGGATGGAAGACAGTTTCGCACAAAGGCGGATCAGGAAAGAGCCCTGCAGGATAAAAGGCTGATTGAGCGGCTTAGGCAGGAGACGTCCAATGCCGGGCCTGCGCAGAAGGAAAAGCTGATTTCCGATATCAGAGCGGGCAGGTATCCCTTTAAAACTTTATTGGGACAGGATTTTGCGGATGAGCTTGAAGATGGGCTGCAAAAAAGAAGTGAAAGAAAATCAGAAAAAAAAGCGCGGGAGCCGAAAAAAAACGATGTCAAAAGGAGTTCGACCGTAAAGGAAGCCGAAGACAGCAAGAGTATTTCGGATAAAAAAATGGATGCCTATGTGCAGGAGGAGCTCAAAAGAAGGGAAAGAAGAAGGAAGCTTCTGTTGGCTGCCTGTAGTATTCTGGCAGTGGTATGTCTGGGATGTTTTGGAGTCTATTCTTATCAGAACTACAGAACGGAGAGAAATAACCAGCGCTTCAGCAGTTTAAAGGAGATGCAGTATATAGGAAATGAGGATTACGGAGGGGCAAATCCGGGAGTTTATTATACATTGGACGCCGAAGAGGAGCCCAGAGAGGTATTGGAAGAATTTAAGAATTTATTAAATAAGAATAAAAGACTAATCGGATGGCTTAAAATTGACGATACAAATATAGATTACCCTGTCATGCAGACAGTTGACAATGAATATTATCTTGACCATAATCTCAATCAGGAATATGATAAAAACGGTTCCATTTTTATGGATAAGGATTGTGATGTGATAAATCCCAGCACGAACTATATATTATATGGTCATCATATGAAGAGCGGCCAGATGTTCGGAAAGCTGGATTTGTACAGTGGTGAACAGTACGGGGAGGAACATAAATACATACAGTTCGATACCATATATGAAAAGGGCCTCTATCAGGTGATGTATGTTTTCCGCTCCAGAGTGTACAGTGAGGAAGAGGTAAACTTCAAGTATTATCAGTTTATAGATGCGCTCAGTGAGCAGGAATTTGATTCTTATATGAAAGAGATGGCGGCGGTTTCTCTGTATGATACAGGCGTGACTGCTCAGTACGGAGATCAGCTGCTGACCTTGTCTACCTGTGATTATCAGGAGACAAACGGTAGATTTGTGGTAGTGGCCAAAAAAGTCACGGCAAAGGAGTAATGGGAAATGACAAAGAAAAAGAACAGAAGAGTTAAGAGAACGGTCCGCAAGACCCTGGGAGCTTTATTTATGGCCTCAGCCATAGCGGTTGCTGCAATTCCTGTAGAGAATTTACGGGCAGACAATCCGGGAGATGATTATAGCGTGGGCGTGGATATAGAGGATGGACATATTCCTCTTGTAGATGAGAAAGCTACCATCTATACGACGGGCGACGGACTGTTTCAGTTTGCGTATACGGACGAAAGCACCGTGGGCAACAGAGGCGCCGTAATTTTAGGCTACGGCGGAGGAATGCGAGAGGGAGGCGTTCTGACGATACCCAACGAGGTGGATGCTTATCAGAAGTATCCGTTGAATTCGGATAAGGAATATGGTTTCTGTCTGGTCAGCAAGGGCGGCGATTATCTGTTTTATGAGGAAATAACCGATAAAACGGATGAATTCGGCAACCTGGTTTATGAGGATGACCTGACGAAGCCTGTTCTTGATGAGGAAGGAAACGAGACGGGTAAGTATGAGCAGAAGGTAGTTCAGGAGAGAAGCGTTAAGCCCTGCTATTATGAATATTATGCAAAATGGGGAAATCTGGCGGCAGATCAGTTCTATTATCAGAGCGGAACCACTACGGAAGACGGGGTGGAGAAGCCCAGCTATGCTCTGGCAACCACACCCTCCAGACAGCGTCAGAAGGCAACCATTTATTACATAGGAAATCAGAGGCTGCAGGAAGGAACGGGCACCCAGAAGGGAACCTGGTCCATCGTACCTGCCAGCGCAGGAGGCCGCATTGATACGCCGGAGGAAGGAATCTTTCGGGGAGAAATCAGCGGTAATGTGTCAACCCTGTATGTGGGGGCGGACTTAACCGGAATTGGCGATTATGCGTTTTATGGCTGTACCAATCTGTCCAGCATTAAACTGGAAAACGGATTGGATACGCTGGGCAACTATGCCTTTGCAAACTGTGTCAATCTGGAGACTGTGGCTATCGATATCGGTGCAAGACTTTCCACTGTCGGCCATCATGCTTTCTTTAACTGCCGGGCTCTGAGGGAATTTACGATGCCCAGACAGGTGGGTGTTTTGGGTGATTCCGCCTTTGAGGGCTGCCGAAGCATGAGCCGGATTGATTTGTGCGGACAGGGCAGGAATGTGCAGCTGAATAAATTAGGCGAAAATGTGTTCAAAAACTGTTCGGCATTGACCGAATTGGTATTCCCCGACAGTTTCGATCAGGGAGATATCAATATCGCAATGTTTGAAGGCTGCACAAGCCTCACCCATATTACGGCTCAGAGCGGCGCCGTTGATTTTGTCGAGACGGAGGACGGCGCTTATGGATTTGACGAGTTTCATGCTACTGTTCCCACTTCCTTTTATTTTGAAGGAGTGAAGAATGCTTTGCTTCATGATACGTCCACGGCCAATTCTTTTGCCTTTAAATACTTAAATGAGGACGTCTATGAGATTACGATAACTCATGGAGGACTGAATGCGGTTTATCAGGTGAACTCGGATAATAAACTGATTCGCTGCGATATTCCCACGGGCATGACGGAAGTGGAAATTCCGGCGACCATAGGGCCTTACCAGATTAAGACGATTGATTCCTCCAGCTTCCAGGGAAGCTGTGCGTTAAAGAGGATATCTATCCCTTCCTCCATTACAAATATTGAGGCAAATGCCTTTAAGGGCTGTCATAATTTAAGGACGGTTATATTCAGTGAACCCGTAAATATACAGACTATCGGCCCTAATGCGTTCCAGACCCAGCTTGTGGAGGGCAGCCATCAGACGGGGTGCGCCGCCACTCTTGAACAGAGTCCGGTGCTTCAATTCGTAGGGCCTATTTCCTACGACTGCGTGCCTTTTACTTATGCAATGGATCCGGCAAGCAATATAAACGTGGGTACTCAGTACAGAACCTATATTACCTATTTTGGCAACTGGCCGGAAAATCTTCAGGTAAGGTATAATGTGGAGACGGACAAAAACGAGCTGGTTAATTATCTGACCTTTAATGAATTAAAAGAGATAAGCGCCATGACCGAGGAGGAGGCAACGGAGAAATATCCCAGTATAACGGAAGGGAATGTGCAGGAAGCTCTGCTGTCCGTTAAAAATGCATTGGACAAAACAGGCATGAATCCAACGAATACGAATCCGTTGACAGACAATGAACAGGCGATTCTAAGTTCAGTAATGGATATTGTTTTGCCGGAGGGTATTGAGACCATTCAGAAAGGGCTTTTTTCCACGAAGGAGCCCCAGGATGTCAGCTATGGTCTGGAAAAGAAGATTACGGCCTATAACCTGACAGAAGTGTCGGATGAGGCGTTTAAGGGCTGCAGCAGCCTAAAGGAAGTGAATATCTGGGGAAATACCAGCAGGATTGGAGACCATGCCTTTGAGGGCTGTGAAAAGCTGGATACGGTTTCGGTTTCCGCATCTGTGACCGATATGGGAGTTCGTCCCTTTGCGAATTGCAGCAGCCTGTCCCATGTCAATTTCCAGGGAAGCAGAAACTTCTCCTGTGACAATTCGATTATTTTTGGATTGGATTCGGACGGAAATAAGTATAGGATAGTGGAATATCTGGAGGGCAGAACGAGCGGTGTTGTAAATGCCGAAGAACTGGCAGGAGTCTCGGAGATTGCCGAGGAAGCCTTTATGGATACCGCTGTAAGCTATGTGGATTTGCGGGATACCACTGTGGTGGAAATACCCAAGAGAGCCTTTAAGAATACGGATTTTCTTTCCTTTGTCTATTTGCCTATGACATGGGGGAATATTGCCGAGGAGGCCTTTGCCGACAGTAATTTACAATATCTGGAGATTCCCGGCAGCCAGGGCGTTATCGACAACAGCGCTTTTGACAATCATGTTTCTGCTCTTACCTTTAACTGCGAGGTGGACAGCAGCGCAAGGCGATATGCAATGCAGAATAATATTCAGGTGACGGATAAGGAAATTGTCCGGCTCTGGACGGTGCGCTTCTGGGATGCAGAGAATAATCTTTTGGATACCCAGACTGTCAGGGGCGGCCAGGATGCCGTGCCGCCGGAGGCGCCTGTGAAAGAGGGCTATATTCATACCGGCTGGAATCCGGATTATCACGGAGTCAGCAGAGATATGGACATAACGGCTCAGTACACGCCTGAGGACCCGGATGCGCATAAATTTACGGTTACATTCCTGGATTATGACGGCAGGGTAATCGACACGCAGAAGGTTGCACCGGGTGAGGACGCTGTAGCGCCCCTGGATCCCGTGAGGGAAGGATACCTGTTTACCGGCTGGGTTCCCGGAATTACCAATGTAACTGCGGATATTCAGCCCGTAGCGCAATATACGGCGAAGGATAATCGATTTGTAGTTCGCTTTTTCGATTATAACGGAACCACTGTTTTAAACACACAGTTGGTTGACCCGGGTGGGGATGCCATTCTGCCTAAGGATCCTGTGAGAGATGGCTATACCTTTACCGGCTGGGTTCCTTCGCCTACCAATGTGACGAAGGATTTGGATACCTATGCACAGTATGAAACCGATAAGGACTCTGTGCTAAATAATCAGTTTACCGTAACCTTTTATGATTATGACGGGGTTACCGTGGTAAACAAGCAGACAGTCAATGGAGGCGAGGACGCCGTATTGCCCAAAGATCCTGTAAGGGAAGGTTATACCTTTACAGGCTGGCTTCCTCAGCCTGTGAAGATATCCCATGATTTGGATACCTATGCGCAGTATGACAGGGACGAGGATTCTATTATAGGGAAACAATATACCGTAAACTTCTATGACTACGACGGAAAGACCTTATTACATACACAGAAGGTGGCAGAGGGCGAGGATGCTACGCTGCCCAAGGATCCTGTGAGAGAAGGTTATACGTTTACGGGCTGGCTTCCTTCTCCTACGAAGGTGACCCAGGATATGAATACTTACGCCCAGTATGACAGGGATGACGATGACGTCACAGGTAAGAGATATACGGTAAATTTCTATGATTATGACGGAACAACCCTGCTTAGCTCTCAGAAGGTGGCAGAGGGCGAGGACGCCATATTGCCTCAGAATCCTACCAGGGAGGGTTATACCTTTAAAGGTTGGATGCCGTCGCCTACTAAGATTACAAAGGATATGGATGTCTTTGCTACCTATGAAAAAGATGATGGCGAAGGAGGAGGCGGTGGCGGCGGTTCAGATGATCCGAATCCCAATACCAAGTTCTATACGCTGACGGTAAGAAACGGAAGCGGTTCGGGAAGCTATGCGGCAGGCTCTCAGCCCATTATTGTGGCTGCTGACCCTGCAGACGGGATGGTGTTTGATAATTGGACGATTGACCCGTCTGATACAAAGATTGCCAGCAGGGTGCTTTCAGCCACTGTAATCACTATGCCTGAAAGGGATGTCACGGTAACGGCTAATTATAGGAGGGGAACCACAAGTAGCGCAAATACCTCCGGCAGCGGTAATTCCTCTACAGGAAGCGGTAACTCCCCTGGCAGAGAGAATACTATCTATCGACCGAATAATACAACCACCGGTACGTCCACAGGGACAAAGGGCGGAACAACCGTAGTCATTGATAAGAACGGTCTGTCCAATACGGGAGTGGTATCGGCCACTGTGAATGGTTCTTCCGATAACTTTGTCATAAAGATTACGGAAAGTGCAGAGGCGTCGGAACTGGCGGTAAGAGCTTTGCTGGCGGAATACGGAGATATTACCGATATTAAGTATTTCCCCATGGATATCAGTCTTTATGACTCTACCGGAAATACGAAGATAACGGATACGACGGGACTTTCCATAACAATTACGCTGCCTCTGCCGGATTCTCTAATTACCTATGCGGGTAATAATAAGGTGGCCAGCGTCTCTTCGGGAACGCTTGAGAAATTGAATGCGAGATTTACTACGATATCGGGAGTGGCTTGTGTGACCTTTACGGCAGAGCATTTTTCACCCTATGTGATTTATGTGGATACAAACCATCTGACGGCGGGTACCATTTCTGACAGTACACCGAAGACAGGGGACGGTATTCACCCTAAATGGTTTTTATCCATCGGTTTGGCCTGCATCTCTTTTGTATTGTTTATGAAGAAGGATAAGCGCAAACCGGTTCCGGTAAAGGTAAAAACAAAAGCATAATAAGGAGCTCATATGAAAGCAAAAAGAAGGCTGAGCGGTATATTGCTTATCATTACCGCACTCGTCATCATGCAGCTTCCTGTATCGGAGGCAGATGCTGCTGCATCTGCTTCCGATTTTCAAATTACAGGAAACAAATTGGAAAAATACCGGGGCACGGGAACAACCGTGTCTATTCCTGCTGATGTGGTGACTGTGGGAAAGAGCGCATTTGAAGATAATAAGACGGTGGAAAAGGTAATTATTCCGGATTATGTGAAGAACATACAGGCCTATGCTTTTTGGGGCTGTGATAATTTAAAAACCGTTTCTCTCGGCAGGGGATTGTCGGAAATCAGCGATTATGTATTTACAAATTGTAAAGGCTTACAGCAGATGACGATTCCCTCGGGAGTAGAAAGTATTGGCATACAGGCCTTTGCGGATTGTGTGAATCTGGTTGATATCACGATACCGCCGGAGGTAACTTTTATTCATGAGTCGGCTTTTGATGGCTGCAGAAAGCTGGTAATTCATTGTGAGCAGGGAAGCTATGCCAGCAAGTATGCAGAGGATTTTTATGAGCGCCAGCAGGAAATGCCGGAATATGAGGATGTGCCCGCATATGAACCGGTCGTGACATATGAGCCTGTGGAGGAGCCCCGGGTGGATACGGGATGGGTACAGCCGGAGCCTGAAAGCTCCCCGACCGGAAATATGCTGGGCAGCACCAGTGTGGTAGGGAATCAGGCGGTGGTGTTTATGGATAATACCAGTTTGCCGGTCTTTGACGGGGAACGGGAGGACGAAGAAGAGGAGCCGCAGCCTTCACAGGAATCGGAGCCTTTATCTGTCACCGAGCTTCGCCGGGAGAATGGCAGTATTCCCAAATATCGTATTGTGGATGGCAGAATCGTGGCAGATCAGGCTTATTATCGAAATCAGCAGCTGGGTGACGTAACGCTTCCGGATGGGATTGTGGAGGTAGGAGAGTTTTCTTTTGCCAGAAGCTCCCTTAGGGGAGTGATTTTGCCCGAGGGTGTGGAGACGATAAGCTACGGAGCTTTTTATCACTGCGACGGGCTTGACAGCGTGAGCCTGCCGGACACTCTGATGAATGTAGAGCCAAAGGCTTTTGCGCATACGCCCTGGCTGGAGAATTTCCTGACTCAGGCAGGGCAGGAAGAGGGGGATTTTCTTATAAGCGGCGGTGTGTTGGCGGCTTATAGAGGGAGGCAGGCCGATGTGCATATTCCCGAGGGAGTCCGTGTTATTGTTGCACAAGCTTTTGAGGGTCACGGTGAAATAGAGGTATTAAGTCTGCCTGACAGTCTGGAGGTTATCGGCGAGGAGGCCTTTAGCGGCTGTAGCGGCTTATCTTACATAGAATTCGGAAGCGGGATTCGGCAGATTAAGGACAGGGCTTTTCAGAATTGTAGTCTCAGTAGTCTGGAGCTGCCGGAGAGCCTGGAAGAATTGGGACAGAATGTCTTTGACGGGGAGGTACAGCTTTCTTATATGGCCGAAGCCCCCCGGGGAACCTATGAAAATACGGCCACACGCTTATCGGATGAGAGATACAGAGGACTTACGGAGGGGGAACAGGAGGCAGGCATAGATGTGATAGGGCTGGAGCATACTCTGGTTCGGCTGGAGGGAGCGCAGCGTAAGTACAGACTGAGTATTTCCGACGCCTCCGGAGACAATCGGCTGCAGCAGGCATTTATAAGAAACCTGCACAGGGAGCTGCCCGACGGCGCCGCCTGTTATTATCTGGAGCTTACGGACAGCAGCGGTATTCCGATTAAAAAGCTTGGGAAGCAGTTGTTGTCAGTGACGATTCCACTTCCCGAGAGCATGAGCGGAGAGGCTGTGGAGGCTGTTTCGCTTGACAGGAATGGCCAGTTGGAAGCATTGAACGGCCGTCGGATAAAGCTGGACGGTATGGATGCGCTGATGCTGCAAATGAGCAGAGTGGAAACGATAGCTGTCTATAGCACGGGGGAGGCCAAAGCCCAGGAAGAAGTTCTGGAGGTAACTACCATTATGAGCGATATGGCTCAGGGGCCTGTTTCGGAAGCAAAAGGAACTCCGTTTCTGTATATGAAGTGGATAGCCGGCGGGAGTGTGCTGGTGCTTGGTTTGTTTTTGGCATTGAAGAAGGTGGCATAAACAGATAGAAGGACTTCGGCATAGAATAAGGTAATTCTATGTCGGAGTTTTTTATGCAAAGAGTAAGAAAGCAGGTGAGTGTCCACACCATTGCTCAAAAAACGATAAAAGAAAATATCTCTGTAGCTGTACTGGACAGCGGAGTAGGACAGCATCCGGACCTTTTTGGCAGGGTAGCCGCTTTTCGGGATTTTGTGCATGGAAAGAGGTATCCGTATGATGACAGCGGACATGGGACACACGTATGCGGCATCATCTGCGGAAGCGGAAAAGCTTCCGCAGGAAAGTATTGCGGCATGGCGCCGGCAGCCCAACTTGTGGTAGGGAAGGTATTGGACAGCCGGGGAGACGGAAGCACGGAACAGATGCTGGAAGGCTTAAACTGGGTATTACAGCTTAGGAAAGAGTATTCTATACGCATCTTAAATATATCGGTGGGAACTACGGAGCTTCCGGGGGAATCAAAGAGGGAGAGGCTTAAGGAAAAACTGAATCAGATTTGGGAGGAGGGAATAACGGTGGTATGTGCGGCAGGCAATCAGGGGCCGGATCCGGGCACCATATCAGCGCTGGCGGAGGGTTCTCGGGTGATTTGCGTGGGCTGTCATGACGGAGAATATTATCGGGAACTGCGGGGACGCTGTGACAGTTATTGTAGCAGAGGGGTTCCCTATGCGCTGCCAAGAAAACCGGATATTGTTGCACCGGGAACGAATATTATCTCCTGCAGCAACCGCTATCCCAGAGAACTGTATACGGCCAAAAGCGGAACCTCCATGGCGACGCCCATTGTCTCAGGAGCCATTGCGCTGGGTCTTTTACAGGAACCGATGCTTACGAATGAGCAAATAAAGCACAGGCTGACTGCAACTGCCACAGATTTGGGAGAAGCCTGGAATAAGCAGGGATGGGGGATGTTGAATGTGGAGGCTTTTCTGAATCATGACCGAATGGAAAAAATAGAATCGAAAAAATAATACGGCTTAGTATTGACATGCCTCGTATGATTGTATACAATTATACGAGGCAAAGGTTAGCCGAAGATTGTATCATGATTCACCGGATGAACCGAGAGGAGCAGAGTTGATGAGAGAAGAGGAATTATTTCAGAATCGCCCCGTTACTATGAACCCGGGTAATAATCTTCTGGAAATAGAGGAGCATATGTATATATTGGATGATGTGGAGAAGCCCAATGTATTTCGCAATATGTTTCCCTATTCGGAAATCCCGAAGATTCCTTTTAATGACAGAATCGTACCCCATAATATGCCCAAGGATATTTTTATTACGGATACCACTTTCAGGGATGGCCAGCAGTCAAGGGCTCCCTATACCACGGAGCAGATTGTGACGATTTATGACTATCTGCATAAGCTGGGCGGGCCTAATGGCATGATTCGTGCCAGCGAGTTTTTCCTGTACAGCAAAAAGGACAGGGACGCCGTTTATAAATGTATGGAGAGAGGCTATCGGTTTCCTGAGGTGACCAGTTGGATTCGGGCCAGCAAGGAGGATTTTAAGCTGGTAAAGGAAATCGGCATGAAGGAGACCGGTATTCTGGTCAGCTGCTCCGATTATCATATTTTCCTGAAGCTGAAGATGACCAGGAAGCAGGCTATGGAGCATTATCTAAGTGTTGTCAGGGATTGCCTGGAGGAGGGGATTAGTGTGAGATGCCATCTGGAGGATATCACCAGAGCGGATATCTATGGCTATGTAGTGCCCTTCTGTATGGAGCTGATGAAGCTGATGGAGGAATATCAGATTCCGATTAAGGTCAGAGCCTGCGATACGATGGGATATGGCGTCAACTATCCCGGAGCGGTGATTCCGCGAAGCGTCCAGGGAACGATTTATGCGATACATAAAAATGCGGGAGTGCCTCATGAGTTGATTGAATGGCATGGTCACAATGATTTCTACAAGGCGGTGGTCAATTCTACGACTGCCTGGCTGTATGGCTGTGCAGGCGTCAACACTTCCCTGTTTGGAATCGGCGAGAGAACCGGCAATACGCCGCTGGAGGCAATGGTCTTTGAGTATGCGCAGCTTCGCGGGGATTTAAACGGTATGGATACCACTGTCATTACTGAGCTGGCGGAATATTATGAGAAAGAAATCGGCTACCATATTCCTGAGAGAACTCCCTTTGTGGGAAGAAATTTCAATGTGACAAGAGCGGGAATCCATGCGGACGGTCTTTTAAAGAATGAGGAAATCTATAATATATTTGATACTGAGAAGTTTCTGAAGCGTCCGGTGCTCTGTGCCATTTCCAATACTTCGGGTCTGGCCGGGATTGCCCATTGGCTGAATACCTATTATAAATTGAAGGGTGAGAAGCGGGTTGACAAGAATTCCGAGCTGGTAAAATGTATTAAGGAATGGGTTGACGGGGAATATGCCGGCGGCCGTGTAACCGTTATGGCGGATAACGAGATTGTGGCTTGTGTGGACAGGGTTTGCAGGGAGCGGAATCTGACGATAGTGTGAGAAGAATGCTGCCAGGGACATGCTGGAGGTTAATGTGCGGATGGACTTAAGTCTGTCAGGCGGAATGGAGATGCAGTGGATAAGTATGATGTGAAGCAGGAGGTTACAGATAAGTATTCTCTGCGGGGAAGAGTTTTTCATAAGCTGCGGGAGGATATTTTAAGCGGCAAATATGAGGAACATGAGGAGTTAAAGGAGGTTGCTATCGGCGAAGAGATGGGCGTCAGTCGGACGCCGGTCAGGGAGGCCTTCAGACAGCTGGAGTTGGAGGGCCTGATACAGATGATTCCCAATAAGGGCGCTTATGTAACCGGTATTACAGAGAAGGATGTAAGAGATATCTATATGATACGCTCCCTTCTGGAGGGGCTTTGTGCGCGTTGGGCGACGGCCCATATCACGAAGGAGCAGCTGGAGGAAATGGAGGAAAATGTATATCTGGCCAGATTTCATGCCCAGAAGGGACATCTGGAGCAGCTGGCGGAGCTGGATAATCGTTTTCATGATATTTTGTATGAGGCCTGTGATTCCAAGATGCTGGAGCATCAACTGAAGGATTTTCATCAGTATGTTCTGCGGGTGCGCAGAAAGACCTTGAGCAGCGCCAGCAGAGGGCCGAAGTCTAACGAGGAGCATGAGGAGCTGTTGGAGGCGATTAAGTCGCAAAATGCGGATTTGGCGGAGCAGCTGGCAAACAGACATATGATAAACGCCTATGAAAATATGGTAAAAAACGGGCTGCATGAGATTTATCAAAAGACCTGACCTCCACATGAATGCATGCATATAAAAAGAAAAAGAAAGGAATAAGGATGATGACGAAGATTCAGATGACAACCCCTCTTGTAGAGATGGACGGAGACGAGATGACCAGGATTCTGTGGCAGATGATTAAGGAGGAGCTGTTACTGCCATACATAGATTTAAAGACGGAATATTATGATTTGGGGCTTGAATACCGCAATCAGACAGACGACCAGGTAACCGTCGATTCCGCCAATGCAACACTGAAATACGGCGTGGCGGTAAAGTGTGCCACGATTACTCCCAATGCCGCAAGAATGACGGAGTATAATCTGAAGGAAATGTGGAAGAGCCCTAACGGAACCATTCGTGCCATTCTGGACGGAACGGTATTCCGGGCACCGATTCTGGTAAAGGGCATTGTTCCCTATGTGAGCAACTGGAATAAGCCGATTACGATTGCCCGTCATGCCTATGGAGACGTATATAAAAATACAGAGATTAAGGTGCCCGGGCCCGGGAAGGCGGAGTTGGTGTACACGGCGGAGGACGGCACGGAAATCAGAGAACTGATACATCATTTTGACGGCGCCGGTATCATACAGGGTATTCATAATACCGAAAAGTCCATTTCCAGCTTTGCAAGAGCATGCTTTGGTTATGCCATTGATACCAGGCAGGATTTATGGTTTGCCACGAAGGACACGATTTCCAAGAAATATGACCATACCTTCAAGGATATTTTCCAGGAGATTTATGACACGGAATATAAGGAGAAGTTTGAGGAGCTTGGAATAGAATATTTCTATACCTTGATTGATGATGCAGTAGCCCGTGTGATTCGCTCTGAGGGCGGCTTTATCTGGGCCTGCAAGAATTATGACGGAGACGTCATGTCTGATATGGTAGCTACGGCCTACGGAGATTTGTCTATGATGACTTCCGTTCTGGTGAGTCCCAGCGGTGTGTATGAATATGAGGCGGCCCATGGTACGGTACAGCGTCATTACTACAAGCATTTAAAGGGAGAGGAGACCTCTACAAACTCCATTGCAACGATTTTTGCCTGGACGGGAGCGCTCAGAAAACGCGGGGAGCTGGACAATATTCCTGAGCTTTCGGCCTTTGCGGATAAGCTGGAGCAGGCATGTATTAAGACGGTGGAGGACGGCAAAATGACTAAGAGTCTGTCCCTGATTTCTACCTGTGAGAATCCGGTGATTTTAAATAGTCTGGACTTTATCAGAGCTATCAGAGAGACGCTGGAGCAGTTGTTACTTAGCGAAGCAAAGTGATTCCTTTTCATGACATCTTTTCATGACATAAAAAAAGAAAGTCAGTGCATATGTCCTGACTTTCCTTTTTTTATGCCAGCTGTTCCCATTCCTCATACAGGGTATCCAGCTGTTCCTGCAGTGAGATTTGTTCCCGGCTTAACTCCTGGAGCTTTAATACCTGGGTGCCGATTTCGGGATTCGACAGCTCAGCATTGATTTCTGAAAGCCGTTCTTCCAGGAGGGTGATTTTTTCTTCACATTTCTTTAAATCGTTTTCCCGTTTGCGGATTTTGGCCTGTTTCTCCTTCTGAGCCTTCCAGTCCAGCTTGCCGCTGTCTGAGGCGGAAGGTTCTTCTTTGGTTGTGGTATTCTGACGGGAGGAGCTGTCCGCCAGAGCTTTCATCTGTACATCTCGCTTTTCCAGATAATAGTCATAGTTTCCGATATAATTTACAAATTGTTTTTGGGTCAGTTCCAGGATTCTGTGAGCGGTACGGTTGATAAAATACCGGTCGTGGGAGACGTACAGTACGGTGCCCTCATAGCCGTTCAGGGCGTCCTCGAGAATTTCCTTGGAGGCAATATCCAGATGGTTGGTGGGCTCGTCCAGAATCAGAAGATTGGCATTGCTGAGCATCAGCTTAGCCAGGGAAACCCGGCCCTTTTCACCGCCGCTTAAATCCTTTATCAGCTTAAACACATCCTCCCCGGTAAATAAAAAGGCGGCCAGCACATTGCGAATCTCTGTGTTAGTCAGATATGGATAGGAATCGGAAATCTCATCAAACAGGGATTTATCGTCCTCAAGCACCTGCTGTTCCTGGTCGTAATAGCCGATTTCCACCTGAGAGCCGAGATGAAAGCTTCCGCTGTCGGGAGCGAGCAGTCCGTTTAAGATTTTCAACAGAGTGGTTTTGCCGGTGCCATTGTCGCCGATGATGGCGATATGCTCCCCACGTTTCATCTCAAAGCTGATATCCTGAAAGAGAACCAGAGAGCCAAAGGATTTGCTCAAGGCCTCCACGCGCAGCACATCCTTGCCGCTCTGACAATGGGGAGTGAGCGTAAGACGCATTTCCGTGTTGGGCTCCGAGGGCTTATCCAGCACCTGAATTTTGTCCAGCATTTTTACCCGGCTCTCAGCCCTCTTAATGGATTTTTCTCTGTTAAAGGAGCGCAGTCTGTCGACGACCTCCTCCTGATGCTTGATTTCCCGCTGCTGGTTTAAATAGGCGTTTCTGGCGGCAATGCGCAGCTGTTCCTTTTTTACCGCATAGTCGGAATAATTTCCGGTAAATACCGTGGCTTTCGTCTGGTCTATCTCGATGACCTTGGTGGCGATGCAGTCCAGAAAATACCGGTCATGGGAGACAATCAATACGGCGCCCTTATAATTTGAAAGATAGGTTTCCAGCCAGGAGATAGAGCTCATGTCCAAATGGTTGGTGGGTTCGTCCAAAATAATCAAATCCGGATTCTTTAACAGAAGCTTGCCCAGAGCCACCCGGGTTTTCTGACCGCCGGAGAGGGTGGAGACAGACCGGTCAAAATCCTCCTCCGTAAAGCCCAGGCCTTTTAATACGCCGATAACCTCGCTTCTGTAGGAATAGCCGCCGCCGTTTTCGAAGGCATGGGTCAGGTCGGTATAGCGTTTCATCAAAAGCTCCAGAGCAGTTCCCTCCGTATGCTTCATATCAGCCTCGCAGGCTCGGATTCGCTGTTCCAGCACAATCAGTTCCTGCTTTACGGATAACAGCTCCTGAAAGATGCTGTTTGAGGTATCTACTGCGCCATTTTGTGCCAGATAGCCCAGCGTTTTATCTCTGGACAGGGTCACAAGTCCGCTGTCGGCGGATAGCTGTCCTACAATAATGCGAAGAAGCGTGGTTTTGCCGGCGCCGTTGATTCCCACAAGGGCGGCCTTCTCATGCTCCTCTATATGGAAGCTGATATGCTCCAACACGATGTTTTCCGAAAAGGATTTTGAAATATTACTACAAGAGAGTATCATGGGAAGCTGTTCCTTTCTTTTGCCTGCACGCACTCGGGCATGGCTTTGCTGAAATACATTTTACAATTCTGAGATTCACATGTCAATTCATTGACAGGAATTTAACACAATGATATAGTTAAAAAAAGTTGACAGTGATTAGGGAAGGTATGGAGTCGCTGTGGGAAACGGAGGAAATGTCTTTTGGAAGAGAAGGAAATCTCGCAGGCTGTCATAGGACGTCTGCCCAGATATTTTAGATATTTAGGGGAGTTGAAGGATGCGGGGGTAGAGAGGATATCTTCCCAGGAGCTCAGCAGGCTGATGAAGGTCACGGCGTCCCAGATACGTCAGGATTTTAATAATTTCGGCGGATTCGGACAGCAGGGCTACGGTTATAATGTGGCATATCTGCATACGGAGATTGGCAGGATTCTGGGGCTTGGAAGAAAGCATCATTTTATTATTATCGGTGCGGGGAATCTGGGAAGAGCTCTGGGAAATTATCTGAATTTTGAGAAGAGCGGTTTTATCTTTCGGGGCATATTTGACCAGAATCCCCGGCTGTACGGCCAGGATGTCAGAGGGGTGAAGGTAAGGCCCATGGAGGAGATGGAAAGCTTCGTGAGGGAGAATGCGATAGATATCGCCGTGCTGACCATACCTAAAACCAGTGCGGTAACCGTGGCGGACAGGCTGGCGGCCAACGGTATTCGGGAAATCTGGAATTTTGCGCATGTGGATTTGAATCTGCCGGATTCCATACAGGGGGAGAATGTGCATCTTTCGGACAGCCTTATGAAGCTTTCCTATAATATTAATCGGTATATGAAGGAAAACGGTGATAAATAGCCTGGAACGGAGGGTTAAGATGGGACGTAATGATACGATAAAGGCCGGAGCAAAAAACGGGGTCAAAAAAGAGGCGCTTTTTAAGGAGGCGCTGAAGGGGAAGCATATACCGGTGCTGACGCTGGATAACAAATGGTATCGGCTTCTGGATGAGCTGGGCAAAAATGCGGTAAGAGAATATGAGGAGCAGTTAAACGCACTGTTAAAGCGCCAGGGGAAACTGAATTCGGAAGTGAAGGATATTAAGCGGCTGAAAAAGAAGCTGATGAATGATATCGTTCGCATGGTGGATGAGGCGGATTTGGATGAGAGCGGAAAAACAGACAAAAAAATAGAGGAGTGTAAGCGTCTGCTGGAGGAATGTAATCAGAAGCTGGAGGAATATCGGGAGGAGCTTGCGGATATACCGGATACAATCGCCGAATTGAATCTGAAGCTGATGCTTGTGACCATGGAATACTGCTATGACGAAATGCAGGAGAATACCCGTGAAATTGAGGATATTGAACAGTGGCTGACGAAGGTGCGCATAGAATTGAAGAAGCGTCAGATTTATAAGCAGGCGTTGGAGCGAAAAAACCATGAAATTTATTCCTATATGCATGATATTTTTGGTGCGGATGTGGTGAATCTGTTTGATATGACTTATAATCCTGAGGACGGGGGCCGGAAGGCTTCGGAAGGGAGAGAGGATGCAGTATCTCGTGACAGCGCAGGAGATGAAGCGCTATGACCAAAATACAATAGAGAAAATAGGCGTTCCCGGCATGGTTCTTATGGAGAGAGCGGCGCTTGCTCTGCGGGAGACTCTTATGGAGGAGCTGGGAAACCTCTCGGGTAAGCGGGCGCTGATTGTGGCCGGCATGGGGAATAACGGAGGAGACGGTCTGGCGCTGGGGAGGCTTTTGCAGGAGGCGGGCTGTCTTGTGGAGATTTTCTGTGTGGGAAGTCAGGAGAAGGCCTCCCTGCAATGGCAGGAGCAGAGAAGGATTTTGGAGAATTATTCCGTGGCATTTGTGAGCAATCCGGCCGGAAGAGAATATAATATAATTGTTGATGCATTATTCGGTGTGGGGCTTGACCGAGCCGTAGAGGGGGTCTGGAAAGAGGCGGTAAAGCTTATGAACGGTTTGTCCGGTTTGAAGCTGGCAGTGGATATGCCCAGCGGAATCCACAGCGATACAGGCGTTGTGCTGGGCTGCGCTTTTTTGGCTGATGTGACTGTGACCTTTGGATTCTGTAAGCTTGGGCTTTGCCGTTATCCGGGCCGTGAATATGGAGGCAGGATAAAAACGGCGGATATCGGTATCAATGAAAGGGCCTTTTTTGGGGAGGAGCCGATGTTTTATGCGCTGGATGAGGAGCCTGCCGCGCTGCTTCCGCACAGAAGGGCAGACGGCAATAAGGGGACCTTCGGCAAGGCGCTTGTGATAGCGGGGAGCAGAAATATGGCGGGAGCGGCGGTGCTGGCAGCCAGGGCCTGCTGTCGTATCGGCGCAGGCATGGTGAAGGTAATCAGCCCTGAGGAAAATCGGGTGATTATCCAGGAGGCTCTGCCGGAAGCTCTGTATGGTACCGGTGAAGAGACAGAGCCGGAATTTGCCTGGGCGGATGTAGTTGCCATAGGCCCCGGACTTTCTAAAAGCCATAGAGCCAGGGAGCTGCTGCGCCGGTCCGTGGAAGAGACACAAAAGCCGCTTGTTATAGATGCGGATGCCTTGAATCTTCTTTCGGAGGATCAGGAGCTTTCGGAGGAGCTTTCCTGTCAGTGCGGGAAGGGAAGAGTCTGTATCCTGACGCCTCATGTGGGGGAGCTGGCCAGGCTTCTTGCCCTATGTATGGAAGAGACGCCGGAAATCAGGCTTTTAAAAGAGGAGCTTCCCGTTTATGCCGGGCTGCTGGCAGAACGCCTTCATTGTATTGTGGCAGCCAAGGATGCGCGGACTTTTATCTGCGCAGAAGGGCATAAGTGCTGTGTGAATCTGCGGGGAAACAGCGGCATGGCGGCGGCCGGCTCGGGGGATGTGCTTACGGGAGTGATAGCCGGGCTTCTAGCTCAGGGGATGGAGCCTTTTGGGGCTGCCTGTGCGGGGGCGGCGCTGCATGGCTGCGCAGGAGACAGGGCAGCGGAAAAGCACGGTGAGCATGGCTGCATGGCAGGCGATATTGTGGAGCAGCTGGGGCATGGCGGTAAATTGCTTTGACAGGGAGAATGAAATGGAGGATGAAAAGAACGATTGGATAAAGAAGCTGGCTTCTTATCAGAGAATCTATGCACAGATTGATTTGGACGCCATTGTGGAGAACATGAGAAATATGAAGGCTCATATTGCCCCGGCAACCAAAATGCTTGGAGTGATTAAAACCGATGGATACGGGCATGGAAGCGTGCCGATTGCGCAGACGCTGGAGCCCTTGGATTTTGTGTATGGATTTGCGGTAGCTACGGCGGAGGAGGCTCATATTCTTCGGCTTTCGGGTGTGGAAAAGCCGGTACTGATTCTGGGCTATACCTTCCCCTATGCTTATGAGGAGCTGGCCCGGGAGGAGATTCGTCCCGCAGTTTTTCGCAGGGACAGTCTCGGGCCAATGAATGAGGCGGCGCGCAGAGCGGGGAAGCCGATGAAGGTGCATGTGAAGGTAGATACCGGCATGGGCAGAATAGGCGTCCGTCCCGACGAGGAGGGGCTTTCGTTTATAGGGGAGCTTCTTGCATATGAGCATTTGGAGCTGGAAGGGATTTTTACTCATTTTGCAAGAGCCGATGAGTATGATAAGACAAATGCCTGCAGGCAGCTTCGTATCTTTCAGGAGTTTGTGGAGCAGGCGCAAAGCCGTTTTAAGATATGCATTCCGCTCAGGCATTGCTCAAACAGTGCGGGCATCGTAGAACTGCCCCAGGCCAATATGGATTTGGTGAGAGCGGGTATTGCGCTGTATGGGCTTTACCCTTCTTCGGAGGTGGACAGAAATGTGGTATCCCTCAGACCGGCGCTTTCTCTGTACAGCCATATTGTATTCTGTAAGACGATTTTTACCGGTGAAAGCGTCAGTTACGGCGGCACCTATACGGCGGTGAGGGATACCAGAGTGGCGACGATTCCCGTGGGCTACGGGGACGGTTATCCCAGAGGGTTGTCCAACAGGGGGTATGTCTTAATCAGAGGAAAGAAAGCGCCCATTTTGGGCAGGGTTTGTATGGACCAGTTTATGGTGGATGTGACGGATATCCCGGAGGCCTCAGAGGGAGACCTGGTGACGTTGATAGGGCAGGATAAGGGGCAGAGTATCAGCGCACAGCTTCTGGGAGAACTGTCGGGCAGATTTCATTATGAGCTGTTATGTGATTTGGGGAAACGGGTGCCAAGGGTATATAAAAGGGATGGAAGGATTTTTGGGGCAAAAGATTATTTTGAGGATTTTCGATAGCCAGGCTGAATACCTCCGGATAAAACGGTAATACTACCTGTATACGCAGCAAAGGAAAGAACAGGTTTGCGTTATGGAGGCATAGATGAGAAGAGGAGATGTATATTACGCGGATTTAAGACCGGTTATCGGCTCGGAGCAGGGAGGTATTCGCCCGGTGCTGATTGTGCAGAATGATGTGGGAAACAAGCACAGCCCGACGGTTATCTGCGCGGCTATTACTTCCAGGATGAATAAGGCAAAGCTGCCTACGCATATTGAACTGAATGCAAAGCTTTATGATATGGATAAGGATTCCGTGGTGCTTCTGGAACAGCTGCGCACCATAGACAAGAAGCGGCTTCGCGACAGGGTGTGCCATTTGGAAGGGGATATCATGAAGAAAGTAAACAGGGCTCTGATGATTAGCCTGGAGCTGTCTACATAATAATCAACAGCTCTTTCTTATGCTTGACGAATATTGTGATAAATGATATATTTATGGAAATTTGGAAATGCATCAGAAAGGATTTTGTATTATGGATTACGGGCTTGCGGCCAGTATCATTTTATTTTTGCTGTTGTTGTGTGTCGACATGTTTTTCTATGGTTTCGGTTCGGCTATTACTTCCCTGAACAAAAAGGAGCTGGAGCGCAGAGCCCAGGAGGAGAAGGATAAAAAGACGCTGCGTCTCCAGCAGATTGTGGAGGACCCGTCAGAGTATGTGAATACGGTACAGCTGGTGGCCACCGGCATTAACGTGACGGTGGGCGCCATGTACTTCGCATTCTGGATGAATCGTCTCAGAGAGTTTTTGGGAAAATTCTCTGAGACCCAGGGGTATCTGACGGGAATGCCTGCAGCGGTTATCGGCAGGGTGGCAGCAGTACTGGCCATGCTGATATTATTATACATATTGTTAGCTTTTGGCGTTCTTTTGCCGAAGCGCTTGGCATCCAGGGTGCCTGAGCGATGGGCCTATACCTGTATTTCGACCATCTGGTGCGTTACCAGGCTGTTAAAGCCTCTGACCGGGCTCGTGACCGCCACGGTGGAGGGACTCTTGTTCCTTTTCGGTATCCGGAATAAGGGAAACGATAATGAAATGATTGAGGAGGAGATTATCAGCATGGTCCATGAGGGCCATGAGCAGGGATTGATTCAGGAGAGCGAGGCACAGATGATTTCCAATATCTTCGCTTATGGGGACAAGGAAGCGCAGGATATTATGACCCACAGGAAAAATATCGTAGCCATAGAGAGCGTTATGACGCTGGGGGATGCGATTTCCTTTATGCTGGCAGGCAAGAACAGCCGCTATCCGGTATATGAGGAAAATATAGACCATATTATCGGTATTCTGCATTTGAAGGACGCCATGCGCTATCAGGCGGAGAAGGGCGGAGTGCATCAGGCGCTAAAGGAGCTTTCAGGCCTTTTGCGGGAGCCGGTGTTTGTGCCCCAGACGAGAAATATAGATGAGCTGTTTCAGGAGATGCAGAAGAAGAAGCTGCAGATGGTAGTCGTCATTGACGAATACGGACAGACCGACGGTTTGATTGCCATGGAGGATATTCTGGAGGAAATCGTGGGGAACATTCTGGATGAGTATGACGAGGACCGGGCTTATATTGAGGAGCGGGGAAAGGATTTATATGTCATGGAAGGAAAAACTCCTCTGGAGGAGCTGGAAAAGCGCCTGGGTATCAGCTTTGAGGGGGAGAGCTTTGATACGCTAAACGGCTTTCTGATATCCAGGATGGATAAGATACCCGAGCCGGACGAGCAGTTTGAGGTGGATTATGAGGGTTATCATTTTAAGCTGTTAAGCGTGGCGAATAAAATGATAGAAAGCGTGCTGGTGACCAGGCTGACGGAGCCGGAGCCAGATGAGGAATCTCCTCTTGAATAAAAGGGAAAATAATGCTATGATTAGTGGAAAAAAGGAGTAGAGGAAAATGTCAGGACATTCAAAATTTGCAAATATTAAACATAAAAAGGAAAAGAACGACGCGGCGAAGGGAAAGATTTTTACGATTATCGGCAGGGAAATTGCCGTTGCTGTAAAGGAGGGCGGCCCTGACCCCTCCAATAATTTCAAGCTTGCTACTGTCATCGCCAAGGCAAAGGCAAACAATATGCCTAATGACACTATTGAGAGAGGCATTAAAAAGGCTGCCGGGGATGTGGGCAATGTAAATTACGAGTATGTAACCTATGAGGGATACGGCCCTAACGGAATTGCGATTATCGTGGATGCTCTGACGGATAATAAGAACCGCACAGCCGCCAATGTACGCAGCGCATTTACCAAGGGGCAGGGAAATGTGGGAACTCCCGGCTGTGTCTCCTTTATGTTTGATAAAAAGGGACAAATTATCATAGATAAGGAAGAATGCGATTTAGAGGCAGACGATTTGATGATGATGGCATTGGATGCCGGAGCGGAGGACTTCTCGGAGGAGGAGGACAGCTTTGAAGTGCTTACGGACCCCGACAGCTTCGAGGAGGTCAGAAAGGCTTTGGAGGACGGCGGTGTACCTATGTTAAATGCAGAGGTGACGATGATACCCCAGAATTATGTGGAGTTGACCGATGAAACTGCCATAAAGAATCTGCAGAGAACCTTGGACCTTCTGGATGATGATGATGATGTACAGGCCGTATATCATAATTGGGATGAATAAGTCATAAGAGCTTAAGAGGTCGTCCGGCGGCGGCCTCTCTTTTTAGGGAAACGATTGATGGGTGAAAAACAGGGGCAAAAGGAGAAAAGGAAAATGGAGAATCAGTTTAAAAAAGAGACGATATGCGTTCAGTCCGGCTGGAAACCGGTAAAGGGTCAGCCCAGAGTGCTGCCTATCATACAGAGCACTACTTTTAAGTATGATACATCGGAACAGATGGGAAAACTTTTTGATTTGGAGGAGAGCGGATATTTTTATACCCGTCTCCAGAATCCCACCAATGATTTTGTAGCCCAGAAAATCTGTGAGCTGGAGGGCGGTGTTGCCGCCATGCTGACCAGTTCGGGACAGGCCGCCAATTATTATGCGGTATTTAATATCTGTGAGGCAGGAGACCATTGCATCATGTCCTCCACGGTTTACGGAGGAACCTTTAATCTTTTAACGGTGACGATGAAAAAAATGGGGATTGAATGCACGGTGGTAGACCCGGATGCGCCGGAGGAGGAGTTAAACAGAGCGTTTCAGGAGAATACCAAATGTGTGCTGGCAGAGACGATTGCCAATCCTGCACTGGTAGTGCTGGATATTGAGAAATTTGCGAGAGTGGCTCATGCCCATCAGGTTCCCTTGATTGTGGACAATACTTTCGCCACGCCGATTCATTGTAATCCCTTTGCGTGGGGAGCGGATATTGTAACTCATTCCACCACGAAATATATGGATGGACATGCCATGTGCGTCGGCGGCGCTATTGTAGATTCCGGTAATTTTGATTGGGAGAGCTGCGCCGGGAAATTTCCGGGTTTGACCACGCCGGACGAATCCTATCATGGGGTTACTTACACCCGGAAATTCGGCAAAGCCGCTTATATCACAAAAGCGACGGTCCAGCTGATGCGGGATTTGGGTTCCATTCAATCGCCTCAGAATGCATTTCTGTTAAATGTGGGCCTGGAGACGCTGCCTCTCAGAATGGAGAGACATTGTGCCAATGCCCAGGCAGTAGCGGAGTATCTTGAGAAGCATGAAAAGGTGGCCTGGGTAAATTATCCCGGGTTAAAGGGTAATAAATATTACGAGCTTGCGCAAAAATATATGCCGAAGGGCAGCTGCGGAGTAATTTCCTTTGGTCTGAAGGGCGGCAGAGAGGCGGCAGGCAGACTGATGGACAAGCTGGAGCTGGCGGCCATTGTGACGCATGTGGCAGACGCCCGCACCTGCGTGCTCCATCCTGCAAGCCATACCCACAGACAGATGACGGACGAACAGCTGGTGGAGGCAGGCGTAGCTCCCGATTTGATACGGTTTTCAGTGGGAAGCGAGCATGTGGACGATATTA
>JAMOZS010000038.1 GCA_023667765.1 Roseburia sp. | reverse complement strand
CAAATCAGAGTTGATAGAGACCAATCCCGCCTCCCTCGTCTCCTTGCCGAAGCTTCATGAAAAGGAAATCATCCGTCTGGAGCCGAATGAAGTGGCCATTCTGCTGGATCAGGTGGAGGATGGCACGAAGCTGACCAAGAAGGAATTGGAATATCATAAAAAGACAAAGGTTCGCGACGTGGCTCTTTTGACTCTTCTGTTGGGAACAGGGATTCGGGTGTCCGAATGTGTGGGACTGGATATTTCCGATTTGGATTTTGATGTGTGCGGCATTAAGATACGCAGAAAAGGCGGCTATGAGGCAGTTATCTACTTTGGAGATGAGGTGGAAACCGCTCTTTTGGATTATCTGGAGGAAAGAGAACATATTATCCCTGTGGAGGGGCATGAAAAGGCGCTCTTCCTCTCTCTCCAAAACCGCCGGATGGCAGTTCGTTCTGTGGAAAATCTGGTAAAGAAATATGCTTCCAGAGTCACTACGCTGAAAAAGATTACGCCTCATAAGCTTCGCAGCACTTACGGTACTGCTCTCTATCAGGAAACCGGCGATATTTATCTGGTGGCGGATGTACTGGGACATAAGGATGTAAACACGACCAGAAGGCATTATGCAGCCCAGGAGGACGAGCGCCGCAGACGCGCCGCCAATGCGGTACATCTGCGCGAAAAACCCTAGGGAAACGCTGATAAATACGTTTCCCGCACCGGATTTGCGCCGCAAAGCGGCAATCGCGTTAAGCCTTGAATCGGTGATAAATAAAGCCGAAGCATATCATATGTACCACAAAAGTCAATGCCCAGCTGATAGGATAGGAATAATACAGGCATTCCAGCGTATGAATCTGCTCAAATACACAATAAATCCAAAAGATACGGAATACGCATACGCCGGTCAGCGATACAATCATGGGCATTATGGAATATCCCATTCCCCGAATAGAGCCAACCGCCACATCCATCACACCGCAGAGGAAATAGGTGGCACAGATAATATCCAATCGAAGCACACCATAACGGATAACCTCCGGATCATCGGAGTATAACCGCAGAAGCAGCGGCGAAAAGTACCGCACGGCATATCCCAGAACCAATCCCACTATCGTTACCAGAAGCAGACAAAGCAGTAAGATTCTGCCGATACGCTTCTTCTTTCCGGCACCGTAATTCTGACTGGTGAAGCTGATAGCCGCCTGATGTAATGCGTTCATAGCCGTGTAGACAAAGCCCTCTATATTGACTCCCGCGGTATTTCCGGCCATGACAATTTTTCCGAAGGAATTGATGGAGGACTGAATCAATACATTGGAAACAGAAAACAGCGCACCCTGCAATCCTGCAGGCACGCCAATCTGTATCATCCTAATCAGCTTATCTCTCACTATCCGCAGCTCTTTTAGCTTCAATTGATAATCCGCTTCCGTTTTTACAAGACAGCGCAACACAAGCGCCGCGGAAATTCCCTGGGAGATAACGGTGGCTAAGGCAACGCCCGCCACACTCATGGAACATAAGATGACGAATAACAGATTCAGCGCTACATTGACCACTCCTGCTATCAGCAGATAATACAGAGGCCTTTTGGTATCTCCTATGGCTCTTAAAATAGCGCTGCCAAAATTATAGACCATCATCATGGGCATTCCGCAGAAATAAATACACATATACAGAACCGCAGGCCCCAATACATCATCAGGAGTGCCCATCATCGACAACGCCGGCCTGGCGGCGATAATGCCAATGAGAATCAGAATCACACCGCTGATGACGGAAGTGGCTATCGCCGTATGCACCATATCCTGTAGCTCGTTTTTTTGCCTGGCGCCGTAATAGCGCGCTGTCAATACATTCGCCCCCACGGACAGGCCGATAAATACATTTACAATCAGATTAATCAGGGAGCTGGTGGAACCCACTGCCGCCAATGCCTCATTTCCCGCAAACTTCCCCACTACCACAATGTCGGCGGCGTTAAACAGAAGCTGCAGAACGCCGGAAAGCATCAGCGGTATATAAAAAATCAGTATCTTCCCCAGTAACGGACCGTTACACATGTCCATTTCATGTTTATTTGTTGTCTGTTTGTCAATTGTCTGCTCTTTGCTTTTCATTTTGAGTTCAGCCTTCTGCTCTTTTACTGCTTATGGTTGATATAATTGACAAGTCCCTCCGCAGCAATAATCTTTTGCATAAATTCCGGAAAGGCCTGACCCTTGAAGGAAGTTCCCCGGGTAATATTCGTAATGACGCCGGAGTCAAAATCAACCTCCACCTCGTCTCCCGCCTGAATACTCTTAGCCGCCTCAGGACATTCAATAATCGGAAGTCCGATATTTATGGCATTGCGATAAAAAATACGGGCAAAGGTCTCAGCAATGACACAGCTTACGCCGGCAGCCTTAATCGCAATGGGAGCATGCTCTCGGGAGGAGCCGCAGCCGAAATTCTTATTGGCCACGATAATATCTCCCTTTTTTACCTTTTTAATAAAGTCCTGATCGATATCCTCCATGCAATGAACGGCAAGCTCTGCCGGGTCTGAGGAATTTAAGTAACGGGCGGGAATAATGACGTCCGTATCTACATTATCTCCATATTTAAAAACGATTCCTTTTGCGTTCATGTTCTTGTTTCCTTTCCCGGGGCAAATCCATTTCCCCTGTTTCTTTCACCTATTTCAATCATTTTACTTCAACTCACAGGGACAGGAAATCCTTCCTGTGACGGCGCTGGCTGCCGCCACAGCCGGACTTGCCAGATAAATCTCTGAATTTACATGCCCCATACGGCCTACAAAATTTCGGTTCGTGGTGGAAACACATCGCTCTCCCTCCGCCAGAATCCCCATATAGCCGCCCAGACAGGGCCCGCAGGTGGGCGTGCTGACAACTGCCCCCGCTTCGATAAAGGTCTTTAACAGCCCCTCCTCCATGGCCTGCATATAAATGGCCTGAGTGGCCGGAATCACAATACAGCGAAGCCCTTTCTTCACATGCCTGTCTTTCAATACCTTAGCCGCAATCCGCAGGTCGTCCAGACGCCCGTTGGTGCAGGAGCCGATAACCACCTGGTCGATGCCGATTTCTTCCATCTCATGAATCTCATCTATCGTATGGGTGTTTTCAGGCAGATGGGGAAAAGCCACTGTAGGACGAAGAGCGCTTAAATCAATGGTATATTCCTCGTCGTAAACCGCATCCGAATCAGCCTCATATATGGTATAAGGCTTGTGGGAATGTTCTTTGATGTAGCCTTCTGCCTTTTCATCCACCGGGAAAATACCGTTCTTTCCTCCGGCTTCAATGGCCATATTGGCAATGGTGAAACGGTCGTCCATGGAGAGACTGGCAATGCCCTCTCCCACAAACTCCATGGATTTATACAGAGCGCCGTCCACCCCTATCATACCGATAATATGTAAAATGACGTCTTTTCCGCTGACCCATTCAGGGAGTTTTCCAATCAGATTGAATTGAATGGCTGAGGGCACCTTGAACCAGGCCATGCCGGTAGCCATGCCGGCAGCCATATCCGTACTGCCCACGCCGGTGGAAAAAGCTCCCAGAGCGCCATAGGTACAGGTATGGGAATCCGCTCCGATAATCACATCTCCTGCCACGGTAAGGCCTTTTTCGGGAAGCAGCGCATGCTCAATCCCCATCTCTCCTACCTCAAAGTAATTCGTGATATCGTTGCGTCTGGCAAATTCACGAACACATTTGCAATGTTCGGCAGATTTAATATCCTTATTGGGGACAAAGTGATCCGGAACCAGCGCAATCTTGTCTTTATGAAATACGCCGTCCACCTTCATTTTTTCCATTTCCTTGATGGCTACAGGACTTGTAATATCGTTGCCCAGCACCAAATCCAGTCTGGCTTCAATCAGCTGCCCCGCCTGAACCTCTTCCAATCCTGCCGCATGGGCCAGAATCTTTTGCGTCATTGTCATTCCCATGATTCTCTCCTCCAGTATCTACAATCATCTTATCAGAGGATATCATATCACAGTTTTTTACAAAAATAAATAGAAGGAATTAACCATTTTATCACAGCATAAATCGTGTGGTTACCTTAAACAGGTCGCCGTCCAGCTCCAGCGAAAGCGCTCCGCCCTGCAGCTCTATAAAGCTTTTTGCAATGGCAAGGCCCAGACCGCTGCCCTCCGTGTGGCGGGAATGGTCTCCCCGGACAAAGCGGTCTGTCAGTTCCTCCGGTTTTACCTGTATTTCCTCTGCCGTAATATTCTTGAGGGTTATGACAACCGTGTCATCTAACCGGACGCCGTCCACATATACTCTGGTTCCGGGCAAAGCATATTTTGCAATATTACTGAACAGGTTTTCATAGATTCTGTATGTTTTCTGACTGTCCAGAGACAGAATGACCTTTTCCTCCGTCAGCTTCAGACGAAGTTCCAAATTAGCTTCAGAAAGCTTATCCTCCATCTCAAAGGCAACCTGCTTAATCAAATTCATAATATCAACATTTGCCAGATTCAGACTGATATTCTGAGAGTTCGCCTTACTGACCTCAAACAAATCCTCAATCAGAACCTTCAGCCGCAGACTTTTCCTCTCTAGGATTGCCAGGTATTCTCTGCGCTTCTCCTCTGTGATACTCTCGTCCTTTAACAAATCAATATAAGTAATAATCGCTGTCAGGGGAGTCTTCAAATCATGAGATACATTGGTA
Organism: Roseburia sp.; assembly: GCA_023667765.1. Taxonomy (GTDB): domain Bacteria; phylum Bacillota; class Clostridia; order Lachnospirales; family Lachnospiraceae; genus Acetatifactor. Next base: position 21,267 of record JAMOZS010000038.1, on the reverse strand, counting down.
ATCAGCTCCGCCTTCATGCGCTGGCTTCTGGTCTGCTCCTCTACTGCCTTTTTGATTCCTTCCTGCACTTTGTATACCTCCGGCCTGAACGGCTCGAAAACACCTAAATCTTCCGTTATGACGATATCCAGCTTGCCCTCCGCCAATTCATTGGTCGCCTTTAACAGAATGCCGTATTTCTTTTGCAGATTGCTGATATACTTTCTCAGTATAAAGTAAAGTATGACGGAATAAATCACCGTAACAGCCAATCCTCCAAACCACAAACTGGAGATAACAAATAAAATGAGAGCATTTATCACAATAGTCTTCAGAATTGCTCTATTGGCATTTTTTGTCAAATCTATATGAGAAAGCTCATCAAATTCCTTTTTAATCAACCCCTTCATAAAAGGGAAAAATCGATATACCAGACAACGCTGCCTGATGTATTTCCTGAAGCCCAACACCACAAGAGCTCTTGACTGTACGCCCAGATACCATATGGCGAAGAAGAAAATCATAAGTATCAGGATATTCATGCCATAAACAATTATCGTAGTAAAGCCAACGCCGAAGTAATCTGTGAACAGGCTCATATTCTGAGTCATTTTACCGCTGCATACCATGGCAGCCATTTCAATAATCCCGGAGCCCAGAGACAGTATGATACAATAAAGAGTAATCAGAATCTCCAGAGGCAGGGCAGGACGCTCCCATGGCCGGCGAAGCGTTTCTTCTGTCATACCGGCTTTTTGTCTTTCTATGGGGACAAATAATGCTGCAATACTAAGTAACAGACACATGAGATACAAAAGACTTCCGGTGCCTGCCTGCAAATAGGCGGACTCTGTATACAGAGCGGACACATAGTGCTTCGTACTGTGATAGACATTGTAATATCCCTCTGCCATCTGTCTGTCCAGAGTAGCCTTACTGACACTGTAAGTAACACGACAGTTCCTGGGATTTTGTGTATGATAGGGAATCCCCTCCTCCGAAGGAATATAATAGGACAGGGCATCCTCAAGCATAAAGCGCCGGGAAATTTCGCTTGCATTTTTCCTGATTGTCTCGGGACTGTTCCCCAGAATATCCTTTCCCAGCCGACTGAAACCGGCCTCATCAAAGGAAAAGCTAATCGCAAAACACTGTCTTGAATCCATCATCATCGTCTGATAGGAATCGGAGCGGTATTCCTCCTCGGAAATATAATTTGATAAAAAGACGCCGCTATCCAAATCCTCTATCAGATAATTGTAGGTAGCATTTAATTGACCAAAAGCTTCCTCCAGCCGATTGAAATATGTGCTGAAAGCATTGTTAAGCATCAGGAAGGAATTAATATCCTCCTCTCTACTTGTGGGATACTCCTCAGAAGTTGAGGTTTCCTCTTCCTCCGCCCCGTTCTCCTCAGGGTTTTCCTGCGACCATAACTCCAAAAGCCATTGATAATCCTCGTCCAACTTTAAATACAAATCAATGGGAGAGCTCTCCGTCTGATTCAGCTTGTTATACAGGTCGTTGTACAAAAGAAAGCTGCTCTGATACAGCCAGTTCAGATTATCAGAATCCTCCAGGGGATAATAAGCGCCATTTTCCGCGCTGCTTTTAAAACTGCCATAAAAACAGGTATAAACGAGGGCGGCCAGCAGGGAAACACAGAGCCCCCTTGCAATCCAGCCACGATACCTGCGCTTCTTTGTGCCATGAAAGAAATTCATGAATGCTCCTCTCTAATTTACTATTGTTTGTCAATCTTATATCCCACGCCCCAGACCACCTTGAGATATTTGGGATTTTTGGGGTCCAGCTCTATTTTTTCCCGAATATTCCTGACATGTACCATAATGGTATCAGTATTTACGGCCTTTTCGTTCCAGACACGTTCATAAATCTCATCCGCAGAATAGACCCGTCCCGGATTCTTAATCAGCATCTGCACGATTTTAAACTCCATGGGCGTCAGCTTTACCGGCTCGCCGTCCACTGTAACCTCCACGGTATCCTCGTTTAATTTCAATCCGCCGATTGTGTAAACATGTTCATTATTTTCATCGTTGTTTACCACATTCAGATATTTGGAATATCTGCGCAGATGAGAATTGACTCTGGCGATAAGCTCCAGCGGGGTAAAGGGCTTTGTCACATAATCGTCAGCCCCCATATTGAGTCCCATAATTTTGTCGACTTCCTCCGATTTGGCGGACAGCATAATCACGGGAAATTCATGGTTCTCCAGCCGCAGCTTCATAAGCATTGTGATACCGTCCATTACCGGCATCATAATATCCACCACAGCCAGATGGATTTCCTCCTGCCCGATAATCTCCAGGCCCTGCTTCCCGTTAGCGGCGGTGAGTACCTCATAGCCCTGATTCTTTAAATAGATTTCAATACCCTCCCGGATATCCTTGTCATCCTCCACTACCAAAATGCGATATCTGCCTTCCATAGCTTCCCTCAAATTTCCTTTCCGCAGTACTTGTGTATTTTTCAATAACCCTATTATAAAGGTGAACAGCCTTTGCCGCAACTGCTTCTTCTCTATAATGATCCGCTGTTTTTTCTGCGTTCCTGGAAAATGTGGAAAGCATAGCATTTTCTCTTCCCTGCTCCAGCAGCCGCAAAAGACTTTGGGCAAAGGAGGCTGTATCCTCCGGGGTGAGACAGCCGTTAAAGCCATCCTCCACAATATCCTCTACGCCGCTGGCCCTTACGGCACAGACGGGTGTCCCTTTGGCCAGAGCCTCCAGGATTACAATCCCCTGTGTCTCCGTCTTTGATGCAAATACAAAGACGTCCGCAGCCGCATAATAAGAGGCAATCGCAGCATGATCCACCTTTCCCGTAAAAATAACCTCCTCTTCCAGAGCAAGCTGCCGACAGAGCTCCCGATATTCCGCCAGACCGGGGCCGTCTCCCACCATCAGAAGCCGAAAAGGTTTCCGATAATATTGTTTGAATGTCGAAATGGCATGCAACAAAAATACAATATTTTTTTCGGGAGCCATTCGAGCGACAGAAAGCAGCAAGGGGATATTCTCCGCCTGGTATTTCTCCCGGAGGAGGCGCGTCTGTTCCTTCGACGTCTCAAAATGCCTCTTGTCAATACCGGTGGGAAGCAGTTCCATCCTCTCCCAGGGGATGCCGCAGACCCGGTTCAGATACGTTCTCATCCCCGCCGTCGGAGTCAGGATAAGCTCACAATGCTTCATGAAGCAGTTTAAGTATAGGGGAAGGAGCTTATACCGAAGTGTATGTAACAGACTGTCGGCGGCCCTGCTTCCTTGTCCGGCTCGCTGTTCCAGCGCTTTGACGCTCTTAAAGTAACATAAATACTGTTCATATCTGGTGTGATAGGTAAACACCAGGGGAATATGATATTTTTTGGATAAATAAACAGCCGTCCGGCCAATCAGCATGGGATGCTGCACATGGATGACATCATATCGCTTCTTGCGAAAGGCTTCCTCGATTCGCCTGTCCATGGGATTGGGCAAGGGGAGCCCTCCGATAGAGTTCTGCAGAAGGGAGGCATAGCGAAACACATTTTCTTCTTCCTCCTGCTCCTTACAGGCGGGCGCAAACACGGTCACCTCCACACCCAGAGATAGAAGTCCCTCCTTTAAGCATTCCACGGATATGGGAACGCCTCCCAGTGTAGGCTTATAGTTATTGGTCATCAATGCTACTCTCATAAGGCTCCTTTCTCTCCCCTATAGAGAATTTGTTTATCCGACATTTTTATAAGACGGAAAATACCTTGTCGCCAAACACATAGCCGGCTCCTACAAAAATAAAATTCCAGATAAAAATACCCAAAGTGGAGCTAATCACATACTCCATCAGATTCATCCGCAATACTCCTGCCGGTATGGAAACCAAAGTCCGCACCATGGGAAGGAGCTTGGCGATAAATACCCCGATAAATCCTTTCTTCTTCACCCATTCCAGATTCCGTTCCAATGTCTCTTTCTGCTTCGGAAAATGTTTGATATAGGCGCTTAGAAACAGCGTGCCTCCCTTGCGCCCCAACGCATACAAAACCAGGCTTCCCAATAATCCGGCAGCTACGGTAATCAACATGACCCAAATAAAATGAATATTACCCTTCGCCGCCATGACACCCGCAAGAGGCATGATAATCCCCGCAGGAAACCCCGGCAGATTCAGATATTCCAGAAACACAATTACAAAAATGGCAATGGCGCCATACTGGGTAAAATAATACGTTAATGCTGATAAATCCATGGTATTTTTCTCCTGTTTCTACTACAATATATTTATGTTTCATACTTCACATCCTAATCGGAAGAATACTAAGGAGGCGCTTTAATCAACATTCCCCTATGTAAATTCCGTAGATGAACATTCCCTACTGGCGGCTGTAAGGGATATTGTCCGGCAAGCCCGCCCATAAGAGTACAAAGCTGTCATTTGCGCAGACACATGAGATTTTCTTCATGTTCCGGCTCCTATCAGCAATTTCGGGACAAGGATGTTCCGAAAAGCCCGACCTGAGCCACGATGGCGAATGTCGGGCGGTTGCGTACATGTCCAAAATCTTATCGGAACATTTAGAAAATCCATGTGACGGAGCATACAGCGTGTACTCTTATGGGCGGGCCGCCGGACATACATACCGGTAACATCCTTTGCCCTTCTGATATAAATTTAGTATAAGCAGGAAAACTGAAATACTTTGGTAGAAAAAACCGAAGATTTTCTAAAGAAATAATTAGATTACAATAAAAAAGCCGCTTTCAGGCATAACCCAAAAGCAGCGCTTATTTTTAGTCTGTATTCTCTGTCTCTTCCGCAGGGCGCCACGCCTCACCGAAATTTACATCCCTGAATAAGGAGGCAAGTCCCGTAATCTGCTTAAGACGCAATATTTCATCCTTATCCATACCCAAATGCTTGGATATCCATGCGTCCGAACGTCCCAGCTCATGAAGCTCCTTCACAATATTACTCATCAAATCTACATCATGCGTTCCCCTGGCACGATTATGCCGGATGGTGCTGGCCATACGTTTATCCAGAGATTTATTGATTACCGAAACCGGAAGCAGTCCCCGCTCGCGCTCATAAATGTCCGGATGGTCCAGCATAATCTGATATCGGTGAAAACCATCCACAATCAGATAAATGTCCTGGGGCTTCGCATAATAGCATACCACCGGCATCGTATAGCCGTCCTCCTTGATGCTCTCATAGAGGAGCTTTAGTTCCGGCGGCGCCACTTTATTCGGATTGTAATTGTTCGGCTGTACCTTTTCTATAGGCACCTGAATCACATTGTAAACGGGACTCTTATATTCCATAGTTCATTTCCTCAATGCTCTTATATTTGCGCTGGATAGCATCCAGCCTTTTTTGCTGCTGTCTGGTCATACCGAAACCCATAAACCGACAAATATGGTCATTTTTCAGAATACAGTAACACATCCTTTTCCAGCTGGGAATATCTTTGGTGGACTTGATATCGTCCGTATCGTCCGGTATCGGGCCGCTGAATATTATCCGGGACTTCTTGTTCACCGTATAATTCGATACGCCGTTACGCTTGATTTGATACCCGTGTTCTATCAGCTCCTGTATTGCCGTCTCGTCCAGACCTCCCCCCGTCTCATGCCAGAAACGGATAGAGGTGTTAAATTTCCTCACATAATTGTTCCTAAGTCTTCTGGGCAGCGTATCCAGAAGAAATTTTGTATAGGACTTCCATGTGTGATTCTCCGGCAGGGAAATACTGCGATACGCCACCGCTTTGGTTTTTCCGTAAATTGCGGTAAAGTTCGCTCCCTGTACCCTTCCCACCAGCCGAACCCAAATGTCCGGGTCAATCACCCGATACAGATTCAGCGCATCCTTAGAATAATCGTTAAACGGAGACGCCACTCTCATTTGTGAGGGGGAAAGCCCCGCCATATAATAGAGGTCATACAGGCGGTTATAATCGTAGCCGAATAAGAAATTGGCGTGCCAGACATCGCTTGTAGACCAGTCATACAGAGGAGAGGCACACCAGACGTCCTTAAACTGCCTGCTTATCCAGCAGGTACCCTCATATCCATATTTCTTGTTTAAAAAACCGCTGTATCGCTGCAGGGATTCGTCCGCCCGGAGCCCTAAAAGACATACAGTCTTTCCACCGTTATGAGCGATGCGATACCATCGTCCGAACTGCTTGGCCAAATCCTCCTGATGCATCCGATAATGATAGGTGGTGATGGGATTATTCTCCAGATGGATGACATAATCCTTTTGAGGCATCTCTCTCACCCAGATATCCTTTCGGGTATCATCCCAGGGATACCAGTACATCTCATAGCTGCCCAGCGCCGTTCGAGTCGCCATGGGCAGGCAGACCCAATAGGCTTCCACCTGATCCTTGACTCTCTCAAAGGTACGCTCCACATATTCAGTGGTCACAGTGTACTGCGCTTCAAAATCCTGATGAAATACACCTATTGTTCTCCCCGGATAATATTGGTTCCGATAATCCAGAAGCAGATTGAGCAGCAGACCACTGTCCTTGCCGCCGGAGAAAGAAACATAGATATTGTCAAACTCTTCAAAGACAAAATGCATTCGCTCCAAAAACGCATCATAAACATTTTGATGTAAATAATCTCGTTTCAAGTACAAAACGCCTCCCGCATGTATTCGAAGTTTTCTTGCAAGTTTTGGTAAATTTTGACAAAAGTCTACTTAATTATACGACGACAAATGGTATTTTTCAAGCATAATCAATCATAAACTTGCAAAAACTCTCGCGGTTGTGCCGTGAATAGTAACACATAAAAAGCTCTATGCGGCTTCAAAATCCTCCACATAGAGCTTTTTTCAATCAGATATTCTATTTTACTGTGTATACCGCCAGAGACTCTAAGAGTGAGCAGCTTCAATCAGCGCTTCCTTAGTTGTTAATCAGCTTGTCCTCTTCATTATTCCAGCTGTAAAGCTTACGGATTTCCGCACCGACCTTTTCGGAGGGATGCTCGGCAGCCAGCTTTCTCATAGCCTTGAAATGTACCTGTTTGCCGGCAGGGGACATGTCAAGCAAGAATTCCTTTGCGAAAGAACCGTCCTGGATATCGCTTAAAATCTTCTTCATGGTCTTCTTGGTTTCCTCGGTAATCAGCTTGGGACCGGTGATGTAATCGCCGTACTCCGCCGTGTTGGAGATGGAATATCTCATACCTGCGAAGCCACTCTGATAAATCAAATCTACAATCAGCTTCATCTCATGAATACACTCGAAATAAGCATTTCTCTCATCATAGCCGGCTTCTACCAGAGTCTCAAAACCTGCCTGCATCAATGCGCACACGCCTCCGCAGAGAACTGCCTGCTCACCGAACAAATCGGTCTCGGTCTCGGTTCTGAAGGTGGTCTCAAGTACGCCTGCCCTTGCGCCGCCGATGCCCAATGCATAAGCCAGCGCTATATCCTGTGCCTTACCCGTAGCATCCTGCTCCACCGCAATCAGACAGGGAACTCCCTTGCCCTCCTGATACTCGCTTCTTACCGTATGACCGGGGCCCTTGGGCGCAATCATCGTAACATCCACATTGGCAGGAGGCACGATACAGCCGAAATGAATATTAAATCCATGGGCAAACATCAACATATTGCCCTCTTCCAGATTCGGCTCAATATCCTTCTTGTACAAATCAGCCTGCTTCTCATCATTGATTAAAATCATAATGATATCAGCCTTCTTGGCAGCCTCTGCCGCCGTATATACCTCGAAGCCCTGCGCAACTGCCTTATCCCAGGACTTGGAGCCCTGATACAGGCCAATAATGACATGACAGCCGGAATCCTTCAGATTCAATGCATGAGCATGTCCCTGGCTGCCATAACCAATAATGGCGATGGTCTTACCGTCTAATAAGGACAGATTACAATCTTCCTGATAAAAAATTTTTGCCATTTTCTTTTCCTCCGTTATTTTAGAAAATTATTCTATAACTGATAGGGTTACTCCCCTAGAGCTATCTGTCTTTGCAGCGTCGCCTTACAGCATGGTCACATTCTTGACGCCCCGTCCCAATCCGGCAATTCCGGTGCGCGCCAATTCCAGAATCTCATATCCCTCCAACAGATTGATAAACGCTTCTATCTTTGACTGATTTCCAGTCAGCTCGATAACCAGGCTTTCCGAAGATACGTCAATAATATTTGCCCGGAAAATATCTGTAATGGAAATGACGTTCTGCCGCTGCTCTACCGATACCTTTACCTTAATCAATACCAGCTCTCTGTATACGCTTTCCTCCGGCTTTAACTCCTTCACATCCCGAACGTCCACCAGCTTTCTGACCTGCTTTTCAATCTGCTCCAAAATCTCGTCGTCCCCGCTGGCCACAATGGTAATGCGGGAGTAACGGGAATCGGCGGTCACGCCTGCCGTAATGCTTTCAATATTATAACCTCTGCGCGAAAATAAACCGGAAATACGGCTTAATACGCCGGAGGTGTTATCTACCAGTAACTGAAATACCCTTTTTTGCATCTTGTTGTCTACACCTTTCTATGTATTTCAAAAACAACCTGCTAATTTCGTTTCCCACACCGGATTTGCGCCGCAAAGCGGCAAATTCCCCTGCAAAATCCGTGTACATCTGCCGGAGGCTCTAAGGAAGGGCTGATTGAATCAGCCCTTCCTTAAATATAACAAGGAAGTTCCGTATTGTCAACGACAGTTATTCATTTTCCCCGCATTTTGCCAGCGCAAGGGTTCCGGTACGGGCAACTTCTGCGATACTTACGGTCTGCAGCATGCTAATCATCAGACGAATACGCTCCGGCACATCACAGATTTGTATCATCATATAATGCTTGGACATATCCACAATCTCAGCCTTCATAATCTCGCAAAGCTCCATAATGTCTCTGCGGTTTGTTTTGTTATATCGGACCTTAATCAGCATCAGCTCCCGGGTAATGCATTGCTGCTCGTCATAGGTTTTCACCTTAATGACGTCCAGCTTTTTGTTCAGCTGTTTTTCAATCTGCTCAATGGTGCGCTGGTCTCCGCTGGAGACAATCGTCATACAGGAAACCGCACTGTCGTCCGTCTCGCCTACCGCCAGACTATCAATATTATAACATCTTCTGGAAAAGAGCCCCGCCACCTTACAGAGCACACCGGAACGATTCTCCACCAGTACAGAATAGATTCTCTTTTTCATTATAATCCCTCCCTGCCAAAACAGTCCGTTTATTTTACCAAATCCATGGGATTGATGATACACTCCAGCAAAACCGATTGCTCCCCGGCCAGGAATTCCTCCAGTATCTTATCCGCATGGGTCATATTCTCCAGGCGCAGATAAGGGATATCGTAAGCGGATACCAGCTTTTCCAAATCAGGGCTGCCGGACAAATCCACCACGGAATAATGATCCTTGTAGGTGTAGTGCTGATATTCTCTCACCATGCCAAGATAATTATTTTTGAGTACGATTATTTTAACCGGTATGTTATGCTGACGCATGGTTGCCAGCTCCATCATGGACATCTGGAAGGAGCCGTCTCCGCAGACTGCGATTACCTGCCTGTCCGGCGCCGCCAGCTTGGCGCCCATTGCCGCCGGTATGGAATATCCCATGGTACCCATGCCGCCTGAGGTCAGAAATCTTCCCTCCCTGACAATATGATAGCCGCAGGACCAAATCTGGTTCTGCCCTACATCCGCCACATAAATGCCGTTGGGCTGCATCTTGTCCGACAGCATGGTGATAAATGCCGCCGGATCCACATAGGCGGGGTCGGGATTGCGCCTTGCACCCAGAGTGTCTCTGTATTCCTTCAGAATATGAATCCATTCCGTGTAATCACAACTACAGTCCTCCTTCGCCAAATCGTCGAAAATACATTTTGCATCCCCCACCAGAGGAATGGAGGGGCCGGCATTTTTACCGATTTCGGCCGGGTCCACATCTATGTGTACCAATACCTTATTCTTTGTAATAAGATCCGGCTGGCTGATAGCTCTGTCGGCTACCCGCGCGCCCACCATAATAATCAAATCCGCCTCATTCATGGCTTTATTGGCGTAAGCCTTGCCATTGTTACCCACCATACCGAAATACAGCGGATGCTTCGTAGGCATAACGCCGATACCCATCATCGTGGAAACCACCGGAATCTGATACCTCTCCGAAAAGGCTCTCAGTTCTTTCTCCGCCTCGGACAAAAGCACGCCGCCGCCTGCGCAGATAATCGGCCTTTTGCTCTTCTCCAGCTCCTGGATGACCTTTTTAATCTGTACCGCATGTCCCTTTACCGTAGGCTTATAGGTACGCATACTGACTTCCTCCGGATATTGGAACTTATCCAGCTGAGCGTTCTGGATATCGATGGGAATATCAATTAAAACAGGCCCCTTTCTTCCGGTGTTTGCAATATGAAACGCTTCCCGGAAGATTCTGGGAATCTCTCTTACATCCCGCACCAGATAACTGTATTTCACAAAGGATTCCACAGCGCCTGTGATATCTGCCTCCTGAAATACATCGCTGCCTAACAGCTCGCTGTTTACCTGCCCTGTAATGCAAATCAACGGAATGCTGTCCGCAAAGGCTGTCGCAATACCCGTGATGACATTGGTGGCGCCGGGGCCGCTGGTCACGGCGCAGACGCCGGGCCGTCCCGTGATTCTCGCCATACCGCTGGCCGCATGAGCCGCATTCTGCTCCGTGCGAATCAGAATCGTGCGGATAGACGAGTCTAAAATACTATTATAAAAAGGACAGATTGCCACACCGGGATAGCCGAAAACTACTTCTACCTGTTCCGCCTCCAGACATTTAATGATTGCATCTGCTCCGAGCATAATCTTTTCCTCCTGCATTCCAGTGTATCGATACTCTTGTACCGATACACTTATAATTTGTCTGCATTCCAATGAACAAATATTATATCACATTTATGGTTCACAGTTCAAGCGTTTTGCCAGTTTTACCGCGTCCGCCGCATCCCTGGAATAACCGTCGGCGCCGATTTCATCGGCATATTCCTGGGTGATGACTGCGCCGCCTATCATGACCTTCACCGGAAGTTTTACCTTCTTTACCTCCTCCACCACTTCCCGCATCCGCTGCATGGTAGTGGTCATCAGAGCAGACAGAGCAATAATTTTGGCATGATGCTCTCTTGCGGCGGCAATAATGTCTCCTGCGGGCACATCCTTTCCCAGGTCTATCACCTTAAAACCATAGTTTTTCAGCATCAAAGCCACCAGGTTCTTACCGATATCATGAATATCGCCCTCCACGGTAGCAATGATTACCGTAGGCATATCCTGTTCCTGTGTTCCTTTTAACAGCAGAGGCTCCAATACCTCGATTCCGTTTTTCATGGCCTCCGCACTGGCAATCAGCTGAGGCAGGAAATATTTACCTTTGTCAAAATATTCTCCCACCTTGTTGATGGCCGGCAGCAATATTTCGTTTAATAAAGCGCCCGGTTCTTCACCGCTGTCAAGGGCCTCCCTTGTCAGCGCTGCCATCCCGTTTCTATTACCCTTTAAGACGCCATGATACAGAGCTTCCCTGACAGGAGTAAAGCCGTCAGGGTCCGTTTCTCCTGCGCCTGGAGCTCCTTGAGGGCCGCTTAAGCTCTCTCCGGCCTTCCCGGTATCATCCGCCCCCGTCTTTCCGGCAGTATCTGTCGCCCTTCTAAGCAGCTCCTTCTCTCTCTTCTCCCGATTTTCCCTGACGGTATCGGCATATTCAATATAGCGAATATCCGCTCCTTCCTTGGCCAGCAGCAAATCCGCGGCCAGGGCACAACTGACCAAAAGCTCCTGGGAAGGGTTGGCAATGGCCATGGTCAGGCCCTCCTTTATGGCCAGCGTCAAAAACGCAGTATTCACAAACCCTCTCTCCGGCATGCCAAAGGAAATATTCGAGAGACCGCATATGGTGGCAAGCCCCCTTTCCCGGGCATAACGAATCGTCTCCAGGGTTTCCAGCGCCGCATGTCGGTTGGCCCCGACGGTGGCTACAAGGCCGTCTACTACAATATCTTCTTTACACATGCCTAATTCCAGCGCTCTGTCATAAATCGTTCTGATAATCTGCTTCTTTTCCTCCAGATTCTCAGGAAGTCCCTTATCGGACAAAGGAAGCAGGATAAACATAGCTCCGTATTTTGCCGCCAGCGGCAACAGCTTTTCCATTTTTTCCGTTTCCATGGAGATGGAGTTAATCAGGGCCCGGCCGGGATAATGGCGAAGCGCCGCCTCCAGCACCTCCACATAGCTGGAATCCAGGGACAAAGGCAGATTCGTAACGCCGCTTACCTCCTCTATGGCCCGCAGCATCATTTCCTTCTCGTCAATGCCGCTCATTCCCATATTGATGTCCAGGATTTGGGCTCCTCCCGCCTCCTGCTCCTCCGCAAACTGCAGAACCTTCTCCATGCTTCCCTCCCGAAGCTGAGCCTGCAGAAGCTTCTTACCGGTAGGATTAATACGCTCCCCCACAATCATAAAACCATCCGACAGGCCAAAGGCCACGGTTTTTCGCTCTGAGGCAAGATAACGGATTCCCTTTGGCTTACGGTTGTTATTCTCTCCGGCCTCCCGCCCGAAGCGCTTACAAAGCCCTTCTATATATGCCGGTGTGGTGCCGCAGCATCCTCCCAGGACAGAGGCTCCCGCCTCCACCAGAAGCGCCATCTCCTCCACAAACTCCTCCGCACCCATGTTATAGCAGGTGTTACCTGCTTCGTCCAGATAGGGCAGCCCTGCATTGGGCTTTGCAATTACCGGAATATCGGTAACCGCCGCCAGACCGGCGATGATTTCTTTCATGTGGGCAGGCCCGGTGGAACAGTTTGCACCGATGGCACAGGCTCCCAAAGCCTCCAATACCACGCCTGCCGTTGCGGCGTCCGTGCCATATAGCGTCCGGCCGTCCTGCTCAAAGGTAAGTGTTACCATCACAGGCAGATTACTGACTTCCCGTGCCGCAATCAGAGCGGCTCTGGCCTCAGCCAGACTCATCATAGTCTCTACCACCAGAAGGTCCACGCCGGCCTTTTCCAAGGCGATAATCTGTTCCTTGTATATATCAATTAAGGTCTCCAATTCCATATTGCCCACAGGCCGCAGAGCCTCACCTGTCATGGTCAAATCACCGGCCACATATACCTTGCGTCGGGGACATCCTGCAGCGGCCTGCCTTGAGATGGCCGTCAGTTCCTCTATCATTTCCTCCATTTGATGTTCCAAATGGTACTCGGAAAGCTTCATACGGTTCGCCGTGAATGTGGGGGCATAAAGAATATCCGTACCTGCCTTCACATAATCTGTCTGCAGCCTGAGCATAACCTCCTTGTGCTCCAGAATCCATTTTTCGGGACATACCCCTGCGGGCATCCCTGCTTTTACCAGATTCGAGCCGGTCGCTCCATCTAAATATAAAATACGATTTTTTGAAAGCTTCTCAAAATCCTGTTTATTCATAAAACAGCTCCTCTTGCTTTAATCAGCGTTTCCCTAACTAGCATATTTTTGTCGAATAGGGAATAACGAGTTTGCGAAGCAAATCTCGCAAGCGGGCTTGCCCGTTTTTTTATCATATCACAATCAACATAACAGCGTAAAGGGGATGATTTAATCAATTCAGACGGATATCCCGGATAACGGGAAAGAATAATAGTTGCGAAATTTGCAGGAATATGATAAATTTTTATAGTCTGATAGTTTATTTTTACAGATTCATTAACATAAGGGCCGTTTGCAGAGCGTGCTGCCCGTTTATTTCAGGAGGATAGAATCATGCGCAATAAAGGGAAGCTTTTAGCTTTGGGATTATTGATGTCTGCTACGCTTGCTGCCTGTGGAAAGAATCCTCAGATAACCAAATTCAAATCAGATATTGACCGATTTTGTACTGCTATCTCTATGCTGGATACATCTATGAATGATATAGACTCCTCTTCGGATAATGCCCGTACAGAGCTTCTTGGCTATCTTGATGAGGTTAAGATGGAATTTCAGCACTTTGCGGAGCTTGATTTTCCGGAAGAATATGATTATCTGGAGACGCTTGCCGATGAAGCCGGCGACTATATGACGGAGGCTGTAAAATACTACCATGAGGCATACAAGGGCGATGCCTATGATGAGGCTACCGCCGCCTATGCCCAGGAAAATTATTCCCGGGCCTTTAAGCGTATTCAGATTATTATAAGTTTTCTTCATGGCGAGGAGCCTGATGATGTGGATTTAACTACGAAACAGGAAACTGACGCGGAGGAAAGCGAAACAGAATAGGACGAACAAAAAAGAACCTGTTTTCTCATGAAAGAAAGCAGGTTCTTTTTCTAAACTCAAATTATTTCAGGATTTTAATTCCGCCGATGAGAGGAAGCTCCTTATCCTGACCCTGAGCGGCCCAGATAATGCCGATAATCTCACATACGAAGAAGAATAAGCTGATTAAGCTTAAAATTATACCGATAATTCCGCCTAAAAACATATTCAAGATGGCAATAATAAACTGGCCGATAACCAGCACCAACGCCTGATTCAAATGTACTTTAGCGCCTTCCTTATCTCCTGCCAGAAAAGCAATTAACCAGCCAATCCATGTGATATAACATACAATACTTGTAACCTTTTTGTCCATTTTTAGAATCCTCCTTAAATTTAATTAAATGGTAATCTGATAAACTACTAATAACAAATTTTTAACAATCCAATTTATAAAGACGATAACTACTGCCGTATATAGATACCAGTTATGAAACCGCCAGCCGCAAATATGTAATACCCTGCATTTTTCCAACGTATGAGACAGCATAAAACCACCATACATCACAAACACATATAATACCAGCGGATGATACCACAGCGACTGCAGAAAATGTCCCTGCAAAAGCGCCAGTACGGCTCTCGTCCCTCCGCAGCCCGGACAATACAGTCCAAACAGCGAATAAAAGGCACAGGGAAAAGTCGGCAAATATACTAAAAAGACCTTAAAGTACAGATAAATACTGACAATTCCCGCCACAAGGGAAATCAGCCCTATATGATAAAGCTGTTTTTCCAGAGTTGCCTTCCGTCCCATATTACATCATGTTTTCAAGGCTGTTCAAATAGGCTTCGGGATCCATGCTCATACCGATAAGGCCTAAAATCAGAACAATACCGCCTAATACGATACCAATAATAGAGCAGATAAGACCGGCTGTCGCAATTCCTGAAGGAGACTGCTTCTTGCCCAAAATGCTACAGATAAGACCTGCAATACCGAAAATACAGCCAATATAGCTGCAGCAGCAGGTAATAATGGAAATGATGCCAAGTACCAGACCTACTATCGCTAATGCATTGCTTCCGCTCTTCTCAGGACTGGTAGCAGGAGAATTTTGCTGATAGCCTGTATTGTCCTGATAATTGTTTGTTCCATTGTTCATGTTTTGTGAATCCATTTTTGTATCTCTCCTTTTTTGATATATTAATCAGTTAATGGCAGACCATTGCCGTCTACTGCAATCTTACCGGTCAGAATCATAATTCCCTCAACCAGACCCCAAATTTCAATGCCCAGTACCAGGAACGCACCGATTACAATGCAGCTTAAAATCATACCGACAACAGAACATACCAGCTGAATAACAGCCTTCTTTGTGTAACCCAGATAAAAATTATGTACACCGAAAGCACCCAGGAAAATACCCAGCAAACCTGCTACCAGCTTTGATTTTGCGCCGGCTGACGCCGCAGGCTTATTGGCAACGCCACAGGTTAAACATACGGTTGCCTCCGGTGAAACCGGATTACCGCAGTTATGACAGTAGCTGTTTCCCTGTCCCTTCGCCACACCGCATTTCACACACATAACAGCCTCATCTGTTGCGTATGCTTCTCCACAATTCTTACAATAATACATAATGACAGTTTCCTCCTTTAACGTAAAGATGCCTATTCACCTTAAAAGTAACGGCTCTACATACCGAACCGTCACTCTTAAAACTATTGTATGAAACAAGTACTTGTTATATAATATAATATATTACGAATTTTTTCCACTATAATTTTAAAAAAAATTAATTTTTTTTATATTTTTTTAAGGAGTATACGGAATGGTAGATGATACTGTCATTTATGAATTAAAAAATAAAAGAGACACTCTTGATTTTGAAATCAAAAAGCTGGAATGCCAGCTATTAAATGTGGAAAATAAGCTAAAGCATATCACCTTTGATATATTGGGCTTTCTGGCCATGATAATCCTTCCCCATTTGCTGGTAGTTGCTCTGGATTATCTGCGTACGAAATCACTGATACTGATTATATTTGGAAATATCGCTTATGTTGTGGCAGGATGCATTTATATTGTTTCCCTGCCTTTTACGATATATGGACTGATTAAAAATATATTATTAAAGGTATCAAACAGAGAAAATCAGGACTGCCTCTGGCAAAAACCGGACATAAGACGCTATTCCTCTCAGACTGCCCAGGAAGAAGCATCTTATATTTCTGAAAAGCGAAAAATCATTTGGGTATTGAATAAGTATTACCTGTATCAGGAAACCTGCCAACAGCTTCTGCGACAGGCCCAAAACGAAGAGAAAACCGTTACCCGCAAGGAAATAGAGGCGGCCTTTGAAGCAATGCCCCTGTATGAAGAAATCAAGCCTACCAATCCCTTTAATGGAAAGATGGTGAAACAGGCCAGAGGCTTCACATGGATAATATTTCTGGGGATAGTGGGAATTCTACTGCTGATAGCGTTTGGCTGAGTGTGCCTCTGCCGAAGGCTCTAAAAAAGAGTTGATTGAATAAGCCTTTCTTTAGAATCCTTGCATTTCCTCAATAAGCTTCCAGAGATTACAGCCAATACTATCTATTAATTTTTCTGTATCCCCTTCAAAACTCTTTGCTCTTTCGGCCGCCAGAAAAATATACGGCAAATAATTCTTGCTGAAATGAATAGTTCCTTTATTATGATGCGCTCTGTCCGAAACCTCCTTACTGACAAATGTATGGCGCTGTGAAATCTTTTCGTTTTTTAAAATTTCATCCAGTCGGTCTTTATACTCTTCTTTCACATCTGACAGATGCAAAAGCAGCCAAAATTCAAAACATGGATTACTGATATAGCAATTATAACCGGAATCTTTGCAATGTTTGATACAGGCATACATATCTTCTCTTGAATGTGTAAGCATATCCCGGTCAATCAGGATACCAAATTCATCCATATCGTTTTTATAAGTATTTAAATATTTTCTGTAATTAATATCATATCCTATTTTCCTCAGTTCCGTTGCAAATTGATTTCTTTCTTTTTTTGACAGTTCCTCCGGACTTTCCATATATTTCCTTATAAACTCGGCGCCATATGCCTCACCTATTCTCCATCAGGCTCCTCCAAAGAAATGATGCTTTCATCAAATATGGGAATCGCTCCATATCTGCCAAGCAGATATTCCTTATCTATTTTCTTATCAAAACGCTCTTTATATCTGCTTAACGAATATAATTGGGAGCTATGGTTTTCATTGCGTTCTACAAACCATATCTCATCCTGACGCAGTAAATCCAGGTCAAGTAAATTTGAGTCATGCGTCGTAATAATTAATTGAGAGGAATTTTTTGACAAAAACTGATAAAATAGTTGTATTAATCGTTTTGTTAAATTCGTATGCAGGCTTCTATCTATTTCATCTATGAAAATCACACTTCGCTCTCCGCCAATCAAAAACAAAATCGGAATGAGGTCAAACAATCTTCTTGTTCCATCGGATTCGTCCACATACTCAAATAAATCTTCTTGATTTCCGTGATTTAATAACATCTTATAATAAAAAATATGGTCGTTCTCATCTTTCCTCAAGACATATATCTTTTTATCAATTTTGAACATAACAGGATGTTTTTTTATATCATTCGCTATGTTTATTTTAATTTTTTCTGCTTCCTCTTTGGGTATAAATTGAAGTACCTTATCAAAATCCATTTCCTGTTCCTGTCCTTCAATACCTTCTATTCCGGTATCGAAAAAGGACATAATATTCCCAAAATGTGTTCTCAACTCATTATCCGAAGCAATCTCATTCAATGCGCCATATTTAGAGGTTGGGAAAATTACCACAATATTTTCAAACCATTCATAAACGGCTATAATATCCCGAAATAAACTGCTTTTATCATTTACCCGGGCCGCTATATCGCTCAATATTGTTTTTTTCTTCAGCGAATCCGATATTTCTTCCCCAAAATCTTCCAGATAAACCCGCATCCTGGCATTTTCATCAGGATTCTCGTATACCATTTCTGTTTTTGCATGATTCATGCCATTTTCATCTGTCTCTCTATTAAAAATATAGGTTTCTTCTCCTTTATCTCCCATCCGTATCAGCCACTCTGCCAGTATTTCTTTCATATGATAGGAAAACGCAAAGCCATAGCAATATTCCGTTTCGTTTATAATCATCCTATATTCAAATACACCCGGCTGAGAATACATCTCTTTTTCGATTCGAAAATACTTTTTATCTACACTCACATTATCCAGTCCCTTTAAAATAATGTTCCTGGAAAAACGCACCGCTTGAATAAAATTGCTTTTGCCTCCGGCATTTGCCCCAAATATTAATGCGGTTTTCAAAAGCTTCCTTGCCCCTTCGGTTGTCGTATGATCTTTGTGCCGGGCTATTTTGCTGGCTATCATAGAAATACGCTGTTCTTCTTTAAATGATTTATAATTGCTGACCGAAAAACCTACTAACATATTTTACCTCATTCCTGTAATGTTCTTTGCGTATCATGCAAACCAAAACATATTCAATTGTTTTATATTTCTATATTATTGTGATTTTTTCACTTTGTCAATATTTTTTCACAAATATATAAATATTATGTAACGATTTGGCAGAGCAAAGCAAAATACTAATTGTGATTTTTTCACAATTAGTATTGACAGATGTTTATTATAGTGTTATTATCAAAATCAGAAGCTTAGCACGGATGCTAAGAATGAGATAAAAAAAGATGGTCATAATGGCCATCCTTTCAAAATGAATATGCTTGACGCAAATTCAAAGTCGCATTTGAATCATAACACAAAACGCCAAAGAGTTCAATTCATTTTTGAAGATTATCTCCTTCTAATTTACAGAAAGGAGGAGCCACGGCAGGCGCAATACAATATTGTACGAATTCCTGCAAATATTCATCTCACAAGGCAAGAATTCCATAAAGGCACAGATAACAAAAACTTCATTTAAGAAAGGACACTTTATTATGGCAGAACAACATGTAATACCACATGACGGTCAATGGCAGGTTAAGGGAGCAGGCGCTCAAAAAGCTACCAAAACCTTTGATACCCAAAAGGATGTAATTGACTATGCGAGAACTATCGCTATAAACCAGGGCACAGAAGTTGTTATTCATGACAGAGAGGGAAGAATTCGCGATAAAGACAGTTACGGAAATGACCCATGCCCAACAAAAGATACCAAGTTTTAAGAAACACACAGTAACGGAATTTCCTATTTAATAAAAAACGAGTGCAGAAGTAACGGATATACTTCTGCACTCGTTTTTATAATGGTGTAGAAAAATCAGTATTTTTTAAAATTTACCTGCCTTACTGGCTTCCTCGATGGAGACGGCTACTGCAACAGTCATGCCGACCATGGGATTGTTTCCTGCGCCAATCAGACCCATCATCTCAACATGAGCGGGAACGGAGGAGGAACCTGCAAACTGTGCGTCAGAATGCATACGTCCCAGCGTATCAGTCATACCGTAGGAAGCAGGGCCTGCAGCCATGTTGTCGGGATGCAGTGTACGTCCTGTACCGCCGCCGGAGGCAACGGAGAAATACTTCTTGCCCTGTTCGATACACTCTTTCTTATATGTACCTGCAACGGGATGCTGGAATCTTGTGGGATTGGTAGAGTTACCTGTAATAGAAACGTCTACGCCCTCCTTATGCATGATAGCCACGCCCTCGCATACATCATTTGCGCCATAGCAATTTACCTTTGCCCGGAGTCCCTCGGAATAAGCGGTTCTGGATACTTCATTTACCGTGTTGGTATAAGGGTCATACTCTGTCTCAACAAAGGTAAATCCATTGATACGGGAAATAATCTGAGCAGCGTCCTTACCAAGACCGTTTAAGATAACTCTCAGAGGCTTCTGGCGAACCTTATTAGCCTTCTCCGCAATACCGATAGCGCCCTCTGCTGCGGCAAAGGACTCATGACCTGCCAGGAAGCAGAAGCACTCAGTCTCCTCTTCCAGAAGCATTTTACCTAAGTTACCATGGCCCAAACCTACCTTACGGGTATCGGCAACGGAACCGGGAATACAGAAAGCCTGCAGGCCCTCGCCGATAGCAGCTGCTGCGTCTGCGGCTCTCCTGCAATCCTTTTTAATGGCGATAGCGGCGCCTACAATATATGCCCAACAGGCATTTTCAAAGCAGATGGGCTGAATCCCCTTAATCTGGTCATATACATTCAGTCCGGCATCCTTGGTTATCTTCTCAGCTTCCTCAATGGAGGCGATGCCATAGCTGTTCAATACGGAATTGATTTTGTCAATTCGTCTTTCATACGATTCAAATAAAGCCATTTTATTTATTCCTCCTATCTTACTCTTGTCTGGGATCGATAATCTTTACTGCATCAGCTACCCGTCCGTACTGGCCTTTTGCCTTTTCCCATGCAGTATTAGGGTCGTCGCCCTTCTTGATAAAGTCGGTCATCTTTCCAAGGCTCACAAACTCATAACCGATAATCTGGTCGTCGGCATCCAGTGCGATACCGGTTACATAACCCTCTGCCATCTCCAGATAACGGGGGCCCTTCTTTAACGTACCATACATCGTACCAACCTGGCTTCTAAGACCCTTGCCCAAATCCTCAAGTCCTGCGCCGATAGGAAGTCCGTCCTCGGAGAAGGCGCTCTGGGTACGTCCGTAAACAATCTGTAAGAACAGTTCTCTCATAGCAGTATTAATAGCGTCACATACCAAATCGGTATTCAAAGCCTCCATAACGGTTCTGCCGGGCAGAATCTCAGCGGCCATAGCAGCAGAATGAGTCATACCGGAGCAGCCGATGGTCTCTACCAAAGCCTCCTGAATGATACCCTCCTTGACATTCAGCGTCAGCTTGCAGGCGCCCTGCTGAGGTGCGCACCAGCCTACGCCATGGGTCAGGCCTGAAATATCCTTCACTTCTTTTGCTTTTACCCATTTTGCTTCTTCCGGAATCGGAGCTGGTCCG
>JAMOZS010000037.1 GCA_023667765.1 Roseburia sp. | reverse complement strand
TGTTAGAGCAGGTATATGTTAAGGCTGAGGACGGTAAGCAGACAGTGGCTCAGTATGTTGCACAGGTTGCCAAGGAGAACGGTGCAGACTTAAAGATTGTGAAGTTTGTACGCTTTGAGACCGGAGAGGGACTGGAGAAGAAAAACGAGGATTTTGCAGCAGAGGTTGCCGCACAGATGAATGCGTAAGGGAAGTTTGCGGTGAACTTTTAAGAATGAGAACCCTTGTAAGTAGCGTGAGAATGCTATTTGCAGGGGTTTTTGGATTTTATAATACCCATGTAAAGGTTGTTATAAGGAAATGTCTTTTATAGTCTCTTCTTTCTGAAGAAATACCAAGCATGCATTCAGGTTAGGTTTCATAATCCGGAAAGCGTCTTCAATTAATCAGCCATAGTACTCCCTTATATAACGCAACTAACGCATTGTTGTAACATATAAAAACAAAAATTTCGAGTGTTTTGAAAAATAAAAAAGCCATAATTCAAGGCGTTTGTAGAGGTTTTGGAATAAATTTTGTTTCGAAAGAATATGGTGCTAACTTTGAAAGGCAGGAGGTTATAAAAATTCATAAAAGTTTTGTTGCATTAACTGCGATAAAATGTAGATAGGAAAGTATAAATTGTTATAGAAAAGCCAGACTAACAAAGGAGGTGTTTTTATGGCAACTTCAAGTATCACGAAAAATTTTCTTATTTCTGGCAAGGAACAGGTGGAGATGTTTGTTAATGCGATTGAAGAATTTGCTAAGAATCGTTCTGAATGCACTCCCGTAGCAACAAGGTTTTTCAAGGATAAAGAGGAATTGAAAGATTAAAATGCAATGGAGTTCACAAAAAAGAACCAGTTAGTTTCACTAAGTAGCATGAACTTGGTCGGTTATTTTATCATTGCATTAAAGCCTTTGACAGTCAGGGGTGAAACGGTAAGCACTACCACGAAAAGAAAGCTGCTGCGTGTCAGTGAACTGGATAAGAAATCTGATACATATACCATGTCAGCATTTCTGATTGCATAGCTTGGTTAAAATTATACAGATGGCAGGAAGAGAGAAATACGGGAAAAGAGCTTGTAGAGCTGACGTGGACAGTAGTAGAGGAAGGCAATATATGTATGGCGATATGGTGACATTTTTGGATACGCGAAGACCCGTAACACGCTGCTGTATATAAGATTCTAAAAGACCGGTATTTCCCTATGCCTGATTATGATTTTTCGGAGAGTAGATGTGTGAAAGTGACAGTTTACGGAAAAATTATTGATGAGGCATATACACGCATATTGTTTGATAATCCGGAGTTTGACACCAATACGGTGTATTTGTTGGATTGTGTCCAAAAACACCAAAAAATTAGTAATGAGGCGGTTAAGCATCTCAGGAAGCTAAATGTAATTGAAGGAAAGCTGCCGAATATCTATGTGTCTGCCAATGTTGCAGAACAGATAGACGAAAAAGCACAGTACACAAAGAATAAAGGCATGGATGATGCATATTACATGGATTTTATTATTAATTATCTGAAACAATTTGGAAGTGCGTCCAAGGAGGATATCAGATGCTTGTTGTTGAGCAAATTGCCGGATAGCATGAATGAGAAGCAGAAGGAGGATAAGATAAGAAATATGCTGCACTCCATGCATAAAAAGGGTGTTATTGACCGGGACGGATCTAATCGGCGATTATCTAAATGGATATTAAAATCATTTTCTTAGATAATAATTTAGATAATGAAGGCATTCTGCAAAAGATATAGATTATCCGAAAAAGCAAGCAAAGAAGCGGATAAAAGTGTGCTGGGCGATTATCTAAATGGCTAAAAAATTTTTCCTTAGATAATTTCTTAGATGGTTTTTAGATGACGGAGATATTTTTTGAGCTATTGCTGTGAATAAGGAGTTGATAAAATAACAATACCATCAAAAAGAGACTGGAAGTTGTATCAGGAAAGGATTAAGGAGTGGTAAGAACACTATATAGAGAAATTGGTAAGGTAATATGCTGATTATCTTTGCAGCGGAATTCCCGCACCTACAAAATTTGGGGAATTGGAGAGGCGAGTCAAGCAGGATAAAGAAAAATTCGGGGATATTGATTGAATTGAGTAAGTTTGAGATAACATTAATTTTGCAAAGATATACAGAATGATTGCTTTATTGGGTGTGATTAGTCAAAATAATATAGAAAGATTTCATATAACATTATTTGGTTAGAGTTTGTTAGAACGTATTGCGATTGATAATTAGTATTATAAAAGTTGCGACATGTCGCAACTTTTGGAAAGGTGGTATTCAACCATAGGTGGAATGTGCTTAATTCAACTGATAGTTCGTTTATCATGACATGATGTTCCAGTACAATATACACAGAAAGGAGGTTTTCGGAGATGAATCAGGATGAGATAGGAAAATTTATTGCGTCCTGTCGTAAAGAAAAAGGATTGACACAAATGCAACTTGCAGAACAGTTGAATATTACGAATCGGGCAGTATCGAAATGGGAAACCGGAAAAAGTATTCCTGATGTGTCAATTATGATGGAACTGTGTGATATTTTAGGGATAACCATAAATGAACTATTAAGTGGAGAAAGGATTGCTATGGAGGATTATAAAGCAAAGGCAGAAAAAGATTTTCGATGCGTGGAAAAAATTTGGTTGATAGTTGCGGTATTACTTTCGCCAATTCATTTTGCAATTAATTATTTTTTTCCTAATAACAATGGAACAGGGATTGGTTTGGTTATACTTTTTATCGGACTGATTATGTATACAGTCTATTTTAGGAAACATTATGAAATCAGATTGAAGTAAACAGATTTCTATTAGAGAACTTCCTGTTTATCTTTTGGATTCGTGTTATTGCTTTATGCTTTGAAAACAAATAACGAAAAGGAAATGTTTGAAAAGGCAGTATATTAGATTGCAAGCATTTCCTTTTTTTATATGTCCAAACTATCCTCTGCATCTATGAATATCTGTATTTCATTATTCAAATAAAGCCTTGTGTACTCAAGCGGATTATCGATTGCCATTGCATTTAGCATAGGGTCTGTCAATGCTGTTGTGCTGCCTGTTGTAACTTGGGAAATAAAATTCATATCATCACTTCTTGCGTTCTAAAATTTAAGCATATCTTTTAGTCCGATTACTTTTTCATTATTTGTTATTTGATATGATATAAACATGTTGAATCTTCCGATGCGGCGGAGCCACTTATAAAGGTGTATTTTTACAATTACATACAGTCTCAAACCGTATACTTCCCGCAGGGAGAGATTCTTTGAGGAATCAATAGGAACAATATTGATGACATAGCTATCCTGCACAATGCGGTCAAGGATTGAAGCCGTCGGCGGAGAAGCATCTCCTCCAAGCCATATAAGCGCCTGTGGGAGGTGATACGGTTCTGATTGCTGTTATGGGCTTTTTGCCTGAAATTTTCCGGAGAAAAGGAGCGGTAGGGGAACGTCGGCCTTGTCATGGGAAAAACAATATGTTAGAATCAAAAAATGAGAAGTAAAAATATGGAAATGAATGCCCCTACCGCAGACGGGTTCTTACAGGGAGGTATAGATGAAGTGGAAGAGAAAGGTTGAAAGTATCTTATTTGTCGTTGGATGTATTTTTATAAATTATCTGGGCAGAACGCTGAGTGATGTTTGGGAACTTCCGGTCTGGCTGGATTCCGTTGGTACGGTTTTTGCCGCATATATGCTGGGGCCGGCATGGGGCGCCGTTGCGGGGGGAATGGTGAATGTCCTGTATGCCCTGAATGTTCCCAATGCTTTGTTTTACGGACTGACGAATATCGCCGTGGGTATCGTGGTGGGTATCTGTGGGAGGAAAGGCTTTCTGAAAAGTATTTTCGGTGTGTTGTCCATTGCGTTCCTGACAGCAGTTATCTCCACTACCATATCCGTAGTGCTGAATTTCCTTCTGGTGGATGGCTCCACAGGCAATCTATGGGGAGACGGGGTAAGTGAACTGCTGCAAAAAATGGGCATTCATAAAATATTCAGCTGCATCATAGGGGAATTTTATCTGGATTTTCTGGATAAGGTGCTGACGGTTTTGCTGCTGTTTTTGGTTGCCCGGATATACAGGAAAAGAAAAGCGGCAAAGACTCTTATGATTTTCTTGCTGATTCTGTTGCAGATTCAGATGGTTCTTATGTCCGGCATTACGGTATGGGCAGAGGAAAATCCTGACAACCGTCCCGTTTCCGCTTATGATTTTCAGGAATATGTTCAGACGGTTTATAACGGAGAAAACGGTCTGCCGGGAGGGATGGCAAATGACATAGCCCAGACAGAGGATGGAGTTTTATGGATAGGGACCTACGGAGGATTATATCGTTACAGCGGAAATACTTTTGAATGGATGAAGCATTTGGAGTCTGTAAAAACCGTAAACTGTCTCTATACGGATGAAGCGGGAAGACTTTGGATTGGGACAAATGATAACGGCTTGTCCGTCTGCATGAACGAGAAAATAACGAATGTGATGAACCGGGAAAAGGGGCTTCCTTCCAATTCGGTTCGCTGCATTACGGAAAATATAAAAGGATATTATTATGTGGGAACGACGGATGGTCTTGTTATTCTAAACTTGTCCGACGAACTAAAGGTTTGTGATTTCATACCTGAAATTGTGTATGCGCACAGCATTTGCGCAGACGGGGACAGAAATATTGCGGCGGTCACAGATGACGGAGGGCTCTATTTGCTTCGGGACACAGAGATTGTCGCGAAACATACGCTGGAGAAGGAAGGGGAATCCTATAACTGCTGTGCTTTTGACGGGAATGGGAGATTATATGCGGGAACCTTCGGGGGAAGGATTGAGGTTTATCAGGTGTCTGAAAAGCGGCTGAATCAGGTGTCTGAGATAGTATGCGGCGGTCTTGAGGAAATTAACGCAATGCATTTTCTGGAGGATGGGGAGCTGCTTATCTGTGCGGATAACGGCATCGGATATGTGAACTCCGCCGGCGTTTTTTCTCCGATAGATACCAGTCGTTTTAATAATTCCATTGACAATATGCTGATGGACTATCAGGGAAATCTATGGTTTACCTCTTCCAGGCTGGGACTGCTTCGCTTGTCTCCGTCCGTTTTTTCTAAAGTACACAGGGGAGAAGGGAAGGACGAAAATGTTGTAAATACAGTGATTAAGTGGCAGGATTGTCTTTATATCGGAACAGACGACGGATTGGAAGTAGATAATGAGAGCCATTCCACACAGATAACAGAGGACATGAAACAGGAGCTTCAGGGGGTCAGGATTCGCTGCCTGATGGCTGACTCCCGAAACCATCTATGGATATGTACTTCAGGGAAAGGAATTTATGAAGTATCACAGGATGGAACAATAAAAAATTATAACAGTAAAACGGGAACCCTGGGGGACAAGTTTCGCTCGGCGATAGAGACAAAGGAGGGAGTAACGGCAGTTGCGGGAGACGCCGGAATCACTTTTATCAGGGACGGAAAAATCATTGATACCATCGGCGCTTCCGAGGGATTAAGCAATCCCATGGTGCTTTCCCTGTGCGAGGGGGAGGACGGGAGCATTTTTGCGGGAACGGACGGCAGCGGAATTGCAGTGATAAAGGACGGCAGAATAGCGGAGACGCTGAAACAGGAAAACGGGCTCTCCTCGGAGGTTGTACTGAGAATGGTGCCGGATTCTGACGGCGGAATGTTTCTTGTCACAGGAAACGGATTGTGCTATATGGATGAGGAGAAGAGCATCCGCTTTCTGGATAATTTTCCGTATTACAATAATTATGATATTGTGGAGGGAAATCAGGGGGAATTGTTTGTATTGGGATCGGCGGGTATTTATGTTGTGGATAAGGCGCAGCTGCTTTGTGGGACGGAACCAAAATACGAGCTTTTGAATTTCAGAAAGGGGCTGCAAATTAACTTAACGCCTAATTCGTGGAATTATGTTGACGAAGAGAGTAATCTGTATTTGTCGGGTAATACGGGAGTTGTAAGCCTCAATATGGACAGATATGATATTACGGCAAGCTCTTACCGTATGCTGCTCAACCAGGTGCAGGTGGACGGCGAAGTCTATCCGGTGGAAGAGGGGGAGATTATCAGAATACCAAGAGGGGCCGGCAGAATAGAAGTTTTTCCTGAGCTTGTGAACTATTCCACAAGCGACCCGGAGGTCATTCTCTATCTGGAAGGCTTTGACAGGGAGCCCCAGATGATGGCTCAGAGCGAAATGACGAACATTGCCTACACAAATCTGCCATCGGGGGAATATACCTTTCACTTTGCCGTGTTAGACAGCAAAACGGGCGGCGTAATTGCGGAAAATACATATCGTCTCATAAAGGAAAAGGAAATATATGATAACTGGTGGTTTAAGGTATATGTGGGGCTTGAGGCGGCGGTTATTATTTCATACCTGACATGGCTGTTTTTCAGGACGCAGATACAGAAAACCCTCCGCATACAGAAGATGGAGCTGGAATGGGCGAACCGCCAGCTGCAGATGGGAAATGAAACGATTTTGACAATTGCGCAGGCAGTAGATGCAAAGGACGAAAGAACCAGCAAGCATTCTCTAAGGGTGTCGGAATATTCCGTTAAGATTGCGAAAAAGCTGGGATACAGTGACGAGGCATGTGAGAATCTGCGAAAGACAGCGCTCCTCCATGATATCGGTAAAATCGGAATACCGGACAGAGTGCTGAACAAACCCACAAGTCTTACAAAAGAGGAATATGCGCTTATGAAATCACATGTGGAAAGAGGGGCGGAAATACTTAAGAACTTTACGCTGATTGAGCATGTGGTGGACGGGGCGCTTTACCATCATGAAAGATATGACGGCAAGGGTTATGTTCACGGGTTAAAGGGGGAAGAGATTCCCCTGAATGCAAGAATTATTGGAATTGCAGACGCTTTTGATGCGATGACTGCGAATCGTGTCTACCGGAAGAAATTAGAGCTTAAGTATGTGCTGAAGGAATTGAGAGAGGGAAGCGGGACGCAGTTTGACCCGAGGCTTGTAGAAATTATGCTGGGGTTGATTGAGGATGGTACAATAGATGTAAGGCAGATTTACGGCACAGAGAGCGACCGGTAAAAACGGACGGAAGGAATGGGTAGGATGGCAGAAGGAGTCCGGCGATTCTGCGGGAGCTTAGGTGAGGTGATTATTTTGAGCGCTTTTGTATGTTTTGAGAAGGTAAGTAAAGTGTATCAATCCGGCGAGGTGGAGATTTCCGCTCTGCAGGATGTGAATTTTGAGGTGGAGCAGGGAGAATTTTGTGTGATTGTGGGAGCCTCGGGCGCTGGAAAGACTACGATTTTGAATATCCTGGGGGGAATGGATACTCTGACAGCCGGACATGTATGGCTGGATGGACAGGAGATATCCGCCTATCGTAAAAGACAGCTCACAGGTTATCGGCGCTTTGATGTGGGCTTTGTTTTTCAGTTCTATAATCTGGTTCAGAATCTGACGGCTCTGGAGAATGTAGAGCTTGCGGCTCAGATTTGCAGGGAGCCTTTGGATGCGGCAACGGTGTTGGAGGAGGTAGGACTCTCCGAGCGGAAGAACAATTTCCCGGCGCAGCTCTCCGGCGGAGAGCAGCAGCGAGTGGCTATCGCAAGAGCTCTGGCGAAGAATCCCAAGCTGCTTTTGTGTGACGAGCCTACGGGCGCCCTGGATTATAACACCGGTAAGGCTGTCTTAAAGCTTTTGCAGGATACCTGTCGGCAGAAAGGGAAAACGGTCATTGTTATCACGCATAATCAGGCGCTTACGGCCATGGCAGACAGGGTCATTACGGTAAAGAGCGGAACGGTGGAAAAGATAGTTATAAACAGGGAACCTGTGGACATTTCACAGATAGAGTGGTAGGAGGATTGTACATGAGAGTATCGGCAATTTGGAAATCCACTTTTCGTGAAATTCGTCAGAGCTTTGGCAGATTTGCAGCTATTCTTGCGATTATTGCCTTGGGAGTAGGTCTGTTTGCAGGGCTCAAGGTGACTAAGAGCGCAATGGTACATACCACGGAGCAATACCTGCGGGAGAAAGCCTTTTATGATTTCCGGCTCTTGTCTACGCTGGGCTTTGAGGAGCAGGAGGTAGAGCTGCTAAAACAGCAGGAGGGCGTAGCTGCGGCGCAAGGAGCACATTCCTGTGATGTGATATATCAGGAGGAAGATGGCAGCGAGGGAGTGGCTAAGGTACATAGTCTGACCGAAGGGCTTAACGTCTTGCAGGTGTTAGAGGGGCGTCTGCCGGAGAGAGCGGATGAATGTGTGGCGGATGCAGGGCTTTTTGGGGCTTCGGCTTTAGGCCGGACAATCACCTTTTCGGAGGCTAATGAAGAAGAGGAGCTGGAGCATTTTACAGGGAGGAGCTATCAGATTGTCGGGATTGTGCAGTCTCCTCTGTATATACAATTTGAGCGGGGAAATACCTCATTGGGAACGGGCAGGATAGACGGTTTTTTGTATCTACTGCCCGAGAGCTTTGCAGACGCATATTATACGGAAATTTATGTGAAGTTTCAACAGGATTTTCCCATGTATTCCGATGCGTATGAGGATTTTATAGAGGAGAGGGAGGGGGTATGGGAGAATCTTGTGCAGGAGGCGGCCCTGAACAGATATGACAGGCTGTTAAAGGAAAGTGAGGAGAAGCTTTCGGACGCCAGACAGGAGCTGTCGGATAAGAAGGCAGAAGGGGAGCAGGAGCTTTTGGACGCCCGGCAGGAGCTCTCCGACGCTTTGGAGGAGTTGCAGGAGGGGGAGGACAAGCTTTTGGACGCCCGGCGGGAATTAGTCGATGCCAGGCAGCAGCTTTCGGATGCAAAAAAAGAATTAGCCGACGGACGGGAGCTGCTGTCGGAGAAGGAAAAGGAGCTGGCTGACGGCGAGAAAAAGCTGGCAGACGGCAGGAGGACATGGGACGGTAAAGCGGGAGAACTGGAGGCGGCCAGACAGGAATTACAGCAGGCACAGGAGGAATGGCAGACGCAGCAAAAGCAGTTGGAGGAGAGTAAGGAGCAGCTTGACCTGTGGGATAAGAGTCTGGAGGAGCAGAGAGAGGCCTTACAGGAGGCTCAGTTGCAGCTGGATTCGGAGCTTGCCCGGCTTTTGGAATGGGAGGCGGCCTATGAGGGACTGCCCATGCCGGAGGAAGTAGCGGCTCAGATAAGGCAGGGTAAAAAAGTGATAGAGGAGAGCCGTGTTCAGCTGGAGAAGGGGAGGAAGGAGCTCCTTAAGAGCGAAGAGGAATATCAGGTCAGTCTGGCGGCCTATGAGGAGGGCGAAAAGAAGCTGAAAGAGGCTGCAGAGACGATCCATGAGGGATGGGAGCAGGTGAAGGCCGGCGATGCGGCGTTGAAAAACGGAAGGACGGAGCTTGATACGGCACAGAAGGAGCTGGAGAAGGGGCGTCAGGAGCTGGAGGATGCAAAGGCTTCGATAGAAGAAAATGAGGAAAAGCTGGCTGAGGAGACGAAAAAGCTGGAGGAAGCAGAGGAGACAGTAGAAGAAAGGGAAGAGGAGCTTGCCGAGGGAAAGCAGGAATATGAGGAAGGGCAGGAGGAATACAGGGAGGCCCGGCAGGAGTTTGAGGAGCGTATTGCCGAGGCCGAAGAGGAGCTCGCCGAGGCCGAGGAAGAGCTGGCGGATTTAGAGGAGCCGGACAGCTATGTTCTGGGCCGGGATACCAATGTGGGATATGTGTGCTTCGAGAGCGATTCTGCTATCGTAGACGGTATAGCCAACGTCTTTCCGGTGTTTTTCTTTCTGGTGGCCGCATTAGTGTGCATTACGACCATGAACCGCATGGTGGAGGAGCAGAGAACGCAGATTGGCGTGTTGAAGGCTCTGGGATATGGAGAAGGCCGGATTATGTTTAAGTACCTTTTTTATGCGGGACTGGCGGCGCTGGGGGGATGCCTGTTGGGCTTTTTCGGAGGAACCTGGCTGTTCCCGAAGGCAATCTGGACGGCCTATGGTATGATGTATCGGGTGGATACGCTCAAATATGTCTATGACTGGAGGCTGGCAATCGTGTCGTTTATGGTATCGTTGCTGTGTTCGGTGGGAACCACATTCTTGTCCTGCAGGGTAGAGCTGGGAAGCGCCGCCGCACAGCTGATGCGCCCTAAGTCGCCTAAGGCGGGAAAGAGAGTGTTTTTGGAGTATGTGCCTTTTATCTGGAGACGGCTTGGTTTCCTGCGCAAGGTGTCAGTCCGCAACATTATGCGCTATAAGAAACGGCTGGTTATGATGGTGCTGGGCATTGGCGGATGTACGGCTTTACTGATTACGGGTTTTGGCATCAAGGATTCCATTGCGGGTGTGGCAGACCAGCAGTTTGGGGAGATACAGGTGTATGACATCTCTGTCACATATTCTGAGGGCATTAGGGAAGAGACGATTTCGGAGCTTGAAAAGGCCTGTGGAGAACGGCTGGCGGGGAGGCTGGCAGTACTGGAGACCAGCGGAGATTTGATTTATAAGACACAGCAGAAATCCGTGGATATGGTAGTCTTTGACGAAGCCGCGAATATAACGGATTTTTTAAAGCTTCATACTGTCGAAGGGGAGCCCATAGCCAATCCCGGGCCGGGGGAAGCTGTAATTTCCCATAAGATTGCGGAACAGATGGGAATATCGGTAGGGGATGAAATTCTCCTGCGTGATTCGGACAGGCAGGAGATAGCTATACGGATATCTGCCATTCAGCAGAATTTTATCTATAATTATATCCATATAAACAGTGAAACCTATACCTCCTTCGGAGGTCAGGAGCCCGAAAAAAAGACGCTTTATTTGAATGCGGCCAAAGGGGAGGATGTGCATCAGCTGTCGGCGCTTCTTATGAAGCTGGAGGATGTGTCCGGCGTCAGTGTGAATCAGGATATCAGGGTGCGCTTTAATTCCATGATGAAAAGCCTTAATTTGATAGTGGCGGTGGTTATTCTGTGCGCCGCGGGCCTGGC
Source organism: Roseburia sp. (assembly GCA_023667765.1). Taxonomy (GTDB): domain Bacteria; phylum Bacillota; class Clostridia; order Lachnospirales; family Lachnospiraceae; genus Acetatifactor. The sequence goes on along the minus strand of JAMOZS010000037.1, from coordinate 16,591 downwards.
GTTTATTGTTCTGTATAATCTCACGAATATCAATATTATGGAGCGTATTCGGGAAATTGCCACGATTAAGGTGCTGGGTTTTTACAGGAAGGAGACGGCGATGTATGTGTTTCGGGAGAATCTGGTGCTTACGGCATTGGGAGCTCTGGCAGGGCTTTTGCTGGGCCGCGGACTTCATCTGTTTGTAATGAATCAAATCCGTGTGGACATGATTACCTTCGATGTGCATATTTTGCCTATTAGTTTTATGTATAGTATCCTGCTTACCTTTTTGTTTACCCTGGGGATTAATTTGTTGATGGGGGTGAAGCTGGAGAAAATCAGTATGACGGAATCCCTGAAAAGTGTGGATTAACATACAATGTGAATAAATTGTGAAGCGAGTTAAAAAAATCGTAAAAATATTTAGAAAATCTTAAGATGCGATTTTTTCAGTAGTGTGATACACTTAACGGGAGGCTGAAAAAGGAGATGAATAAATGAAGAAAATCGAAAGAAAAATCATTGTATTTATATTATGTATTGTTATGACGGCGGGTCTGGCGTCCTGTGGTAAGTCAAAGGTACAGGAAGGCCAGGACAACCAGGGGCAGGGACAGGCCCAGAACAGTTCTGAGGAGCGTCCGGAGTATCTCTGGGTGTCGGATTTTAAGGCGCTGCCCACGGATGGCAGTTTTTATGCCGCTCAGTTTGCAGGAGAATATTTATACAGCGTGAGGAGCGATTACAATGGGGAAACGTATATGAGCACTACAAAGCTGGTGCGTTATTCTCTGGGAGAGGAAGGACTGGGCGAGCCGGAGGAGATATTTTCACCGTCTGAGACGGACGGGGAGAGGAATATCAACAACTTTTATGTGGATTCGTCAGAAAATCTTTATTTTATGGAATATGTATATCCCCCTTTAGATGAGTCGGGGGAGTTCCCTGATAATTACTGGGAGCAGAGGAGGAGTGTATTAAGTAAGTATGATTCTCAGGGACAGAAGGTCTATGAGGAAGATATTACCGACTCCATCAATCAGGACGGAAACTTCTGGGTGCAGGAAATAGTCGCGGATGAGGACGGGCGCCTCTATTTGGTGTGCAGCGACAGAATTTGGCTTTATGACAAAGAGGGGAAGGCGTCCGGGGAGATTTCTGTGGGAACGGGTAATATTCAGTCTGTTGTGCCGGGAAAGGACGGAAAGGTCTATTGTATTTATTTTGATTACAGCGCTGCCTCCAGCAGTACGGTGCTGGCGGAGCTGGATATAGCGGGTAGAAAGCTGGGCGCAACCTATAAGGATTATCCGGGAGACAGTTCTTTAAAGGCTGTTATGATGGACGAAACTACTTTTGTGGCAGCGGACTACAGCAGCGTTTATTTATATTATTTGGATACGCAGACCAAGGAGAAGCTGTTTAGCTGGATTGACTGCGATATTAACGGAAGCTATGCAGAGAAAATGAGCTTTCTGGGGGATGGCAGACTGGTGGTATTAATACAGGACTGGGAGAGCAATCAAAGCGATATGGCCTTTCTGACAAAGACTCCCTCCGGTCAGGTTGCGCAGAAGGAAACCATAACGGTGGGCACTATATATGAGGATTCCACGCTGTCCCGGGAGATTGTTGCGTTTAATAAAGCGAATAACAACTACCGCATTACGCTGAAGGTTTATAAGGAGGAGGGCGATTGGACGGAAACTACCTTCCAGGATGCCGTTACCGCCATGAACAATGCCATTACATCCGATAACTGCCCTGATATACTAGTGATTTCGGCCATAGATTATGAGCCGCTGGCAGCGAAAGGAGTTTTTGAGGATTTGTCCCCCTGGCTGGAAAAGAGTACCGCACTTGACCGTGACGATTATTTTGAGTCCCTGCTGGAGGGTCTGACCATTGACGGAAAGCTGATTAGTATTCCCTATAGCTTCAGCCTGCAGTCAATAGTGGGTAAGACTGCGGATGTGGGGGCAAAGGCAGGCTGGACGCTGGAGGATTTCATCGGGTTTGCAAAATCGCATCCTGAAGCGGACATACTTGACTATTGTACAAGAGAGAGAGTCATGAGTGATATGCTGGTTATGAATGCTTCGCAGTTCGTGGATGAAAAGAGCGGTCAGTGCAATTTCGATTCTCAGGAATTTAAGGAGATGCTTTCCTTTGCCGCTACTTTGCCGTCGACGGAAAATTACGAGGATAGCGGCAGGGCGCTGCCGTATAGGATTGCCGATGGGGAGGTTCTCTTAGAGACGACTTATATCAGCAGTTATGAAGATATTCAGGTGAAGCAGGCGGAATTTGGCAATGAGCCGATTACCTTTATCGGTTATCCTAATGCCGAGGGGAAGAGCGGCAGCCTGATGCAGCCCTATGACATATATGCCATTTCCGCTAAATCCGATAAAAAAGAGGCTGCCTGGAGCTTTATAGAGGGAATACTTACGAAAGATCCGGAGGATAATATGTTTTTCTATGGCTTGCCCTCCCGTAAATCCATGTTGAAGAAGCAGCGGGAGAAAGCGACGAAAATAGAGTATGTGATTGACAGCGAGACGGGGGAGCCTTTGTTGGACGAGAACGGAGAGCCGATTATTCGAAATACCGGAGGCGGCATTGGCTATGGCGGCGAGGACGGTCAGGAATGGTTTTATGAGTTTCATGTTACCACGGAGGAGGAAGCGGATATTCTGGATGAACTGATAGAGACGGCCAGCGTCGCAAGGACGGGAATGAATGAACAGATAATGAATATTATTCTGGAGGAGGCCGCACCGTTCTTTGACGGACAAAAGAGCGTGGAGGAGGTTGCGAATATTATTCAGAGCCGTATTTCGCTTTATGTAAAAGAAAATCAATAAGGGGACAGAAGGTGTAACTGTTGTGAGAAAGAAGAAATTTGCAAAATCTACCAAAAGACTGCGAAAATTGAAAATAAGCTCGGGGCTGTATCTGGCCCCCAGCTTTCTGGGCGTGTTGACATTTTTTATACTGCCTTTTATTGTCATTATTTACTATGCCATGGTAGATAATCCAATCAGTGCAAATTTTGTGTTTTTGGATAATTTTAAGTATGTTATCGGAAATGCGGCCTTTCAGACCGCAGTAAGGAACACGGGAGTTTTTTCTGCGATTGCCGTACCGCTGGCGGTGGTGCTTTCGCTGATTCTGGCCATCGTGCTGGAGGCAAAGCTTCCCTTCCGAAGTCAGTTTCGTACTTTTTTTCTAAGTCCCATGATGGTGCCGGTAGCCTCTATTGTATTAATCTGGCAGGTACTGTTTCATTATAACGGAGCGGTAAATGAAATCATCATGGCGCTGGGAGGAGATAAGATTGACTGGATGAAATCCAAATATGCGGTTGTGGTTATTGTCATATTGTTCCTGTGGAAGAATCTGGGATATAATATGATTTTATTCATGGCGGCCCTGGCCAGCATTCCAAAGGATATTCTGGAGGTGGCAAGACTGGAGAGCGCTACGCCTCTACAGACCTTCTTTTACATAAAAATCAGGTATCTGTCTTCCACCATATTGTTTGTGACAATTATGTCCCTGATAAATTCCTTTAAGATATTCAGAGAAATTTATCTGCTGACTACGGACTATCCAGTGGATTCCATTTATATGTTACAGCATTATATGAATAATATGTTTAAGAAGCTGGATTATCAGACACTGTCTGCCGCCGCCATATTGATGGCTCTGGTAATGATTGTTATTATCGGATTATTATTTATCGTGGAAAATCACTTCGGAAAGGATGTGGAAGGCTGATGAGTAAGAAAAACACACCCCGCGGGAAGTTGGAGAATCGGGACAGGCTGGCGGCCAGAAGAAGAAAGATATGGAGAACGACGAAAATAGGGATTGCCACATTAGTCGCGGCTTCCTTTGCTATTTTGTTTTTGATGCCGATAGTGCTGACCATTACCAATTCCTTTATGTCGGCTTCCGAGATTGCCGCAAACTATGGTTCGGTGTTTGCCACGAATGCCAATGGCGGCAAGGTATATATCTCCGAAAAAGTGAATTTGAAGTTTATACCTGATATGGTTTCCTTCAGCCAGTATATTACGGTTCTGTTTAAGAGTCCGGAATATCTGCTGAAATTCTGGAATTCCGTGGCGCTGGTAGGCCCGATTGTGTTGTTTCAGCTGATGATAGCCAGCCTTGCGGCTTTCGGCTTTGCCAGGTACGAGGGGAAAATCAGACAGATTATCTTTTTTGCCTATGTGATTTTGATGCTGATGCCTTATCAGGTAACTTTGGTGCCCAATTATCTGGTCAGTGACTGGCTGAATATTCTGGACAGCTATTGGTCGATTTGGCTGCCGGGAATTTTCTCACCCTTTGCGGTGTTTTTGTTGACAAAGTTTATGAAGCGTATACCGGGTTCCGTGATAGAGGCCGCGCAGATAGACGGAGCCGGAGAATGGCAGATTTACAGAAGAATTTGTATGCCTCTGTGTAAGGGAGCCATTTGTTCGGCGGCAATACTGGTTTTTATTGATTATTGGAATATGGTGGAACAGCCGCTGATTCTTCTCTCGGATGGAGAAACGCATCCCCTCTCGGTGTTTTTGAGTAAGATTAACAGCGGAGAGGTGGGATTGGCCTTTGCTGTGGCGACGATTTATATGGTGCCCAGCCTGTTGGTGTTTTTATATGGCGAAGAATATCTGGTAGATGGTATCACCTATCAGGGCGGTATAAAGGGTTAAAACAAGAACGGTATGTGAAGGAGAACGGATATGAACGAGAAAAAGAGCAAGAGAAGAGAATGGGTAAAGACAGCGGCGATTATCTTTCTGGCGGTTATGTTGGTACTGACTTTCTTTTCGCAGACTATTATGAATTATTCGCTGCCTGAGGTATCAACAGAGTATGCCCAGAGCGGAAGCATCACTTCCAAAATCAGAGGAAGCGGTTCCGTGGAGAGCGGCGATTTGTATGATGTCAATGCAGCTTCCTCTCAGCTGGGACGAAAGATTGTCAGCGTCGCAGTACATGTGGGAGATGCGGTAAAGAGAGGGGATGTGCTGCTCGAGCTGGCTGAGGGAGAGGGCGAGGAGCTTGAGGCGGCCAAGCAGACCCTGGAGGAGGCAAAAGAGAGTCTGGAGTCGGCAAAAGAGGCCTATGATGCAAAGCTGCTCTCCAAGGATACCACAGCTGAAATCATTCAGCAGGCGCACAGCAATACTTCCGCAGAAACCTATAGAGAGCAGATTACTCAGATGCAGCAGCAGCTGCAGCAGGCGGAGCAGAACGGTGATGACCGCAAGGAGTCTCTGGAGAAGCAGATTGCCGCATTTACAACTCAGATTGAATGGACGACGGATGAGAGCTCGAACAATGGTATAGAGAGTGAGATTAAGGCTGTGCAGGATGCCGAAAAGGCAAAGGAGAGCGCAGAGGAAACCCTGGATGAAGCCAAGACTGCCCTTTCGGAAGCGCAGAAAAAGTTAAGCGATGCCCAGGAGAAGGGTGAAGACGAGTCTGCTTTAAAGGAATTACAAAAACAGGTGGAAAGGGCAGATAAGGCCAAGACAAAGGCGGAGAACGCCCTCACGAAGGCGGAGGATACCCTGAAAAAGGCGGAGAGTAATAAAAAGAAGAAAAAGGAGGAGCTGCTGGCCAGTCTGCAGAATCAGAAAAAGGCGCTGGAAGAGGAATTGAATAAATTGGAAAACTCGGCGACGAATATTGAGGAGCAGCTGACTAAGTTTACGGATAATCTGACTGAGGCAAGCGAGCTTAGAAAGCTCTATGACGCCGTGCAGGACGCCAGAGAAGTAGTGGCAAAGGCCCAGGAGGAGTTAAGGAAGATTGAGCAGGAGGATGAAGGCAGTCAGGTAGTAGCCGATATAGACGGTACGATAACCTCCATCGCCGTTACAGCCGGAAATAAGCTGGAGAGTACCGAAATTATGGTAATGCAGCCGGAGGGTAAGGGCTATACCATGAGCTTTTCCGTTACCAACGAGCAGGCAAAGACATTGTCCGTGGGCGATAAGGCACAGCTGGTAAACTCCTGGTATTATGATGATATGGATATTACCCTGGCAAGTATTAAGCCTGATAAGACGGAGCCCGGCAAGAAAAAAATGCTGACCTTTGACGTGGTGGGTGATGTCACGGAAGGCCAGAATCTGAATGTCTCCGTGGGACAAAAAAGCGCCAATTATGATTTGATTGTGCCGAACAGCGCGATTCGCGAGGATAATAACGGTAAATTTATTTTAACGGTGGAATCAAAGTCCAGTCCTCTGGGTAATCGATATATTGCTACCCGTGTGGACGTACAGGTAGTGGCAAGCGACGATACGAAGTCGGCAGTTACCGGCGGTCTGTACGGTTATGAGTTTGTGATAACAACAGCTACTAAGCCTGTGGAAGCAGGACAGCAGGTACGGCTGGCAAATAATTAAAAGAGGGAGAATCTTAGTAGTGAAGCAGATTAGACTTTTCGGGAAAAATAGAAGTTTTTCCCCGAAAAAGATGAAATGGATGCTCAGTGCGGTAATTTCTTTTCTGTGTTTTCTGCTCGTTCTGGCAATAGCGGGCAGGATAAGCAGTACACAGGATACGCAGCAGATGGCGGAGAGATGGAGCGATAAGAAGAATGTTGCTCAGGTCAGCGCCTTCTTTTCCAGGGATGCGGATATCACCCAGAATGATATTATCAGCTTTGAGCATACTCTGGATACGGTCTTACAGGAGGCCTCTATTACCATAGAAGCTGAGAATCCTGACGCCAGACTCTGGGCAGATGCATATAGTGCATCGGGCAAAATCGATATTTCCAGTGAGCAGTCCTCTGTCACAGCGGACGCCATCGGAATCGGAGGGGATTTCTTTTTATTTCATCCTCTTAAGCTGGTGGGCGGTTCCTATTTTTCGGGAAACGATATCAATAAGGATTATTGCGTGATAGACGAGGAAGCTGCATGGAAGCTTTTTGGTTCCAGCGACGTAGCCGGAATGTTTGTGTACGTGAACGATACGCCCTTAATGGTCTCAGGCGTTGTAGAGAGACCGGAGGGGAGATTGGAGGAGGCGGCAGGACTGGATGGCACAGTGGTCTATGTATCTTATGAGTTGTTGGATTCTTATGTGAACGGAGACAACGGAAATCATATAGAGATAAATCATTATGAAATTGTGATGCCGAATCCGGTCAGCGGCTTTGCCCTGCAGAAGGTACAGGAGCATTTAAGCGCAGATGAGCGGGAGGTGGAATACCTGCAGAATACGAATCGCTATTCCCTAAAGCGATGTCTGGAGTTATTGCTGGCCTTTGGCACCCGTTCCATGAACGGTAAGGCGATTCTGTATCCTTATTGGGAGAATATTGCCAGAGGATATGAGGATATACTGGCGTTGGTGACATTATTGCTTTTGTTGCTTTTGCTATATTCTGTTGTGGTGGTTCTGGTATTGTTCATCATCTGGTGGCGGCATAAAGGATGGACGATAAAGAGCGTGCTGATAAAGCTGAAGGACAAAATAGACCGTATGAGAGAGAAAAACTATGCAAAGCGCCGGAATAAGAAGGCCCGTAAAGCAAAACCGGATGCGGAGCTGATAGAATAAGTGGTATTGCCAAAGACTCTAAGGAAGGACTGATGGAGTAGTGCTTTCTTAGAATATTAATAAAATATACAGGAATGATTAAGGAGGAGAATTATGAAAAAGCGTTTTAAAACAAGAGCATTGAGCGTAGGCCTTGCTCTGGCAATGACTTTGTCGCTGGCCGGATGCAGCCGGGGCGGCGAGGGAAATGGCCCGGGAGGAAGCGGTTCAGGAAGCAAGGGCAATGCCTCTGCCAGTTCAGAGCTGGCAAAGCAAAATGTGTATTCCTATCAGGAACTGGATTTTGATATGGGTCAGGATTTTGATATCTGGGGTGCCACTCTGGTGGGAGACAGACTTTATATGGTGATGAGCTATTATGATGAGAGCACCTATGAATCTAAATTGGCCTTGTCATCTATGAATAAGGACGGAAGCGATATCAAAAAGGCACTGTTGCAGCCTCAGGGAAGCGATGAAAGCGCAGATGGATATGAGGAGAATCCGGGAGAGGAGACGGAGGGAGAAGAGGAACCTGTAGAGGAGGATTTGGAGGAAAACGAACCCTTAGAGGAGGACGATAATGAGGAGGATTCCTGGGAGGAAGATGATGAGGAGTTCTGGGATGACGATGAGGACTCCTGGGATGACGAGGAACCGATAGATCATGATAGATACGAATACAGCAATTATAATCAAACGATAATCACGGAGGACGGCGTAGTTTATGGAATCCGAAATCATTATCTTGAGGATTATTCCGACCCGGAAAATTACATCTATGAGCAGACGTACTTTTTGGATTGTTGGGATTTGGAGGGGAACGCTCAGTGGGAGAAGCCCCTTGATATGCTGCAGACGAATGATGATGAGGACAGTTACTGGGTAACGAATCTGATAGATTTAAAAGAGGATGGTCTGGCAATTGTTGTAAACGGCCAGAAGATGGGAAAGATAATAGTAGATAAGGAAGGGAATTTGTCCGGTATTCAGCCCTTTGCCGGTGATGACAGTCTGTTTGAAAATTATCAGAATATGATAGCAAGCAAAGACGGCACATTGATTGTCTCCTATTATACCAATGATGACTGGGATAAGCAGTACCTTTCCGAGTTAAATATCAGAACCGGCGAGACAAGCGCCCCTGTTGAGCTTCCGGCGACGATTTCCTATAATGGTTTTTATAATGTATATCCGGGTGCAAATACGGATTTTGTGTATGGGGCAAACGACGGCATCTATACTTATAATATGGGAGATGACGCTGCCGTAAAGATTATGGATTATGTCAACTCGGATATTAATGTGGGAAATTTAACCCGTATTACCATGATTGACGATACCCATTTTGTGGGAGTCTATTATGATGCGATTGAATGGAATAGCTGTGCGGCTATCTTTACAAAGGTTAATCCGGAAGATATTAAGGATAAGCAGATACTGGTGCTGGGCGGCAGCTATGTATCAAGCGACTCTCAGCTGATGAAGCGGGTAATCGATTTTAATAAAAGCAGTGATACCCATCGTATTGTGGTAAAGGATTACAGCAGCTATAATTCCAGCGAAGATTATATGGCCGGCTATACGCAGCTGAATAATGATATTATATCCGGCAACATGCCTGATATTTTACAGGTATCCAGCGGTATGCCCATAGAGAGTTATGTGTCAAAGGGATTGCTGGCTAATATTGACGAGTTGATTGCAGGGGATGAGGAATTGTCCAAGGTAGAGTTCATGCAGAATGTATTTGATGCCTATCGAGTGGACGGTAAGCTTTATCAGGTGCTTCCCTCCTTCCGGGTGCAGAGCTTTATTGCAAAATCTTCCCTGGTGGGAGACCGAAAGGGATGGACGATGCAGGAGCTCAAGGAGATACAGCCCACCTTGCCAGAGGGTATCTCTATCTTTGGAGAAACCACCAGGGACAGCTTCCTGAATACGATTATGGAATATTGCGGCAGAGATTTTGTGGATGTGAATACGGGTAAATGCTCCTTTGATTCCCAGACCTTTATAGATTTGCTGGAGTTGGCGAATACTTTCCCCGAGGAAATTGATTATTCGGATGACAGATATGGTGATGATTGGTGGATGAATTACCAGTCTCAGTATCGTGATAACAGAACGCTTTTGAATGAGATGTATATCAGTTCTCTGATGTGGGTGAAGGAAGATATCAATGGTTCTATGGGAGAGGACGTAAGCTACGTGGGCTTCCCGACAGAGGACGGTCAGGGTTCGATTCTTGCTGCAACAGACAGCTATGCGATTTCTGCAAAGTCGGCCAATGTTGACGGCGCCTGGAATTTTATTCGTCACTATCTGACAGAGGAATACCAGAAAAGCGACGAGTTCTGGGGACTTTCCGTTCATAAGAAGATTTTGGAGGATTCGAAGAAGCTCGCTATGGAAAAGTCATACTGGACGGATGAAAACGGCGAGAAGATAGAGTATGATGATACCATCTATATCAACGGCGAGGAAATCGCTTACGACCCGTTGAGCCAGGAGCAGGCTGACGAGCTGTTTGACTTTATCTGTTCCGTCAGCAAGCGGGAGTACTACAACGAGGATGTGATGAAAATTGTAACGGAGGAGGCAGCTGCTTACTTCTCGGGGCAGAAGAGCGCCACAGATGTGGCCGGGCTGATTCAGAACCGTGCACAGCTTTATATCAATGAGAATCTGTAAAAAAAGAAAGTAAATAAGGCGGCTGTCGGTAAATGCCGGCAGCCGTTTTTGGGAGTGAAAAACAAAATGGCCAGATGTATTTTAATTGGAGCGGGAGACCTGACAGTGGGTGAGGTCCAAAGACGGGATGAGGACTATGTGATTGCGGTTGACGGGGGGCTTGGATACTGCGGAATTTTAGGACTTGAGCCGGATTTGATATTGGGGGATTTTGATTCCGTGGGGGAGAAGGAGCAGGAAGCGATAGGGCGGCTTAGGGAGCAGATACCGGATAGAATTATCCGTTTGAATCCCATGAAGGATGATACGGATATGCTCTATGCTTTGAAGCATGCCCTGAAAGCGGGCTATAGGGAATTTCTGATTTACGGCGGTACAGGAGGGCGTTTTGACCATACGCTTGCCAATATACAGTGCCTGCTTTATCTGAAGAACCACCAGGCAACAGGTTATCTGATGGACGGAAACGGTATGATTCTGGTGATAAAGAATGAGGCCGTACATTTTCAGAAAAATCTGGAGGGATATCTTTCTCTGTTTTCGCTGGGAGGCAAAGCAGAGGGTGTGACCATTCGGGGCATGAAATACAATATGGAAAACGGGGTTATCGCCAATGATTTTCCCATAGGCATCAGCAATGAGTTCACAGGCGAGGAGGCCGAGATAAGCGTTGTGGAAGGGGAGCTGGTATGTATGCTTCAATATGTGTCGGATTAGGGCCGTATCGGTTAGCGCTTATACCTTATCAATGTCAATAACGGTGCAATAATTTGCATCCAGAGTTTTGATACGCTGGGAAATGGTTTGCTTCAGAGCGTCGTCCGTCATGTGGAAGCGGAAGGGAACTGCCACATCAAAGATAAGATTACTGTGGCCGGTGCCTTTTACCAGCCGGAAGTCGTGCATGGAAATCAGAGGGCTTATATCAGAAAGAAGGGCAGATACCTGTGCTTTCAGCCGGGTGGTTTCCTCATCCTTCGTCAGAATCGGATCCATGTGGATGACGGCGCTGCAGTGAAGCGTATTCTGGAGCTTATGCTCCAAATCGTCAATCCGTTCATGAATGATGAGTACGTCATCCTCCGCAGGGACTTCGGCATGCAGGGAGATAATGACCCGGCCCGGTCCGTAATTGTGTACGATTAAGTCATGGATGCCGATAATTCCCTCGTGGCTCAGGACAATTTCCTGAATCTGCTTTACGAATTCAGGGTCCGCCGCCTGTCCCAGCAGCGGACTGATGGTGTCCTTCGCCGCGCAGAAGCCGGCGTAAAAAATAAACAGCCCTACCAGTACGCCGCAGAAGCCGTCAATCTGTACGCCGGTAAAGTGGGAGATAAGCGTAGCGGCAAGCACCAGCGTGGTGGCCAGCGTATCGCTCAGGCTGTCTAAAGCCGTGGCCTCCATGGCCGAAGAATTTATTTTTTTTCCGATTTTCCGGTTATAATATCCCATATAGCATTTTACGGCGATGGAACAAAGCAGAATGATGATAATCAGAGGAGAAGCGATAGATTCTTCCGGGTGAATGATTTTTTGGAGGGAGCTTTTTATCAGCTCAAGGGCCATCATCAAAATCATAACGGCTACCAGCAGCCCCGAGATGTATTCTATGCGTCCGTGGCCGAAAGGGTGGCTCGGATCCGGCTTCTGGCCGGCCATCTTAAAGCCAACCAGAGTAATCAGGGAAGAGCCGGCGTCGGACAGGTTGTTAAAGGCGTCTGCGGTAATGGCGATGGAATTGCCCAGAAAACCGGCCAGAAATTTGCCTCCGAAGAGCAGGAGATTCAGGCAGATTCCCAGGGCGCCGCAAAGGATTCCATAGGCTTGACGAACCTGGGGCGCCTCGTATTGACGATAATTTTTTATAAAAAGGCGTGACAGTAAACGGACCATTGATTTGTTACCTCCCATATCAGTATTCCTTATTTTAGGATATTTGGGAATAAAAGACAATACGAACCTTTGTAAGCTTTGACTAACACTTTATGCTTTTTGCTATTGCATGGCTTTGGTTTTCAGTGTATAATGTGCTACTGGATGGACAATTTTTTTGGCAGTTCCTTCCGGAACTGGAACAGAATGGAGGAAATATGAGCAAAAAACCGGTTGTATTAATGATTTTGGATGGCTACGGCTTAAATGAAACGACAGAAGGAAATGCTGTGGCGCAGGCAAAGACGCCTGTGGTGGATAAATTGATGAAGGAATGTCCCTTCGTCCGGGGAAATGCCAGCGGTATGGCGGTAGGGCTTCCCGAGGGACAGATGGGCAATTCTGAGGTGGGACATCTGAATATGGGCGCAGGCCGTATCGTATATCAGGAGCTTACCAGAATCACAAAGGAGATTCAGGACGGAACCTTCTTTGAGAATCCCGCGCTCCTTCATGCGGTAGAAAATTGTAAGAAGAATAACAGCGCTCTGCATTTTATGGGACTTTTATCCGACGGCGGCGTACACAGCCATAATACGCATTTGTATGGGCTTTTGGAGCTGGCAAAGAGAAACGGTCTGGAGAAGGTGTATGTGCATTGCTTCCTGGACGGCCGCGACACGCCTCCCGCAAGCGGCAAGGGCTATGCGGAAGAGCTTCGAGCCAAGATGGAGGAAATCGGCGTAGGTAAGATTGCTACAGTAATGGGCCGTTATTATGCGATGGACAGAGATAATAACTGGGATAGAGAGAAGCTGGCCTATGACGCTCTGACAAAGGGAGAGGGGCTTACCGCCGCCTGCGGTATCTGCGGCATTCAGGCCTCCTATGACAGAGATGAGACGGACGAGTTTGTAAAGCCTACAGTGGCCATGGAGGACGGAAAACCTGTGGCAACGATTTCGGACGGTGACAGCGTGGTATTCTTTAATTTCCGTCCCGACAGGGCGAGACAGATTACCAGGGCCTTCTGTGATGATGATTTTACCGGCTTTGACAGAGGAGCGAGAAAAGATATTACATTTGTATGCTTTTCCGATTATGACCCTACGATACCCAATAAGGAGGTTGCCTTCCAAAAGGTAGCGGTAACGAATACCTTCGGGGAGTGGCTGGCGGCAAACGGGATGACTCAGGCGCGTATCGCAGAGACAGAGAAATATGCTCATGTGACCTTTTTCTTTAATGGCGGCGTAGAGCAGCCCAATGAGGGAGAGGACAGGATACTGGTGAATTCTCCTAAGGTGGCCACCTATGACTTAAAGCCTGAGATGAGCGCCTATGAGGTGTGCGATAAGCTGACCGGCGCCATCAGAAGCGGTAATTATGATGTAATTATTATTAACTTTGCCAATCCTGATATGGTGGGACATACCGGTGTGATTGAGGCGGCGGTGAAGGCTGTGGAGGCCGTGGACGAGTGTGTGGGTAAGGCCGCTCAGGCTGTGAAGGATATGGACGGAGTATTGTTTATCTGCGCAGACCACGGGAACTGTGAGATGATGGTGGATAAGGAGACGGGCGAACCCTTTACCGCTCATACCACCAATCAGGTGCCTTTCATTTTATATAATTATGATGAGGCATATACCCTGAGAGAGGGCGGTTGTCTGGCTGATATTGTTCCCACCTTAATAGAAATCATGGGTAAGGAACAGCCGAAGGAAATGACAGGAGAAAGCCTTTTGATAAAGAAGTAAGATAGTGAAGTCAAAAAAGAGTTTAAGATAAAAGATTTATAGGACAGAAAAAGGGCAGGGCCGCTGGTTTGGAGTATGGAATCGGCGGCTTGTCTGTATTGGCCAGGTGGCAGGAAAAGGGTGTCAGTCCTGACTTGAACAGAGGAAAGAAGGAGAATGTGTGACCGCTCGGAAGGGAGAAGGAAGATGAAAATCAGGCGTGCAGAGAAGAAGGATTTAGAGCAAATCAACGAATTACTGTATCAGGTGGACATGGTGCATCACAAGGGACGCCCTGACCTTTTTAAGCTGGGAAAGAAATATACGGACGAGGAGCTTTTGAGGATAATAGAGGATGATGAAACTCCGATTTTGACGGCGGTAGATGAGGAGGACAGGGTTCTGGGTTATGCCTTCTGTATTTTTAAGCAGTACCTGAATGACAATATTCTCACGGATATCAAAACCCTTTATATTGACGATTTATGCGTATATGAGCATCTTCGGGGACAGCATATCGGTTCCCGGCTGTATGAGGCGGTTCTGGAGTTTGCCAGGAGTCAGCATTGCTATAATGTTACCCTGAATGTGTGGGCCTTGAACGAAAGCGCCATGCATTTTTATGAGAAATGCGGACTGAAGGCCCAGAAGGTGGGGATGGAGACCCTATTATAGGAAACGGACCGGAAAACGGGCGCCGCTGTATCAGGACAAGAGGAAATAATTGTATAATTGCCGGCCTCCTGGAGATACTCCTAATGAATCAATAAGCATCAGGAGTATCAAAAGGAGGTTTTATATGCGGTTAATGTTGGAAATTATGCAGGTGCATGGCAGGGAAATATTGGATTCCCGGGGGAATCCCACCGTGGAGGCAGAGGTAACGGTGTTGAATCATGGGGACGGGCAGCTGGCATTTGGGAGAGCGGCAGTTCCCTCCGGCGCCAGCACGGGACGTTTTGAGGCGGTAGAGCTGCGAGACGGGGAAACCCGCTATTTCGGTTTGGGTGTGCAGAATGCAGTTAAGAACGTAAATGAAAAGATAGCCAGTGTACTTACGGGACAGAATGCACTGGCACAGATTCAGATAGACCGAATCCTGATGGAAGCGGACGGCACGGAGAACAAGGGGAATCTGGGGGCCAATGCGATGCTGGCCGTATCCCTGGCGGTGGCAAAGGCCGCAGCAGCGGCGCTGGGTCTGCCCCTATATCGGTATCTGGGAGGGACGGCGCCGAGACTGTTGCCGGTTCCCATGATGAATATTTTAAACGGCGGCAAGCATGCGGACAATACCGTGGATTTCCAGGAATTTATGATTATGCCGGTGCAGGCGGAATGCTTTGCGGACGGTTTGAGAATCTGTGCGGAAATCTACCATAATCTGAAAAAGATTCTGGAGAAGAAGGGGCTTTCTACCGGTGTGGGAGACGAGGGAGGCTTTGCGCCGGACCTTGCGGACGCCGAGAGCGTGCTGAGCCTGATTGTGGAGTCAGTGGAGGCGGCAGGCTACACGCCGGGACAGGATATCAAGATTGCCATGGATGCCGCCAGCAGCGAGCTGTATAATGAGGAGACCGGCATGTATCATTTCCCCGGGGAAAGCCGGTTAAAGGGAGAGGATATTGTGCGTGACACGGCGGAGATGATTGCCTATTATGAGACGCTGGTAGAGCAGTTTCCTATTGTATCCATAGAGGACGGGCTGGCGGAGGATGACTGGGAGGGCTGGAAGGAGCTGACTCAGAGGCTGGGAGAGAAGGTACAGCTGGTGGGAGACGATTTGTTCGTGACGAATACCAAGCGGCTGGACGCCGGTATCAAATTAAAGGTAGCCAACGCCATTTTAGTAAAGGTCAATCAGATTGGTACGTTGTCCGAGGCTATGGAAGCGGTGGAGATGGCTCATAAGAATGGATATAAGGCGATTATCTCTCACAGGTCGGGAGAGACGGAGGATACCACAATTGCGGATATTGCCGTGGCGCTGAATGCGGGACAGATTAAGACAGGCGCTCCCTGTAGAAGCGACAGAGTGGCCAAGTATAACAGGCTTCTTCGAATCGAAGAGGAGCTGGAGGAAGCGGCACAATATACGGAACCCTTTAAGAAGCTGTAAAAGGTGGTATATTTTTCCAATCTTGTCCATATACTGCAATAAGGGTAATGCTGAGAAAAGTGTTTCCCGAGCCGGATTTGCGGGGATAAAAAGGCAGGAGAAAGGGAAAAGGAGGCAGTTATGGCAAGAGGACAGCGAAAGACAATAGAGGAAAAGATTGCTGCAAAGCAGGAGCTTATCAGCGCTTTGACGACTCGTATGGAATCAGAAAAGCGGGAGCTGCAGGAGCTTTATGAGGAAAAGAAAAAAAAGGAGCTGGAAGCGGTCGGCGACTTAATCTGTGAAGCAGGACTTGAGCCCCAGGAGGTGGCGAAGCTTTTGCAGGAATATATTGAAGGACGAGAGGCGCAGTAATGCGCCTCTTATATTATGCGCACTCGGCCCGGGAAACGCTTTTCTCAGCGTTTCCCTAAGTCCCTCAAGATTGAGGGATACGCTTCTGCGCCGTTGAGAGCATCAGCTTGATACGGTTGAGCTGATTCACCTCGCTGGCGCCAGGGTCGTAGTCGATGGCCACAATATTGGATTCCGGATAAGCTTTTCGGAGAGCCTTGATAACGCCTTTACCTACCACATGGTTCGGCAGACAGCCGAAGGGCTG
>JAMOZS010000036.1 GCA_023667765.1 Roseburia sp. | reverse complement strand
GGATATTATTGGGATTCTGGCGGAGCATGAAAGCAGAGGGAATCCTATTTCCAAAGACAAAATTGATATGGCGGTATGCAGCCTTTATGGAAGCTGGGACGGGTTCCCGGAGGATTCTGTTTCTTTTATCAATGATGCGTTGAAGAGGGGCAGTTATGAAGCTGTTTATGCGGCAGTCAGGGAGGAAGAAAAGAACTCAAAGGATATGCTGGTTCAGTTTGGGGAAAAGTATCCAGGTGTCACCATACAGTCTAATGTGAATGAAATACTTGCGTCCCTGAAAGCGAAGAGTGATAAATATTAGAAACCATCCATGATAGGGCAGCTTAAGGAATTTAGGGAACAACAGGGAATGTCACCGGGAAATAAAGAACTTTCAGGAAACAAAGGAATGTCACTGGGTAATGTTTTCGAACATCAGGTGAAAAAAGAACAAGGGAGTACAGAGCGGTGACAGGAAAGCAGTTCAAGTCATACACCACAACGCTGTCATATCCGTTTTGGCAACTGTTCCGATGTTGTTGTTTCCGAAAGTATTTGCGGGACTGTTTTTGCAGCCGGAGGAACTGGCACTATTGGATGTTTACCGCCATTGATAAACCTGTTCCCGCAACAATTTTGTCGCTGGGCTATGCCTGCGTTGTTCCCCTTTTACTTATGGTACTGCTTTGGAATGTGGGTTAAGCATAGTATCCATTCAGTCATTTTTATACTTTTTTCTCAGTTTTATTAATTTCAAACCGCAATAAATAAGCAGATAAAGATATATCAGTGTCAAGACGAAAAAGACTACAGTGAACACAGTTGCAAGGGGGGCGCCGGTCTCTATACTTCTGAAGAAATTCGGAAGCACACAACAAAGAAAGGTTAGCCAAAGTGGCAACAAACGAGTTTTTACCACATGGTTAATCATATCAATCCTTGATTCGTTGTCAGAAAAGATTTCGCAGTCTTGCTCTGAATCCGTCTCTGATGTCGGCTTGCGAA
Organism: Roseburia sp.; assembly: GCA_023667765.1. Taxonomy (GTDB): domain Bacteria; phylum Bacillota; class Clostridia; order Lachnospirales; family Lachnospiraceae; genus Acetatifactor. Next base: position 27,302 of record JAMOZS010000036.1, on the reverse strand, counting down.
AATACAGCCATCCGACACACTGACCGATATATTCCCAACCATAATCCCTGAAGATTTGATAATAGTTGCCGCTCTCCGCATTATTTTTATAATCCAGCCGATACGCCACATCCTCTGATGCACATTTCTCGAAAATGTAGAAGCATGGCAGAATCATTTTTAATAGTCTCCAACCGTTTTTATGCTGATTGTGCAGCCATGCTTCTTCCTCCTCATAATCTGCAATGGTAAAAAAGCGTATTAACATTTTTCTGTCAGTCATTTATTTCCTCTCCTTTGCTGTTTTTATACAAGCGCTCTATACGGTTAATTTCAAGAGTTAAGATTTCTTTACCAAGTTCAGTAATTCGATAAAGTTTTCTTTTTTCTTCTTCCCTCTCAAAAACAATCAATCCATCTTTTTCCATTTTGGAAAGTGTTCCATACATCGTCCCTGCACTGATAATCAATTCTCCGCCTGTCATTTGCTTGACCTGCTGGCTGATTCCGTAGCCATGCTGCGGTTGCTGGAGACAGAATAAAATATAAAAGCCGCTTTCCGTCATAGGTACATAAATCCGCTTTATTTTACTGTTCATAGACATCCTCACTATCTTACCTCGATATATCGAGCTTCTATCTATATAGTATCGAGCCTCGATGTATTTGTCAAGTGCTTTCCGAAAAAGTCTAATCACATGAGGGCCGTTCATAAAACGCTGTGATTTTGATTGACATAGAGATTTGCTCCTTTCTCCTTAACAGACTAACCCATTTGCATTTGACTTGTGCAGTTCGTATAACTATTTATAAAATTATTGTACAATATGTTATATCATATCAAAAATAGCAATATTTGATTATTTTTTGAGAGATATTTTAGAATCGTATAAAATAATATAGTGAAATCAATCATATTGGTAAGGGTAAAATAGCAATATCTATATTACAAGAATTCTAAACTATAAAAAAAATACAAAAATATTTTGACATGCATTACCTGAATTATAAAAAATGTTGAAATTACAGCATCTTAATCGTTTAAGTTGTATAGATAATATATAATAAACAGGAAAAAAATGGCAATATTTTTGTATAAAATGGCAATATTCAATATTTACGAATGGAAAATAATGTGTTAATCTGTTCGTTGCAGAAAGGAGGTATTTCTTTTGAAAAGAAAACTAAAAGCAGCATTGTTATCACTTGTTATGTGCGCACAGCTTGTATTGCCGTCTGCTGAGGTACAGGCAGCCACAACTCTTTATAACAATGCACAAGGTAATGAGGACGGTTACGATTATGAATTGTGGAAGGATTATGGAACCACAAGCATGACACTGAATGGCGGGGGCGCATTCAGCTGTGAATGGAGCAACATCGGAAATGCGTTGTTCCGAAAGGGTATTAAGTTTGACAGCACCAAAACTTATCAGCAGATTGGTAATATCACAGTAGATTATGGGTGTAATTATCAGCCCAATGGCAATTCCTATCTCTGTGTATATGGGTGGACAGAAGACCCGCTTATTGAATATTATGTTGTAGACAGCTGGGGCACCTGGCGTCCGCCCGGAGCTACAGCTAAGGGTCAGATTACGGTAGACGGCGGTACATACGATGTTTATGAGACAACACGTGTGAATCAGCCTTCTATTCAGGGAGACACTACTTTCCAGCAGTATTGGAGTGTTCGTACTACAAAGAGAACCAGTGGTACAATTTCCGTGACCGAGCATTTTAAGGCATGGGAAAAATTAGGTATGAAATGCGGTAAGCTGTATGAGACAGCTTTGACGGTAGAAGGTTATCAGAGCAGCGGCTCTGCAAATGTGTATAAAAACAATATTACGGTAGGAGGCTCCAGCAGCGGTTCCAGTACTGGTACCGGCTCCGGCTCTGGTAGCACGACAGTGGTTGGCGACAATGATAAAATCCAGTGCGAGAATATGACAATTGGCGGCCAGTATGCCGGAAAAATCAGTTCTCCCTTCAGCGGCGTTGCACTGTACGGAAACCAGGACTATTGTAAATTTACTCAGAACTTTACAAAGGGCACTCACGATTTCACTTTGCGCGGCTGTTCCAACAACAGCAATATGGCAAAGGTAGATTTGGTGATTGGAGGCCAGACGAAGGGAACCTTCTATTTTGGAGATGAGTATCCTGCAGAGTACACAATCAGCAATGTAAGCCATGGAACCGGTAATCAGGAAATCCAACTGATAGTAACCAGCGATGATGGAAACTGGGACGCTTTCATTGATTATCTGGGAATTAGTGGTATTTCCTCAGAAAGTGGCTCCGGAACAAATACTGGTGGCAATACCGGCGGGAATACTGGTGGCAATACCGGCGGGAATACTGGTGGAAACACCGGTGGTAATACCGGCACCACTACTGTTACAGGTGACGAGATTCAATGTGAGGAAATGACGATTGGCGGCCAGTATGCCGGAAAAATCAGCTCTCCCTTTAATGGCGTTGCATTGTATGCAAACCAGGACAGCTGTAAGTTTACGCAATATTTTGCTACCAATACCCATGATTTCACTTTGCGCGGTTGTTCCGACAGCGATAATATGGCAAAGGTGGATTTAAAGATTGGCGGAGAGACAAAAGGAACTTTCTACTTTGGAGATTCTAATCCTGCAGAATATACCATCAGTAATGTAAGTCATGGAACCGGCAATCAGGAAATCGAATTGGTAGTAACCAGTGATGACGGAAAATGGGATGCATATATTGATTATTTGAAAATCGGAGGAACCACCGGCAGTAATACGGGAGGAACCACAGGCGGTAATACGGGAGGAACCACTGGCGGTAACACAGGAGGAACTACCGGCGGCAATACGGGAGGAACTACTACTACAACAAGCGACCAAATTCAGTGTGAGGAAATGACACTTGGCGGCCAGTACGCCGGAAAAATCAGTTCTCCTTTTAATGGCGTTGCATTATACGGAAATCAGGATTACTGCAAAACTACAAAATATTTTGCAAACGGCACTCACGATTTCACCCTGCGCGGCTGTTCCAACAACAGCAATATGGCAAAGGTAGATTTGGTGATTGGAGGCCAAACGAAGGGAACCTTCTATTTTGGAGATGAGTACCCCGCAGAGTACACAATCAGCAATGTAAGTCATGGAACCGGTAATCAGGAAATCCAGTTGATAGTAACCAGTGATGATGGAAAATGGGATGCCTTTGTAGACTATTTGACAATAGCTGCAGCAGGAACAGCTACGACAGGAGGAGCAGCAGGTGGTAATATTTCTTCTTCCACTAAGATGATTGCATTAACCTTTGACGACGGTCCTTCCAGCACTACTTCTCAGGTATTGGATGTACTGGAGAAATACGATGTAACAGCCACCTTTTTCCTGATTGGCAACCAGATTAATGACAGCATGAAGCCTATTATGCAGAGACAGATTAACATGGGCTGTGAGCTGGCTAATCATTCTTACAGTCATAAGGATATGAGCAATATGAGCGCCTATGAGGTACAGCAGGAAATTTACAAAACTTCTTCAGCTATTAAGAATGCTGTAAATTATGATGTAAAGTTCTTCAGACCGCCTTATCTTGCTACCAGCAATACGATGTATCAGAATATTGACCTGGCATTTATTCAGGGCGTTGGCTGTGACGATTGGATATCCAGCGTATCCGCTACGCAGAGAGCAAACACTGTATTGAGCAGTGTAAGCGACGGCTCTATTGTATTGTTACATGATTTTCAGGGCAATACCCAGACCGTAGACGCTCTTCCCACAATTATTGAAGGATTAAAAAATCAGGGTTATACTTTTGTTACCTTGAGCCAGCTCTTTGAATACAAGGGCGTTAATCCTAATGTAGAGTACAAGATTTGGACAAATGTTAATAAGTAAATAGTTTGTATTGGGATAACGGCACAGCAGAGAACCTGTTGTGCCGTTATATTATGCGCATGGAATCATCCCTTTCTTAGAGAGAGGGTATATGGTATAATAAGTCCATATTTGAGGCAGGAAATGTCCGAATGGACATCCGTACCATGATTGGACTGTAATCATGGTACAATAAATGATAGTCATGCATTTATAAGGAAAAAAATCTTTGGAAGAGTTAAGATAGTTGTGAAAAGGAGACAATCATGGCTATTGATGAGGTGGCTTTTGAGCAGGTAAAGAAGAAAATAATCGGCGTGGACAGGCAGCGTCTTGGAATTGGTACCTTGTCCGAGAAAACGGTTCATGCTATTCTCAAGAATTATTATGAGCCGGATGAGGATAAGCAGGAGATTCCCATAGAGAATTATGTGGCGGATATTTATACAGAGGGTGAAATTATAGAGATTCAGACCAGGCAGTTTAATCGGATGCGTGATAAGCTGCGCACTTTTCTGCCCTTGTATCCGGTGACAATTGTGTATCCTATTCCCAGAGAAAAGTATCTGATTTGGATTGACGAGGAGAGCGGTGAGCTGAGCAAGAAGAGGAAATCGCCTCAGAAGGGAACGTCTTATACGGCTTTTGTAGAATTATATAAAATTAAGATGTTTTTAAAGGAGCCGAACCTAAGACTGAAGCTGGTATTAATGGATATGGAGGAGTACAGGATTCTGAACGGTTGGAGTAAGGATAAAAAGAAGGGCTCCAGCCGTTTTGACCGAATTCCTGTCAGTCTGGTAGAGGAAGTGGATATTACCTGCATAGAGGATTATATGCAGTTTGTGCCTGTGGATTTGGAGGAGCCCTTTACGGTAAAGGATTTCGCCAGGGCTGCTCATATACCGGCTTCTTTGGCGGGTACGGTGGTACATATTTTAGCATATGTGGGCATGATTTATAAGGTAGGAACATCAAAAAGGGCTTACCTGTATCAAGTAGCGGATCTATGAAAACAGTAGCTTCTCAGGCAGTCGGCACAGTACAAGAGGAAGAATTGCGCATTGACAAATCTTAAAATATAATGTATGTTATATAACAATAATTATGAAAGGAGATGCCTATGCCGCCCAGAGCGAAAATTACCAGAGAGATGATAGTCAACAGGGCTTTTTTGATTGTGCAAAAGGAAGGGGTAGATAAAGTTACTGCCCGTAATATTTCCGAGCAGTTAAACTGTTCTACGCAACCGGTATTATATTATTTTTCCACAGTGGAGGAGATTAAAAAGGCAGTATACGAAAAAGCAGATGAATATCACTCGAGCTATATTATGAATAGGGGAAGAGATTACGGAAATCCGATGCTTACCATTGGGATGAACTATATCAAATTTGCCGTAGAAGAAAGAAATCTTTTTCGTTTTCTCTTTCAATCGAACCAGTTCCCGGAAACAAGTATATTAGATTTGATGGATTCGGAAGAATTATTACCAGTGATTACAGTATTGCAGCAGGAATTAGATACGTCTGTGTCTGAGGCAAAGGAAATTTTTAGCACATTGTTTATTTATGTACATGGTTATGCGAGCCTATATGCAAATAATAAGATGATTTATGAGGAAGAGAAATTGGCAGACGCACTTGTAAAAGTATTTCACAGTGCAGCTTATGCGTCAAAAGGTGACAAGTCCCATGGATGATGCGCAGGAAATGCGCAGAAAGGAAGTTAAAATGAAAAAGATATACGATAAGAACGAATTATATTTTGCATTAATATGGATTGGATTATATGTGGTATTGCTCAGTATCGGGGACAGCATTTCAAGCTCCATCGGAATTTCAAAGCTGGTTACAGCGCCTGTATGCATGGTATTAACTGTCTTCTTGTATTTATGGGTGGCCAAAAATGGTCTGAAGGAAAAATACGGTCTTTGCAAATTTCAGGGCGAATGCAGGCAATATCTGTATTTTATTCCTCTTGTATTATTGGTTTCTGTAAATCTCTGGTGGGGTTTTCGGCTACAGTTATCCTGGCTGGAGACGGCACTTTCTATTTTTAGTATGCTGTGTGTGGGATTCTTAGAGGAAGTAATTTTCAGAGGCTTTTTATTTCAGGCAATTTGTAAGAAAAATGTGAAACGTGCCATTATCATTTCCGGCGTTACCTTTGGCTTTGGTCATATTGTAAATTTGCTGAACGGAAGGGACATTCCGGAAACCTTACTGCAGATTTGCTATGCGACTGCTATCGGAATACTTTTTACGATTATTTTTTATAAAGGAAAAAGTCTGTGGCCATGTATTATCACACATAGCGTTATTAACAGCTTAAGTGTTTTTGCGAATGAAGATGCCGGAAACATGTATCACAATATCGTGTCATGTGTTTTTCTGTGTGTGGTTTCGATAGGATATACGGTTTATATTCTGAAAAAAGAGGAAGCTGGAAAAAAAAGGCGTCCTTGAATAATTGATATCTCTTTTTCGGGGTTGTACAAAAATTGGATTTGAGATAAAATTAATACAGTTGTTTACAATTTTATGGAAAAAGAGGTAGGAAACGAGATATTGTTTTCGCCGGTTTCAAAAGAGTAAGGAGAAACGGATGAAGAAAAAAAGTATATTCAGGCAGCTGCTATTGCCGATGATTGCGATTGTATGCTTGCTGGCAGTATGTCTGACGGGAATTGTTGCAGTAGTTTTTACGAAATCGTATGAAAAAGAGATTTACAGCAAGGGACAGGATAAGTCAAGACTTGTGTCAGGAGAGATTGCGACATTTCTGGACGGCGCATATGGCGTTACGGAAGAGTTATCTGTGAATCCGAGTATCCTGACGATGGAAACGGCAGTTCAGACGCCGATTTTGGAGGACTGTGTCAGGCGAAACACGTATCTGGAGCTGCTTTATATTCAGGGTACAGACGGAATGCAGACAGGGCGTTCCTCCGGCGAGCTTGCAGACCGTTCCACGCGTTGGTGGTTTGTACAGACGATGGAGGAGCAAAAATCTTTTGTTTCAAAATCGTATTATTCGGTAAATACAGGAATGCCTTGTGCATCTATCTTTTTTCCAATGTATAAAAACGACGGACTGGTGGGAATTTTTGCAGTTGATTTGAAATTGGATTATCTGCAAAGCTTGATTGAAGAGTTCTCGGATGTTGAAAACGGGGAATATTCCTTCGTTATTGACGGTGAAGGCGTTGTGGTTGCTCATCCTGACAGTATCCAGATTGAAGAGCTGTATAATTACAAGCAGCTGACAAAGACTGTATCTAAAAAGGATGAGGCAGGAACGCCGTTGACAGACGCTGACGGAAATATTTTGACAGAGGAACAGAAACTCTCTCTATCCGAGGATTACCAGAAGATTATTTCGGAGGTTATGGATGGAAAAGACGGAATCGGCAGAATAAAAAATGAGGGAGAAGCTTATTTCGTGAGTTATGCGTCAATATCCCTGCCGGGAGAGTCGGATTCCTGGTCCGTTATCACGCTGCAAAAAGAAGCATCGGCAATGGCTATTGTGTATCGGGTTATTATCATTGCAGCGCTTTTAGCCTTACTTATCATTGCTGTTGCAATATTTGTAATTGCGTTGTTGGCGCGCAGATTGACGAAGCCGATTGTCTCCATTACGGAGCTGATTGGAAATGCCTCTGAAGGAGATTTCACCATGCGCGCAGAGGAAAGCAGTAAAAATGAAATCGGGACACTTTCGAAGAGTTTTAACAAAATGACGGGGAAAATATCGGGAATCCTTACGAAAATTACGACATTTACCGGCGAAGTGGTGCAAAGCTCCGGGCACTTAAAAGCAATCGAAGAGAATGTAGAGTCTATCAGTCAGGCGGTCAGGGAAATATCGGACGGTACGGATGCTCAGAATAAGGATGTAAACCAGGTAGTCACACGTGCGGCAGAGCTGGAAGAAAAATTCGGTCAGCTAAGGGAGAAAAGCCGCCTGCTTTTGGAGGACGTCCAAAATACCATTCTTTCAGGGGAAAGCGGAATGCAGAATGTAGGGGAACTGAAGGAGCAGAGCGAAGTTACGGCCCAGCGAATGGCGGAATCCTACGCAAAGATTACGACATTAGAAGAACAGTCCAGAAAGATTTCCAGTATTGTAAGTACGATTAATGAGATATCTTCACAGACAGGACTTCTTGCGCTAAATGCTACCATTGAGGCGGCGCGTGCAGGAGAGCAGGGACGAGGATTTGCAGTCGTGGCAGAGTCCATCGGGAAGCTTGCAGCGGACTCCACTGAGGCAACGGCAAATATAGAAAGCATTATTGTTGAATTGTGCCGGGATATTGCGGATACGGTAACCAATATAGAATCCATCCGAAACGGAGTGCAGGGACAGGCGCAGGTAGTGGATAAGGTTCAGGAAACCTTTATGGATTTTAGGACATTGGCGGAAAAGACGAGAGAATCTGTCAGCGGCATGGAGGACCTCGTTGTAGAAATGCATAAATGTGACCGCTCGATGGTACATGCTGTTGAAAGAATTCACAATATTTCAACAAATACGGCGGAGCTGACGGAAAAGGTTGCGGATTCGCTGGAGGAGCAGTTGAGCGGAATCCATCTTGTGGCAAATCGTATCGATAATCTTTCAATGGTTTCAGAAGAAATGGAGCAGGAGATGACGAGGTTTAAGCTCTCAAAATAAGCATAACGGTTCTGGTTTTCAGCCGCATAGCAGGGAGTGATACTGCAAAAAGCGACGGAAGGAGAAAAAATTGACAGAGAAAAAAGAAGCAAATAAAAAAATCGTTATTGGCGTCATTGTACTGGTTGCTCTCATCGGGGTGTTTGCAGGAATCTTTTTTATGTTTCGTGAAAAGCCGACAGCAGGCAGTAAGAGTATTGTAATGGAGGTTGTGAATAAGGAACAGGAAAAGGTAACCTATGAAAGAAAAACGGATGCGGAATATTTGCGTCAGGCCATGGATGAAATAGACGGATTTAGTTATGAAGCTACAGACGGATTCATTGATACCATAAACGGTGAAACCGCAGATTACAGTATCGACGGTTCTTATTGGGCGATTTATGTGAATGGTGAATATGGACAATACGGTATCAATGAGCAGCCGGTGAAAGATGGAGATGTTTATCGGTTTGCATATACCGTTTATGAAGAATAACCGAAGTATAATCCGGTTAAAGAAGTGATTGATTTCTTTCGGGAGAGAAGGAAAACGGGTGGATATCGTTGAAGAAGCTTACACTCACAAGGAAGGATATTGCATTCATCGGCATGATGGTGGCGGTCATAGAGGTTTGTAAAATGGCTCTGGGATTTCTGCCCAATATTGAGTTGACTACCTTCTGGTTGATAATATTTACCTTATATTTCGGGTGGAAAATGATATTTGTGGTGCCGGTTTTTCTTTTAATAGAAATCAGTGTGTATGGCTTTCAGCTCTGGGTAATTATGTACCTGTATATCTGGCCGCTTCTAGTGCTGCTGGTGTGGATTTTCCGCAGGCAGACCTCCCTGTGGTTCTGGAGTATTCTGTCCTCCTTATACGGTCTGTTTTTTGGCCTGTTATGCAGTATTCCCTATGTGGTGATTGGCGCTGCCGGAAACGGAATTTTAAGCGGCCTGCATGCGGGTTTTACCTGGTGGGTGGCCGGTATTCCCTGGGACTTGGTACATGCTATAGGGAATTTTGTCTTGATGTTTGTTTTATTCAAGCCGGTCAGGGTTGTTATAGCGAGAATACAAAATCTCGGAAATCCGTAAGATTTCCGAGATTGTTTTTTTACTCGCCTTGATTTCTGTCATCCTTTTTCTTTAAGAGGAAGGAGGTATCTAAGGTCTGAGCGGCAGCAGTTTTGGCTGACTTTTTGCTTTTCTTTTTTGAGGGAGCTGCCAGGGTCTTATCCTCCGAAGCATTCTTCGAGGCGGTAGAATCTTTTTCTACAGAATGCTCTGTTAAAGGAGAATCCGGTATATTTCGTCCCCTGAGGCGGAAGAGTCGTAGCCATTTAAGGCTTGGCACATACTGGAATCTTCTCATTGCAATATCCGCCAGGAATAACAGGAAACCAAGCGCCAGCAAGAGATTAGTCAGAGGGTATTTTTCCCGGTTTCTGGTATCAATTTTTGTCCAGATAGTTTCATCGGGGGTAATGATTTTCCCGTATTTCTGTATAAAGCTTACATAGGTCTCAGCGCTCACATCAAATTTGTATTCATCAGAGAACTGCACAGCGGCGGCCGTGGTCATATAGTTTGTGATGGAGCCCTGGTCCTGGCGTCGGATGTTAAAGTGATACAGTCCGGTCTGGGAGGTATTGAGGTCAGCCTCGTATTTTCCGGGAGCCGTAGCGTGGAGAGCAATTTCTGTGGTGTTGCCCTCCGGGTCGATGACATTTGCCAGGACTTCCGTCCCGCCGTCATAATGGTCGGTGGAGTAGGTGATTTCTGTGGTTTCCCCTGCTGTTATCACATTTACGGAATCATCTCCCAGACCGGCGTTTCCTGCGGCATAGTCCACAATGCGCTTCCAGAGCTGTACATAGTCCTCCCTGCCGGAATAGGCGCCGCTCCATTCCCCTGTCACATCGCTGTTCCAGGCAACACTTCGGCCCAGGCCATATTGCCATATAGTCAGAATAGGATCCTCCTTTTCGGCGGATACGATAATGCTGCTGGAAGCGGTCTTGGGGCTGGAAGAAATATAACCGTACAAATTAGGCCATCCCTCGGAAAAAAGATTCCGGGTCAGCTCATGTCCGGTGTATACCGAGAGGCCGATATCCCCATTCTGAAGATAGCTTTCACCGCCCAGAAATACCTCCTGTGCAAATATTTTCGGAATGTCGCTGGAGGTGTCGGAGTAATAATATCTTCCATGACATTGTCTGGCAAGCTGCTCTAACAGCTTTGTATCAGAGCCGTCCCCCACGGCGACGGTAGATAAAGTAACACCGCCGTCCGTATAATTGGAAACTATATCCCGGAAATCATCCGTTTCTCCCATACCGTCCGTCAAGAGTACCACATGCTTTACAGAAGCATCACAGGCGGATATCTTTTGGAAAGCCTCCTGTAAAGCGGGTTTTATGGTGGTTCCGCCGCCCTCCGAGGTGTTCTCGATTTTTTCCTTGATGGCGCTTCTGTCTGTAACCTGAGTGATTTCCACCTGCCAATTATATTGGTCGTCAAAGGTGAGGACGCCTACATAATCTTCATCCCGGAGGTTATCTACCGCTACGGTGGCGGCTCTGACTGCGATATCCAGATTGGTTATCTTGGTGCCGGGTACATTACTGAGCATACTGCCGGAACGGTCAATCACCATTATCATAGCCATGACAGGAACCTCATTAATATTTCGAAGCTGCATTTCCACAGGAAGAATCGTCTCCAAAACAGTGTCTCTGTAGCCTCCCAGCGCAAAGCTGTTCTCACCTCCGCAGCAGATAAAGCCGCAGCCATAATCCTTGACATAGCTTTCGATATTGGAAAGAAAGCCCTGGGGTAAATCGTCTATATAGGTATCTATCAGCACAATACTTTTATAATCCAGCATATTGTTGATGTCCGTAGGCGCATTCATTGCGGAAACAACACTGTAATCGCAGCCGGCAGCGCCCAGCACAGAGGTAAAAGCGCCGGACTTGGCGCCCATTCCTGAAATCACCAGCACCTTGGGCGGAGCCTCTACCACAGAATAGGCGTTAAAGCTGTCATTTTCGGGGCAGGAGTCCCCTTCCGCATCTATTTTAACCCACAGACTTTCCATGGTTTCATCAGATACCTGTTGCTGAAAGACGAAACGATTACTGCCCTTATTCAAATGAACCCTGCTGTTTCCGGCCTGATTACTGCCATGGTAAAGGAGAATATTGGCGTCCGTATCGTAATTACTCTCTACCAGAACTGTGACAGAATATAAATCGCCGGGATGGAGATAGGTGGGCAGGGTTACGTTTTCGATATAGGCGTCCTGCTTCTGTTCCGATTCGTATAATAGAGTGAGAAGCTCCGCCCTACTGTTGGCAACTGCCTGGGCCATGTTATGGATATCCCCGTTGGTTTCTTTTCCGTCCGTCAAAAGCACCAGACGGCCGTTTGCCTCTCCGGGAATCATGGTTAAAGCCTTGGAAATTGCCTCCTCAAAGTTTGTCGCCGTCTTTTCCGGTATGGTCATCAGACCCGCATAAGCAGTATCCCGGGTCAGAAACTGTTCTACCAGCGTATTCTTACCGAAAGTCACAATGCCGTACTCGTTATGAGAGGGCATTTGATGGATGGTTTTTTTCAGATAATCGGAGAGCTCCTCCTGATGCTCGGCATTACTGTTGGACAAATCCACCAGAAAAACGGTGGTGGTTCGGGTGCTTTTTTTGTTGATTTCCAATCCGAAAAGAGCCAATATTAAGAGTAGCATCACAATAGCCCTTACCGCCGGATAAAATTTCCCACGGTAACGCATCTGATGCACATAATAAATCCATTCTACAAGTAACAGTAAAATAGCCAGTGCCAGAAAGATATTACGCAGCGTTTTTTTTGCCTTTTGAATGGAGAGCGAGTGGTCGGCGGTATCCCCTGTCGTTAAATCGGGATTGGCCTCCCTACGTCCGTCGGATTCGGTAGCGGTTTGGAAGCGTACGGTATAGTACTCCTGATACTCCTGGTTTCCGATTTGATAAAGTCCCGCCTTTTCGTTCTGAAGCGTGGATAGCATGACGTCCGGGTCTGCCCAGGGCTGGAGAGCTATCTTTTCCCCGGCATAATAGATATTGGAAGCCAGCCAGGAGGTATTGGAGAGATAAGTCATGGCATTTGCCAGAAAAATGGGAAATTCAGCCCGCAAAGGAAAATCGGATTCCCGTATGTCAAAGCCGGTGACAACCTCCCGGACGCCGTCATGCTCCCCGTAATAGCCTACGCAGTTTCCGTCATAGGTGAGAAACGGTTTCGCCCATTCAGGCAATGTAAAGACATAAGCAGTGTTGACGCCGATGGTAAAATCCGAAAGTCCTGCCGTTAAATCACAATGCTCCGTAGTAAGGACTACATTGTTCAGAGTTTCCGAGGCATTCTCAGAAGCCCCGAAGCGCAGAATATTTTTGGCGGTCTCCGAGGGGCTCTGTTTCGCATCATAAATCTGTATTTGATAAGCTTCGCAGCCGGCATCTGTATCGGCCTTTGTGATGGCGCTGCCTGTAATAGCCTGATAGGCCTTCTCCAGATAAGTGTTTCCGTCGCCTACCAGGAGAGCCGTCAGTTCCCGGCTTTGGTTTTTTATGGTATAGCTCTGATTGTCTGCAGCCAGGCTGTCGGGGGTATTGTCTGCAAAGGAAATACCGCTGAGAAGGGCGCTGCAGGTCTGACCGCTCCAATGAATATCCGAAAACAGACAAATACTGCTTTCCCTTGGCATAAGCGTCATTTGTTTTACGGCAAGGAATGTCCCGTTTTCATCCATCAGACTTACGTCAAAGGAGGCGCGTTCCCCACTGTAGTTTGTTGTACTGACAATAATGTCATATAATCCGTTTTCCTTAGCGGTAAAGGCCAGATAATCATTGGAGACATTATTTACCGCCTCATTGACCATCCAGAGTTCCTTGTGGGAAAAGCCGGTGATATGCTCAAAGGAATTTGCGCCCTGAGCGTCCGTGCATACAATGAGCCGCGCTGCCTCTCCCTCATTGGTGAGAGCAAGCTGCTCTAAGGTACTTTGAGCCGTCAACAAATCGCCGCCGCAGTCCTTCGGCGTCAGTCCCTGCAGCAGACTCAGCAGACTGTCTTTGTCCGTACTATCTATAGCCAGGACATTCGTTCCCAGAGCGTCGCAGGTGACCAGGGAAACTCTGATATTTTCCGTGTCTTTGATATATTCACAGGCCCTGGAAACAGATTCCTCAAAACGGCTGACACCGGAGGAATTCTCATGCTGCATACTTCCGCTGGTGTCCAACAGCAGGAGAATACGTCCTCCGCCCTGTCCGTCTATGCGAAAAAAGGGAGACATCAAAGCTATGGTCAAGAGCAGCACAATCGCAATCTGCAGATACATCAGCAGATTGTGGACGAATTTCTCAAAGAAGGTTCGGGACTGTTCATTCACCAGCAGCTTTTTCCATAATAAATTAGAGGAAATGAGATAGTCCGTTCCCTTCGGTTTTAATAAGTATAAAAGAATAATCACAGGGATTGCCGCCAAAAAGAAAAGGGGCCATAAATTTTCAAATATCATATGCAAACCTTAATTCCTGAAAGATTAATTGGTTGAAGCTCATGCCGGTATCGCACAGGGCATAGGCGGCGCCGGCCTTTGCAGTTTCTTTTTGTAAACGCTCCCGAAAGGCTTTCAGGGCCTTTTCGTAGGTCTGGATACTTTTATTTTCCATGGTCAGTCTGAGAGAGCTGTCATCCTCCATATCTATCAGCTTCAATGTGCCGGTGAGAGTCACGCGAAGCTCCTCCTCAGCCAGCACCTGTAGTAGAAGCGTTTTCTGCTTTTTATATTGGAGATAGCGCAAGAGCCTGGAGGGAGCGACAGAGGAGGCGTCCACGAAATCCTCCTGCAGAAAGTCACTGATAATGATAGTGACGCCGCTGCCCTGCAGAGAAAGCTTCGGTAGGGCCTCAGAGAGATTGACGGTTCCGGTAAACTCCAGACGGTCAAGCCAATCCAACATACGAGGCAGCGCTTTCCTGCCTCCCGTGGCCAAAAAAGGAGTCTCCGGGCGTCGTAAATCATAAATCTGTACCCTATCCATATGATTCAGTGCAATAAAGGCAAAGGAAGCCGCCAGTTTTTCCGCCAGCTCTTTTTTGGAGCTGGCATTGTAGTTCATGGAGGCGCTGGTATCCAGTAAAATACGGACAAGCATCTCCTTTTCCTCCATATATTCCTTAATATAGAGCCTGTCCAGCCTGCCGTAGGCGTTCCAGTCTATGCGTCGGATATCGTCTCCGGGCATATATTCCCGAAAATCCGAGAATTCTGTAGAAGAGCCCTTCTGCAGGGATTTGCGATTACCTGACAGATTCAGGGAGGATTTATGTCCCATAGCCAGCTTGAGCCGGGATAAGGTATCCAGGAAGCTTATATCTAACAAAACGCAGACCATCCTTTCTGATATCAGATTTTTTTCTGTCGGGATTTCAGGGACTCCAATAGCTGTGCGATAACGGCATCTTCCGTGATTCCCTCACTGATGGCGTCGAAGCTTAACAGTAATCTGTGACGCAGCACGGGGTAGGCAGCGTAATCCACATCCGCGAAAGAGACATTCAGCCGTCCCTCCAGAAAGGCCTTCGCCTTAGCGGTACGGATTAAGGACTGGGCCGCCCTGGGGCTGGCTCCCTCTTTGATATAGGAATTGTTTTCGTGGGTGGCCATACACAAATCCAGTAAATATTCCAGCACCGCATCGGCAACGGGTATCTGATTTACCAAGGCTTTTGCGGCTAACAGACCCTCGCCGTCCATTTGCCGTATGATTTCTGGTGCCTCAAAGCCCTCTGTCAGGGCAACAATCCCCTTCAGTTCCTCCTTGCTGGGGAATTTCACCAATACCTTTAGCATAAATCGATCCAGCTGGGCTTCCGGCAGGGGATAGGTGCCCTCCTGTTCAATGGGATTCTGGGTAGCCAATACCAGAAAGGGCTCTTCCAGCTTGTGACTGTCATTTCCCACGGTGACGGTATGCTCCTGCATGGCCTCTAACAGAGCCGATTGGGTTTTGGGAGTGGCGCGGTTGATTTCATCGGCCAAAATCAGATTGGCAAAGACAGGGCCCGGTTCAAAGGAAAAGGAGCTGCCCCTGTCATTTTTGATAATGATATTTGTACCGGTCACATCGCTGGGCATCAAATCCGGCGTAAATTGAATGCGCTTAAAGGAGAGGTCAAAGACCTTGCCGATAGTGCTGACCAAGCGGGTTTTTCCCAATCCCGGCATGCCCTCCAGCAGGATGTTCCCGCCTGTGAGAAGCCCTAAAAGCACCTGTCGAATAATTTCTCTTTGTCCGATAATTCCTTTTTGGATTTCCGATTCGCAGACAGCAATCTGTTCTGCCATATATTCCGGATCCTGTAATCTGCTCTTGTCTAATTCACTCATGTTTTTCCTCATTTCTGCGCTGTTTTTTGCGCATATTAAATGTTTGCAGGGGAATTTGCCGCTTTGGGGAGCAAATCCGGTGCGGGAAACGTATTTATCAGCGCTTCCTTAGTTAAAGCTGGAAAAGTATCCCTTGATAACCTCTTCCATGCCGCTGGGATAGCGGCCTGCGGCAATTCCTTCATAGGCGTGTCTCTGATAATTTCCGATTACGGTTTCATAGGACACATGGTTTCCCTCCCAGGAAAGCCCATTTGGCGCCCGATAGTACTCCGAATTCTGGCTGCCGTTGGCATTGCCGGTAAGATTGTCGCTGTCTGCTATGGCATTGGGCACGCTGACATAATCGTGGGGATTATTTGCGGTTCCGGTTCCTCTGCCATCGCCGTTTCCTGCGTTACCATTGCTTCCGCCCTGGCCATTGTTGCCGTCACCGCTGCCGTTTGCATTCTGCCCATTGTTGCCGTTTCCGCCGTTTGCATTTTGGCCGTTATCATTTCCGGTTCCGTTATTGGAATTTTGTCCGTTGTTATCCTGATTTCCATTGCCGTTATTGTTGGAGGCCAACTGCTGCCCATTTTTATCGGCGCTCATAGATTGCAGTTGTTGCGAGAGATTCTCCATGGCCTGAGCGGCGGCAAGAGAAGGGGCGGCGCCGTCTTTTAGGCTTTCCGCCAAATCGGCAAGTTGGCTGCTCATATCGGAATATTTGTAGTCCAGACGGTTATTTGCCGCTGCCAGGGCTTCCTCGGTACCTGCCTGTTGGTATTCAGAAAGAGAGGAACGCAGAGAATCAAGCATATCCTGTAAGCTGGCTAATTCTTCCGGTGAGAGCTCCTCCTGGGCCAGTTCTTCTACAGCCTCTATCATATCCTCTATCTCTTTTTCCTTTTCTCTGACCTCCTGACGCAGCTCATGAAGCTCCTTTGCCTGCTGCTTTACGGGAGAAGGCAAAAGAGAACAAATTAAAATCAGAATCAGCAGACAGGAAAGACCCGCCAGCAGCTTTTTGTTGGGGCAAAGAGAGATTCGTATGTTTCCCTTATTTTGTTTTAATTGTTTGATGGCGTCTGCCCGTTGACGCTCAACAAAAACACCCTCCTTTGCCCGATTCTCATAGGCGGTTATGATTCGTTCCTCGAATCCGAAGCCGTCAATAGCCAAAGCGGCCTTTTCCATGGGAATGCGTTTAAAAAATGCCAATAACAGCGCCGTCAGAGCAGCCAGCAAAAGCGCTGCGGCAGAATATAGATTCACATAATAAATGGGAAGGACAAAAGCCGCCGCCTGAAACAGGAGAGCGGCGACGCCCCCTATCAAAAGCGCAACTGTGAAATATTGCAGCATAGCGGCGGCATTTATCCGCCTATGGCAGCTCTTTATCGTATTTAAAAATTCTGTCAGCTCCTGTTTTGTCCACATGACAGCCTCCCTTTCATAGCTATGTTATTCTTGTTTACAGACGAAATTCGACAATCCTTTCCAAATCCTTTCGAGGACGGGGGTCGGGATGTTCGGCCGCATAGCCTAATGCGATAGCGCCAATCAGTTGTTTATCCGTATTCAGATAAGAGACCAGCTCCTCATAGGCAAAGCAGGTATTGGCAATCCACAGGGAACCGACGCCGAGAGCTTCGGCCTGCAGAAGCATGTTCTCTATGAAGGCCCCTATACTTAAGCTGTCGCATATTTCCGTGATTCTCTCCTCCGCCTTTAAGGGTATAAAAGGGCTTTTACCATTGATGTTCAGCACAGCAATGATAATGGGAGCCTCCCGCATAATCCGCAGCGTGTTTTTGGCGTCCGCCAGACCGTTTGCGGAATCAGGGAGCAGGGCGGCGCCTTTTTCTTCTCTGTCAATTCCCTTTTCCATACAGTCCAGAAAGGCGTTTTTAGAAGCATTGCCAAGTACCATACATTTCCAGGGCTGCCTGTTCTTCGCAGAAGGGGCGGCCCTTCCAGCCTCAAGGATTGCTTCTATTGTCTCCCGGGGAAGAGCCTGGGATTTAAATTTACGGATGCTTCTTCTGTCATAGATAGGGTGATGACACAGAAGAAGCTTCTCAATGTCCTGAGTGGTATCAGCAAAAACCCTGGCTCCCTGCTGCTCCAGAAGGGAGCGTTCTCTGAATCCCCAGGTCACAAGGATATGGTCAATTCCCGCATTTCGCGCTGTTTCGATATCTACCTCGGAATCCCCGATATAAATAGAGGAGGAGGCGTCCCTTCCCAATGCCTCCATTACGGAAAAGACGGAGTCGGGAGCAGGCTTTTTATTGACGCTCTCCCGTTCGCCGACTGCATAATCAATCAGACCACTGAAATATCTCTGGCATAATTCCTGTACGGCGTCGTCGGCCTTATTGGAGACCACCGCAAGCTGGAGCCCCTGTTCTTTCAGAGTTTTCATTAGACTGATGATGCCGGGATAGGGTCTGGTCTTATCATGGCAATGCTTCCGGTAATAAGCAAACAATGCCTCAAATACCTTTTTTGTATCCTCTTCTGTCGCCTGGGGCGGAAGGCCTCTCTGTGTCAGCTTCAGGAGGCCGTTTCCCACAAATCTGCGCACTTCTTCCATGGTGCGCACAGGATAGCCATAGAGCGATAAGGCATGATTCAGAGCGTCCGTTAAATCCTCCAAGGTATTAAGAATGGTACCGTCCATATCAAAAATAATCAGTTTCTTTTTCATTTTTTCCTGCGCTTTCTTCCGGAGGAGGTGTGCAGCGGATTGATTTTCCAGGCAGCGATTATCATAAATAAAAGGGACAGCAGGAAAATGCATAGTGCGGAGGCAAGCATCCAGACGGGCCCCTGGCACAGATGATAGGTAAAGAAGCCCACGTCGCTTCGGTTAAAGGCATATTCTCCCCAGGGGCGTCCCAGGAGAGATTCCCCCGTCATTACAAGCATGAAGAACTCCTCAAAGAATACGATGGGATTCATCAGCAATGGAAGAAGGGTATCTCCCGCAGAGGAAGCGTCCCCGACAGCACGCAGCAAAAGCGGCAGGAAAGTCAGCCCGAAAATACAGAAATAAATGATAAAGGACATAATAACTGCCATAATAGACTTCCTGCAGAAGGAAGAGCACAGAATACCGATGCTTCCCGAGAAAACGGACAGTAATAGAATCGTGAGCAGAAAGTAAAACAAAGTGCTCCATTTTACACCGCCCACAACAAAGGGGAGCGCCATGACAGGTATGCTGGCCGCCACAAAGAATAAAATGCGCAGCACCGCGGAGGTAACCTTTCCCAGAACGATTCCAAAGGGCGATATACAGGTAGTAGCCATGATATCAAAGGTCTGTCTTTCCTTTTCTCCTGAGATAGAAGAGGCCGTGATAATCGGTACAATCAGTGCCACGATGCAGACCTGGGAAATGGCCAGCACCGGAAAGATATACATCAGATAGCTGTAGATATTGCCGGTAGTATAGATGCTGTTTACGGAGTTTTCTATAATGAAAAGAGCCAGTATCAAAGCCAGAACCAGAACGCCCTCATAAGCAAACAGGCTTAAGCTCAGGCGTATGCTCCGGGATGCTACCTTTAAATCTTTTTTTACAATGGGATTCATAGATACTTTCATTGTTCCTCTCATTTCTGCGCTTCTTTTGCGCTATATACATGTGGGTTTCCTTTTGGCAGGTTTCCTTCGTTTTGGGAGCAGCCTGGATTCATAAAGGGAAGCTATTGTCCATTCTGGCCTCCTGTGAGCTGCATAAACAAAGACTCCAGACTGCCCTCTTCCTTATGGAAGCCTGTGAGGATGATTTGGTTTTGAATGAGTCGGCCAATCAGTCCGCAGGTTTCCTCGTCGGTGCCGTTATAGCTTATCAGAATTTCATTTTCTCTCACGGACTGTACATTTACGCCTGCCTGTTCCCGCAGGAGGGTAACAGCCTGTTCCATATCGGAGGCTATATGGACGGAAATACGTCTGCCCCCGGAAATCTGTTCCATAATATCCTCGATGCGTCCGGCAGTCACCAGCTGTCCCCGGTTCATAATGCCGATGCTGGTACACATTTCGGAGAGCTCCGAGAGAATATGGGAGCTTATGACGATGGTTTTGCCCATAGAATGCAGGTTTTTCAGAAGCTCCTTCATTTCTACTCTCGCTCTGGGGTCCAGGCCGGAGCTGGGCTCGTCCAGAATCAAAAGCTTCGGATTATGCAGGAGCGCCCGGGCCACACAAAGCCGTTGTTTCATGCCCCGGGACAGGGTATCCACATAGACGTCTTTTTTATCCAAAAGGTTCACCAAATCTAAAAGGTCATCCGATAGTTTTGCAATATCCCGGCTGGACATGCCATACATGGAGCCATAGAAGTCCATATATTCGCTGACCTTTAAATTATCATACACGCCAAAAAAATCCGGTACATAACCGATTAAGCGTTTCATTTCCTTCTTTCCCACAGCGGAGGTAATCCCGTCAATCTGTATGGAGCCGCTGCTGGCCCTTAGGAGTCCGCACACGATTCGTATCGTGGTGGTCTTTCCGGCTCCGTTAGGCCCCACGAAACCGAAGAGGTCTCCCTCGGGAATATGAAGGGATAGATTATTGACAGCGGTATAGTTACCATAATTCTTTGTGAGATTCTGTATATATAACATGCCTGCCTCCTAATTCACATCATTGGTGTAGACGCAAGCGTAGGATATTTCGCTGCAGGTATCGTCTACTGTTTTCGTGTAATTTTCTACTACGCCGATAACCAGACTGTCACCCTCATGGTAAACAGCGCTGATACCCACGCCCAAAGCGGAAAGGGCGCCGGCGTCCTCATTGGAGTCCTGCTCATAAGCCGGCCTTAAAATATATTGTCTGAAATCGTGTATAATATTGTAATTCTTATGATAAACGCCCTGATTGGAATTAAGAGGCACTCTGTTTTGCAAATCGCAGGTTTCTCCGGCGGGGAGCCGGTCATAAACATAAATATCGCTGTCTGTAAGGACTGCAAAGTATCGAAAATCCTTTCCCGTATAATTGGTCACATAGCTGTCTGTGGAATTTAGGATATTCGTAAGATTGTTTGTGGCGATACCGCCGCTTTCGGGATTATCTTTGGTAGCCATATAGTATACATTTTCAAAGGAGGAGGCAGGCTTCAGGCCGACGGACAATGATGCTCCCTCTTTTATAATATGATGATACCAGTTCAGTTCGCTGTCGTAATCGTATTTATCGTTTAAGAGGGTTCCTGCGTAACGGTAGGCGTCATCCAGTTTTACCGACCATTCTCTGTGACCGGCGTCATAGCATTGCAGATAGGAGGTCATATTTCCCTGTCCCGAGGCGTCCGCCACGGAAACAGAGTAGACCTTCGTACTGGTTACCTCAAAGCCCCGTCCGGCCAGGTATACCAGAAAAATCATTATAAATGCAGTCAGAGGAGCGGCGGCCCAGTAGAATTCCTGCTTTTTCACAGCCCGCAGAATCAGATATAAAATCGGCCCCGCAAAAATCACATAAAGAATAATCATAAATTTTAAAATGCCGAAATGAAGGGCATTGTTGCTGTTGCTTAAGGAAGCGAAAAAATTCTGCATATAATAAGAAACATAACTGGCATAGTTCTGGCCGCCGTAACGATTGCTGGCATAGGAAGAAACGAAGTCTATCAGGGTATTGACAAAATATTCCGGATCCATATAGTCATAGGAGGAGGCGTCTAATGTACCCAGCTCCGTCAGAGAATAGGGAAGCACTCCCAGAGCGCCGTAGCCCTGGCTTCTTGTATAGCCGCCCACTTCATAATTCTCACTATAAATGTGGTGGAAGTCATTTAAGGAGGCCATGGAGAGCTTTCTGGTATCCACGATGATATCGGGCTGACGCGCTCCCTGCTCATTCGGCCCGTCTATGTGAGTTACCTGTATCTCCAGACGGTCCTCACCAAAGCCCGCCAGAGTCTTTTCTCCATAGGCTCCCGTACCGATAATCAGTGCGCCCCCGTTATAAACCCAGTCCTCAATAGCCGATAGAGTCTCCTCATCCAGCACGGAGGTATCGTATTGGTCAATTACCAGAAGGACAAGAGAATCGAGAGATTCCGTCAGATTATCCTTCGTCAGTTCAACGAGCTTCAAGGGATAGTCATCCCCATAATAATAAATGGTGTCTCCGCCCATATCCATAAAAGTGAGAGCGGTAAAGTCGTCGCTTAAAATGCCCATGGGAAGATGGTTTGCTTCTTCTATAAAAAAGTCTTTGAATTCCTTCTGCGCCTTTACCTGTTTCTTTTTATCCAATACCTGAATATAGGCAGGGCCCGTATAGGAATTTTCGCTTATAACCGGTATGCTTACAAGAAACTGCTTGGTACTGCCACTGGGAAGGCTGATAACGGTATCATAAGCGCAGGGGGCGAGATATTCTTCCGCTGCCAAAAGACGGATGACGCCGTCGAAATCCTCTCCGGTATTGCTTACGGTTACCTGTATATCATAGGTTTCGCTGTCGGCTCCGGAAAGCAGTTTTAAATCCATGGTAAAGGCAGATTCGGATAGACCGGCTTCATCGGCCCGGGCCGTTATGTCCCATACACATAAGCATAACAGGAGACAGCAGATTCCGGGCAGAAGTCTTGCCTTAAGGTTTCTAAAACCGGTTGCTTCTTTTTTCATGTTTTTCTATAAATCCTCCTCATCGTTTTTAGGAGAGGGAGGCAGAGAAAAGATAAATTCGCTGCCTGCACCCTCCGTACTGATTACATTAATGTTTTCTCCATGTGCGTTGATAATTTCTTTTACAATCGAAAGCCCCAGGCCGGTTCCCTTTTTGTCCTTGCCCCGGGAAAGGTCCGATTTATAAAAGCGCTCCCAAATCAGCTTCAAATCATCCTTGGGAATACCGATTCCGCTGTCCTTTACCGAGATAAACAGCTTGTTTTTCTTCTCGGAGGTCTCGATTCGGATAACCGAATTATGATGGCTGAATTTAATGGCGTTGTCCAGAAGATTATACAAAACCTGCTGGATTTTTCCCATATCCGCGTTGACATACATGATTTCCCCGGTCAGGATGACTTCTATGGCAATGGTCTTTTGGCGGCAGGTGCCCTCAAAGGCAGCAGCTGTAGAACGAATGACCTGATTGATATCAAAATCCGTACGGTCCAGCAAAATTCCCTTGGTATTCAGATTATTCAATGTGAGCAGGCTGTTAGTGAGCTTGGTCAGCCGCTCGGTTTCGTTCAATACGATGGACAGGTATTTCTCATGCATTTCCGGGGGAATCGTGCCGTCCAGCATAGCCTCCAGATATCCCCGGATGGAGGTCAGAGGCGAACGGAAATCGTGAGATACATTTGCCACGAATTTCTTCTGGTCGTCCTCGGAACGCGCAATTTCGCTGGCCATATAATTCAGGCAGGCTGCCAGATATCCAATTTCATCCTCGCTTTCCACCTGAAATTCATAATGCATATTGCCGGAAGCGTACTGCTCTGTGGCATAGGTGATTTTTCGCAGAGGCACATAAACGATTTCCGTAAAAAATATTAAAATAATCAGAGACAGCAGAAACAGGATAATCAGCGTGACATAGGAAACGCTCATAAGGCTGTCGCAGGAGGCGTCAATCGTATCCAGGTCACAATGGATAACCACATATCCCTTTACCTTATAGTCCGATGTAA
Source organism: Roseburia sp. (assembly GCA_023667765.1). Taxonomy (GTDB): domain Bacteria; phylum Bacillota; class Clostridia; order Lachnospirales; family Lachnospiraceae; genus Acetatifactor. The sequence goes on along the minus strand of JAMOZS010000036.1, from coordinate 3,673 downwards.
TCGGGGCAAAAACCGTCAGCATGTCTCTGTCAAAGCTGTCAAAAAATTTATCGATAGTATAATAGGAGCCGCTGGTAATGGTAGGGTCGAAATTTTCAATCACAACGACGTCCTCCACATTCAGCTCTGTGCCGCTGTCCAGTACCAGACGGCCGGAAGGATTTATGATGCGGATATAGGAATCCAGATAAACGGCCAGGGCGTCCAGCTGGGTCTTAACGCTTTCCAGGCTGATTTCGCTGTTATAGAGCTCGGCGGCATAGGTGTCGGCAATCAGCGTAGCTTCAGAATAAAGACTTTCTGCCGTATCCCGCATCAGATGCTCCCTTGTCATATTGGGGACAAAGGTCGTGATAATGATAAATCCGAACACACCGAATATAAAATAGGCCAGTATAAACTTTAAATAAAGGGTTTTCCTCATTTAATCTCTTACCTCAAATTTATAGCCAATGCCCCAGATGGTAGAAATCTTCCAATTTGCATGGTCCTTGATTTTCTCTCTGAGACGCTTGATGTGTACGTCTACCGTGCGGGTGTCGCCGATATATTCATAACCCCAAATCTGGTCCAGCAGCTGTTCTCTGGTGAATACATGATTGGGAGAGGAGGCCAGAAAATATAATAATTCCAGCTCCTTCGGAGGCATGTCCACAGACCGGCCCATATAGATTACAGAGTAGTTGGTAAGATTTACCGATAAATCGGAATATTCCACATGTTTGTCATTAGGGTTCTCCGGTACGGTGCTGACAGGTTTGTAACGTCTGAGAACCGCCTTCACCCGGGCTACCAGCTCCTTTGAGTCGAAAGGCTTTTCGATATAGTCGTCCGCGCCAAGCTCCAGGCCCAGTACCTTATCAAAGACCTCGCCCTTGGCGGACAGCATAATAATAGGTACGCTATATTTGGCCCGCACCTCCCGGCAGACCTGATAGCCGTCTATTCCCGGCAGCATCAAATCCAGCAGAATCAGATTGGGAGACTGATTTTCCAGCAGGGGCAGAACGGATTCCCCGTCATTGACAATAATCGTATCATAGCATTCCTTTGTCAGATACAGTGAAATCAGCTCCGCAATATTATTATCGTCGTCTACAATTAATATTTTTTGTTTTGTCACCATATGGATTAACCTCAAAGCTTGCTTTATTTAAATGTGACAATAGTCACGCCGGCGTCGCCCTCGCCATATTCGCCCAGCCGATATTCCTTCACATATTTCAGGCGCTTTAAATGGGAATGAACTGCGCTTCGCAAGGCGCCTGTGCCCTTGCCGTGTACTACCCGCACGCTGGGCAGATGTGCCAGGTAAGCGTCGTCCAGATATTTGTCCAGCTCCGCCAGAGCCTCGTCCACGGTCTTGCCCAGAAGATTAATTTCCGTAGAAACAGACAGGGACTTGGACATCTTTATTTTACCGGTGCCTGTGCGCTGCAGGGCCGGCGTGGTTATGGCGGCTTCCTCAATGAGAACCAAATCCTTGATATTGGTCTGGGTGCGCATAATGCCGCACTGTACAAACAGATTGCCCCTGGCGTCCGGCAGAGAGCTGACAGTACCTTTTAATCCCATGGATACAATTTTTACGGCGTCTCCTTTTTTCAGTCCGGCGGAATCCGGCCTCTTATCTTTAGGAAGCTGGGGCTTGTTTAAGCCGCCGCCCACAGACAGGCCGTCGTTTTTTTCCTTTATCTTATCCCGAACCCGCTGGCGCTTCTTCTCTAACTCCCGAATATCGGCGCCGGCATTGACTTTGTTGAAATCCCGTATTGTCTCGTCAGCGATTTCCTTTGCTTCCTGGAGAATAGCCCTGGCTTTTTCGTTGGCCTCCCGCAGAATCCGCTCCTTTGACTGGTCAAGCTTTTCGTTCTTATGCCGGAGCTGCTCCTGAAGCGTCCGAATCCGCTCCTTGTACTGGGCGATTTCCTGTTGCTCCTGCTCAATGGTGACGCGGCTTTGCTGTAAATCGGCAATTACGTCCTCAAAGCTCTCGTCCTCCTTACTAATCTGTTCTTTGGCGGCATTTATGATTTCATCGGAAAGGCCCAGCCGGGAGGAGATGGCGAAAGCGTTGCTCTTGCCGGGAATGCCAATCAGCAGCCGATAAGTGGGCTGCAGGGTCTCCACATTAAATTCACAGCAGGCATTTTCCACGAAGTCTGTGGAAAGGGCATAAATCTTCAACTCGCTGTAATGGGTGGTGGCCATGGTGCGTATGCCCCGGTCATGAAGATAATTTAATATGGCAATGGCCAGTGCCGCACCCTCCGTGGGGTCAGTGCCGGCTCCCAGCTCATCGAACAGACACAGGGAATGCTCGTTGGCATGCTTTAAAATGTGGACAATACTGGTCATATGGGAGGAAAATGTGGAGAGATTCTGCTCAATGCTTTGCTCGTCTCCGATATCCGCATAAACCTCATGAAAAACAGACAGCTCAGAGCGGTCCAGGGCCGGTATGTGCAGACCCGCCTGTCCCATCAGGGTAAGAAGGCCCACGGTCTTAAGAGAGACGGTTTTTCCGCCGGTGTTAGGCCCTGTCACAATTAATAAATCAAAATCCCTGCCCAGATGGATATCGATGGGAACCACCCTTTTCTTGTCCAGCAGAGGATGTCTGCCTTTACGGATATGAATGATATGCTTACGGTTAAATTGGGGCTCCGTGGCGTTCTGGTCCAGGGCAAGCTTTGCCTTCGCGAAAATAAAGTCCAGAAGAGTCATGGTTTTCTGGTCGACTGCCAGCTCCTGTGTATGAGCGCCGGCCTGGGCGCTCAGTTCGGCCAGAATGGCCTCTATTTCCTCCTGCTCCTGCAAATCCAGTTCCTTTAACTGATTGTTCAGGCTTACCACGGCAGCAGGCTCGATAAAAAAGGTGGAGCCGGTGGCAGACTGGTCGTGTACCATACCGGTGACCTGTCCTTTGTACTCTGCCTTTACCGGAATACAATAGCGGTTGTTGCGCATGGTAATCACGGCGTCCTGTAAATAAGTACGGTAGGAGCCGTTTACCATGGAGGTAAGCTGGGAGTGTATCTTTTCATTAGTCGTAAGCTTACTGCGGCGAATGCTCTTTAGTTTGGGGCTGGCGTCGTCCGCTATCTCCTCCTCGGAGAGAATGCAGCGATTGATTTCATTGGCCAGTTGGGTTAGGGGGGTCAGGGCATGGAAATAGGCGTCCAAGCTGTCGTCGGGAGCATCCTCCCGCTCTTTTTTGCCGTAGGTCTTGATACGGTTTACATTATCCAGAAGTCCCGCAATCTTTAAAAGCTCCGGGGCGGATAGGGCGCTGCCGATTTCCAGAGACCGGATGGAAAAGCCTAAATCACGATTGTTTCCAAAGGAGGTGGAGCCTGCCCTGAATAATCGGGTGAGGGCGTCTCTGGTTTCTCCCTGTGTCCTCCGAATTTCGTTGATGTCCGTAATGGGGAGGAGCTGACGGCACATATCCTTGCCGGGCTCAGAATCCGCCCTGTCCGTCAACAGCTCGATAACTTTATGATATTCCAGTGTTTTTAATCCTTTTTCATTCATAGTCGACCTCATAATTGATATGCGTTTCCCTGTGTTTCATCATAGCACATTCTATAGTGGATTTGCAATCGTAAACAGGGATTGGATAGAGTAAACTTACTGTCAGTTGGAGAATCGCAGAGAGCTCCTGCATAAT
>JAMOZS010000035.1 GCA_023667765.1 Roseburia sp. | reverse complement strand
CGGAGATACTGGAGCAGCTGAAAAACGGGGCGTTGATTATTGAGAGAACCTCCGAGCTTGAGGAAGCGACGGTGCAAAAGCTGTACCAGACGCTGCAAAAGGAAAATATGGGCATTGTGGTTATCCTGGAGGATACCAGAAAGCGTATGAATCGGTTCCTGAGCGAAAATGAGAAGCTGAACAATGTATTCACCGCACGCATTGACGTAGAGGCGATGAGTAATGATTCGTTGGTGGCGTTTGGCCGGCAATACGCTAAGGAACTGGAATATTCTATTGACGAATTGGGTATATTGGCATTGCATACCCGAATAGAGAGTCTGCAGACCAGCGACCATATCGTAACTGTCATAGAGGTCAAGGAGATTGTGGATGCGGCGATTGCCCATGCAAGGCGTAAAACGCTGGGTCATTTTTTTGACATACTGGTGGCAAAGCGTTATGATGAAGAGGATATGATTATTCTTTCAGAGAAGGATTTTGTATAACGGAGGGTGATACTATGTCAGAGACAGATTCCAGAGTGCAGATTTCGGAGATGGACCAGTATCTGTTTGGTCAGGGAACGCATTATGATATCTATAAGAAGCTGGGAGCTCATCTATCGGAAGAGGATGGAGTGAAAGGGACATATTTTGCGGTATGGGCGCCGAATGCCACAGCGGTTCATGTGGTGGGCAGCTTTAACGACTGGAGAGAGGATGCCCACGAGATGAAACGATTGGGCAAGATAGGTATCTGGGGACTATTTATACCGGATGTGGAAGTGGGGGCTGTGTATAAATTCCTGATTACGGCTTATGACGGCAGGAAGCTGTATAAGGCGGATCCCTTTGCCAATCAGGGCGAGTACCGTCCGGGAACGGCTTCCCTTGTAACGGATTTAAGCGGTTTTCAGTGGCAGGATAAGAAGTGGCTGGAAAAGAGGGAGAGCGCAGATGTGAATAAAAAGCCTATGGCAATCTATGAGTGCCATATTGGTTCTTTTATGAAGCATCCCGACGGCACGGAGGAGGGTTTTTACAGTTATCGTGAGTTCGCCGACAGGCTGGTGGAATATTTAAAGGAAATGAAATATACTCATGTGGAGCTGATGGGTATTGCAGAGCATCCCTTTGACGGCTCATGGGGATATCAGGTTACGGGCTATTATGCGCCTACCGCCCGCTATGGCTCCCCGAAGGATTTTATGTATCTGGTAAATAAGCTTCATAAGGCCGGCGTGGGGGTGATTCTGGATTGGGTTCCCGCCCATTTTGCCGCTGATGCGCATGGTTTGGCTGAATTTGACGGCCGCTGTATTTTTGAGCATCCTGACCCACGACTGGGAGAGCATCCCGACTGGGGGACAAAGATATTTAATTACGGAAAGCCGGAGGTAAAGAACTTCCTGATTGCCAATGTGTTATTCTGGATGAGGGAGTTTCATATAGACGGCATTCGGGTGGATGCGGTTGCTTCCATGCTGTATCTGGACTATGGAAAGAAGGACGGCCAGTGGCTGCCCAACAGATACGGTGGGAATGAGAACCTGGAGGCTATCGAGTTTTTCCGCCATATGAATTCCGTGGTCAGAGGTTCTTGCCCGGGCTTTATTACAGTGGCGGAGGAATCTACGGCATGGCCCAATGTGACAGGACCTATCGGAGGAGAAGGTCTGGGATTTACCTTTAAATGGAATATGGGCTGGATGCATGACTTTTGTGAGTATATGAAGCTGGATCCCCTGTATCGCAAGGGAAATCATTATGCCATGACCTTTGCCATGAGCTATAATGAGAGCGAGAATTATATATTGCCTCTGTCCCACGACGAGGTGGTACATTTAAAATGCTCCATGGTGAACAAAATGCCGGGCTATACCGTGGATAAGTATGCGAATCTGCGCACGGGTTATACCTACATGTTTGGACACTGTGGAAAGAAGCTTTTGTTTATGGGGCAGGATTTCGGGCAGGAGAGAGAATGGAGCGAGGCGAGAGAGTTAGACTGGTTCTTGTTGGGAGAGAAGAATAATCAGGGTCTGCATGCCTATATGAAGGAGTTATTGGCCGTCTACCGCAAATATCCGGCCATGTATGAGTTTGACAACAGCTGGCAGGGCTTTGAGTGGATGAATGCAGATGACAGTGAAAACAGTGTTTATTCCTTTGTGCGGAAGGCCTCTACAGGCAGGAACAGTCTATTGTTTATCTTGAATATGACGCCTGTTAAGAGGGAGGCTTACAGAGTGCCGGTGCCCTCGGGCAGAAAGAAGTATAAGCTGCTATTAAACAGTGATGAGGAGCGTTTCGGGGGCTTTGGAACGGAGGTTCCTGCCGAGTTAAAGGCCGAGGCCAAAAGCTGTCATTACCACGACTATTCCATCCGTCTGGATTTACCGCCTTACGGGGCGTTGGTGTACCTGTTTTAGGGGGAAGGCAGGGTTAAGAAATTGATTTTTATTACCGAAATAAAGGATGAGTGCAAAAACGGCGCTTATCCTTTTTTGGTATAGAGGATTTGGGGATGGCGCAATTTCATGGAAAAGAGGAAAAACGTGAGAATAACATTTCAGAATGCTTCAGAAAATCGTATGGATTCTGTCTCGTCCGGCTGTCGGCGGGCGGAGCATGTGACACAGGCGGCTTCCGGGAGAGAGCAGGCGGCCTTCCGGGTAGAGAAAAATCAAAGCTTCGTTGCGGACGCCAGGAACAGGCGCAGCAAAGCTGCAAGCCTTTCTGATATTCAGACCGGCGCCAATGCCACGGATGTCGATGCGCTACAAGACTATATGACGGTGATGTCACATACTATGTCCGACCAGGATTATGCGAAGCTCCAGGAGGAGGGCTTTGATTTTAAAAACATGGATCCGGAAGAGGCAGTTACCATTGTAGATAAAATAAAAGCAGAGCTGGTGCGCTCCGGTCAGGTTATCGCCGGTTACACGGATGATTTGGACATGGATACGCTGGCCGCCGCCGTGGGTAGTCAGGCGCTGGCGGAGGCTATCTGTCAGAGCTTTGCCCAGGCTGACCTGCCGCTGACAGAGGAAGTTTTAAATGGGGCGGCAAAAGCCTGGGAGCTGCTTTCGCAGCTTGAAATCCCGGGAGAGGGTACCTATCATTATATGGTGGATAACGAGCTGCCGCCGGAAATTCAGAATTTTTATTTGGCGCAAAGCAGCGGTGCAGAGCAGGAGCTGCCCCGGCAGGCCCGTTATTATGAGGAGGAGGTTCAGGGATATTATTCCAGGAGCGCTCAGGAGAATGAGGGAGACGGACAGGAGGCTGCTTTTTTACAGGATGATAAGCTGCTTTCCCAGATGGATAAGCTGATAGAGCAGGCAGGTTTTCCTCTGACGGAGGAGACAAGGCAGGCTGCGGTGTGGCTTTTTGCGCAGAAGCTGCCGGTGACGGAGGAACATATACAGCAGTATCAAAAGCTGAAGTCCGTGGAATTCCCGGTGACGGAGGAGCGTTTTGCAAAGGCCGTTGCCAATGCGGCGTCTGAGGGAAAATATCCACTGCAGGCTGATTTGGCTGAGCAGGATACGGTGTATGACAGGGCTGTCAGGCTGCTGGAGCGATATAGAAATGTGGAGGAGGTCAGGCTCCACATGACGGCCGAGGTAAATGTGAGACTTTTAAAGAGCGGCTTTTCCATTGATACGGCTCCCATTGAGGAAATTATAGAGGCAGTAAAGCAGGCAGAGCAGGAAATTGCCAAGCAGTACTTCCCCGGTGACCATGAGGCGGTTGAAAAATATCGAAATTGGAATGAGACCAATCAGGTGGTGGAAGAGCTGCCGGGGCTGCCGGCCCAGCTGCTTGGCATGCCGGAGTGGCAGAGCCGGGAGATACCAGAAGGACAGCCGGAGGCTTCGGAAGGAACAGGAACAGCGGGTTCGGAGAGCGCAAGTCTGTTGCAGTTTTATGAAGAGGGTAAGGCGCTAGGGCAGCAGTATGAGCAGGCGGAAGAAAAGTATGAGGCTTTAATGACTGCGCCCCGGGCCGATATGGGCGACAGTATCAAAAAGGCCTTTGCCAATGTGGATGAGATATTACATGATTTGGGCTATGAGCCCACCGAGGAGAATCACCGTCTGGTTCGTATTCTGGGTTATAATCGTATGGAAATGACAACGGAGAATCTAGAGCAGGTCAGAATGGCGGACCGGCAGGTGCGTGAAGTGATAGAAAAAATGACGCCTGCGTCAGTGCTCAAGATGATTCGGGACGGAATGAATCCTCTGGAAAAGAGCTTTGGGGAACTGAATGCTTATTTTGAAAGTCAGTCCCGGGAGTATGAGGAGAACGCCGAGAGCTATAGCCGTTTTCTGTATAGGCTGGAGCAGAGAAGGGATATCACGCCTGAAGAGAGAGACAGCTATATCGGTATTTATCGTCTGATACATCAGATTGAGAAAGGGGACGGCGCTGCTATAGGGACTATTGTAAATACCCAGGCCCAACTTCATTTTTCCAATCTGTTGGCGGCCGCCAGAAGCGGTAAATTTAAATCTCTGGATGTGCGGGTCACAGATGAATTGGGAACGCTCAGCCGGTTGATTGAAAAGGGCGAAAGTATTTCCGAACAGATTATGAGGGGCTTTTCCCAGGCGACGGACAAACTTCTGACAGCGGCCTCCTATTCGGAGGAGGCTGAAAAGGCTTATGTACAGCAACAGATGGAGGAGTTCAGAACGGCGGCGAACACGGGAGAAGAAGCTATTACCATGCTTGAGAAAGGACAACTGCCCTGGAATGCGGGGAATCTGTTGGCGGCGCAGGCCCTTACCGGAGATAGGGAGAGTCCTTTTGGAAAGCTTCGTGAGAAATGGAGTCTGCAGTCCTTTGAGAAGGTATGGGAAAAATTAGAGGAAAAAGAAGCCTTTCAGGAGGAATTCTCTCAGGCTGTGGAGGAGACGAAGGAGGCTGTGGAGGAAGCCGGCCTGTCACGGGAGGCGGATTCTGTGGATGTAAGGGAATTCAGACTGCTTCACAAGCAGTTGACCATCACGGCGGCGCTGTCCCGGCAGGAGGAATATATACTGCCGATGGATTTGGACGGCCAGCCGGCCAGAGTGCATTTGACTTTCCGTCAGGGAGAGGAAGAAAAGGGGATTGTCAGTATTGTTATGGACTTTTCCAAAGAAGAACATATAGAGGCGAATCTGCAGCTGCGGGAGGGTAAGGTCAGCGGATTTTTGCTGGGAAATTCCCCGGAGGAGGTTATGAAATTACAGCGGACAGTCGATATATTCAGTAGTCAAATCAAGGAGGATGCTTCCTTTAGCATGGATGCGCAGCTGTCTATTGTGGATACAGCCGATAAAATGGGAATCGGCCGCAGGGCAGCAGGAAGGAATAATGCCGGGACGGCGCAGCGGGTGAGAACAGCTGCTGCTGAAGCTCCCAATACCGTTCACGCCGACAATAGAGAGCTCTATCGTATGGCGAAAATGTTTTTACAGGCGGCAAAGGATGCGATAACCCGGTCATGAGGCAGCCCGCGTCATAGTATCCTATGAAGCGGAAAAACAGCGCAGAGAGAGGTAATAATTATGAGAATTAACTACAATGTATCCGCCATGCTATCTAATAATGCATTAGCAAATAATGACAGTCTGCTTTCAAAGTCTTTGCAGAGACTTTCCTCCGGTTTAAAGGTCAATGAAGCCAAGGATAATCCGTCGGGATTGGCTATGGCTAAAAGAATGAACGCCCAGATTGAGGGGCTTTCCGTTGCAGGGGATAATGCCGGTGACGGAATTTCCATTATTGAGACTGCTGACGGCGCTCTCAATGAGGTTGCCGAAATGCTTCAGCGTATGAATGAGCTGGCAGTAAAGAGTGCAAACGGAACCATGACGGACGAGGAGAGAGAACTGGTGCAGGGAGAGGTAGACCAGCTCAAGGAAGAAATTCAACGTGTTGCAGACACTACGGAGTTTAACGGACAGAAGCTGTTAAACGGTGAGTTCGCTTATAAGGGCTATACCAATCAGGAGGATATCAAGGTCAATTCTTATTCCTCCGATGTACCGGCGAAGATTTATGAAGTGACAAGTCTGCCGCTGGCATGGAATGATGATACCGGCGAATATGAATTAGACGGCGATCCGAAGCTGGGGGAGGGCTTCCCGAAAAATGCAAAGACTTCCATAAAGGATAATCTTGTCACCATTGCCAGTGATAACGGCTTCGAGATGAAGCTGGATGTATCCGGCATAGACAGCTATACAGGCGGGGCATTCAGTGTGGATATCACCGGTATTGGTCCTATGCGTCTACAGATAGGCGCTAATGAGGGCCAGGTGCTGGAGATGAATATTCCTAAAGTATCTTTGAAGAATCTGGGAATTGAGAATCTGGATGTAAGTACGGCGGATGGAGCAGGAGACGCCATTGCACGTCTGGACGGAGCGATTTCCACATTGACGCGAATTCGCGGCAGTCTGGGCGCTTATCAAAACCGTCTGGAATCCACTGTGAATAGTCTGGATGTTACCGGTGAGAATATGACGGAGGCATATTCGCGGATTATGGATGTGGATATGGCGGAGGAGATGACGGAATATACCACGGCTCAGGTGCTGACACAGGCGGGTACTTCCATGCTGGCACAGGCAAATGAAAGACCTTCTCAGGTGCTGCAGCTGCTGCAGTAGGGAGTGACGACCGTATACAGAACCGTGTTTAACGAAAAGCATAACAGGAATGGGGATAGCTATGACAAAGGAATGTAAGCAACAATTTACCCTGCGTATTTCGCAGGCTAATTCCACAGAGATGGTGGTAATCCTATATGAAATGCTGCTGTGCTATTTGGATGAGGCGCAGGAAGCGTTGAAACTTCCGGAGTTTACCGCCTTTAAAGAAGCGGTGCGCAAGGTCAGAGGCTGCCTGAATGAGCTGATGCGCTCCCTGAACATGGAATATGAGCCGGCGCCGGCGTTGTTACAGTTATATCTGTACTGTATTCGCAGGCTGGCGCATGGAGAATTCCATAAAGAGGAGCAGGATCTTCTCCATATTCGGAGCGTAATCCTGCCCTTGAAGGATGCGTATGCACAGATTGCGGGACAAAATACGCAGGGCCCGGTTATGAATCATTCTCAGACGGTATATGCAGGTCTGACTTATGGAAGGAATACCTTAACTGAAAACATGACTGACCAGGGCGCGAATAGGGGAATGCTTGCGTGAGCCTGCGATTTCGTTTTCCTTTTCGACGGCGGCTAAATCGGCCAGATATTGGTATCTTTTCTGCAGAGCGTTAATTTCATAAATATAGCTGTCAATTAAGTCGATTTCCAGACTGTTATCAAAACCCGAATAGGCTACTTCCAGTGCCTCACGGGTTTTTTTGAGCGCATTTTTCAGGTCCCAGCCGGAGAGTTCGGTTTCTATCGGCCGGGCAAAGTCATAATTTTGCTTGAATAATATTTTCATGACGGAATCCTTTCGGGTTTGTTTATAAAAGTATAGCCTGATAGGAAGTAAAATATTCCAAAGGTGGAATTTATTTACAAAATGGGACATAACCATAAATATATTCAACTCAATGTATGGAGTAACTCAGTTTATTGAGTAACTCAATGTATTGAGTTTGGTATGCGTGCCGAAGCACGCAAGGGGGATAAAAATGGAAAATTCTATGGCTGTCCGGTTTATTGTGATAGTTTGTGTGGTGGTAGTGCTTTTAGGGGTTATGAAGAAAAAGGGAGAGTGGCTGTTGAATCTGGTGATGCGGAGCGTGCTGGGAATTATCGGTATCCATTTTATGAATGCCGCGCTGTCCGCCGTGGGCCTCTCCCTTGGGATTGGCATAAATCCGGTGAGTGTTTTGACAATCGGAATCCTTGGCATTCCGGGCTTTCTGGCACTTTATGGATTGGGAATCTATCGTCTGTTGTAAAAAACTGCCAAAGATGTATCTTGTGCATTTTTTTTGTTGCCAAGAAGAAAAAAAGGTCATATAATACGTTTTACATGGATGTGTTTACATGGAAGTGCTAATCTGTAAGTGTTCCATTCTTGATTTCGTATTTTGTATTTTGCGTCAGGAGACAGTGTCGTCTCCATTTTCAAAAGGTAAAGTGAAATGTAATATAAAGGGGGATGATAGTTTGGCGATTTTGTGCGCCTTTTTGGCAGTAGCCTGTCTTTATGATTATGGGAGCAGGCGAATACCGAATGCCTTATTGGCAGGTATGCTTGCAGTCGGACTTATGAGAGGAGTTTTACAGGAAGGTATCAGGGGAGGGATAGGTTATGGAGGGGCAATGCTGGCTGTCATGCTGGCGCTGTACCCGTTCTTTAAGATAGGGGCGCTGGGGGCGGGTGATGTTAAGCTTTTCGGTATCTGCGCGGGGTATCTTCCCCCGGGAAGGGTTCTGTTGTTTCTGTTTTTTTCGCTGCTTTTGGCGGCAGTTTTTTCCATCATACGTTTTATACGAAAAAGAGATGTAAAAGAGCGGTTCGGTTATTTACTTGCCTATCTGGCGGGAGTATGGCAGAGCGGTAAATGGCAGCTGTATATAGAGGATGAAGAGAGTCGGCGCAGAGCCGGAATCTGTCTGGCCGGGCCTGTTTTGTGTAGTGCATTGATGCATTGGGGAGGTATCTATTGAATAAGCTGAAGGACAATATATTGGCGTTGTGTGATGCAGAGGAAGAATATGCGCAGTTGATGAGTGAATTTCTAAAGGGACAGAAAAACCTTCCCTGGCTCATTCGCACTTATACCGATGTGGAGAGTCTGCTGGAAGAAAGGGAGGAAATCAATATGCTGGTGGTGGCGGAATCCGTCTACACGGAGGAACTGAAGCGCCTGAAACCGGAACGGCTGGTATTGTTGAACGAAAGCGGAATCCTCAGAGAGGGACAGCTGCATAATATTAATAAATATCAACAGGCGGAGCAGGTGCTGCGGGAGCTTTTGGAAATTTATGTGGAAATAGCCGCACAGCCGCTTCCGGGTCTCCCCAAAAGCTGCCGTACAAAATTTATAGGAATCTATTCCCCCGTAAGGCGTTGTATGCAGACAAGCTTTGCTTTGACTATGGGAGAGCTGCTGGCCAGGAACCATGCAGTATTGTACTTGAATTTTGAACATTATGCAGGGGACACAGAGTTATTACAGCTTGAGCCGGCAAGGGATTTGGCTGATATGCTTTATTTTATGACGGCAAATCAGGACAAGTTTGCTCTCCATCTTCAGATTGCTTTGCGGCACAGAGGCAATATGGACTTTATACCGCCCATGAAGTCCGGTCAGAATCTGCTGAGCATTACAGGAGCGGAATGGCAAAGCTTTATGCGCAAGCTGGAGGAGCTTGGAGAGTATGAGTATGTGATTATGGATTTAAGTGAAAGCATGCAGGGCCTGTTTGATATTCTGCGTCAGTGCTGTCGGGTGTTCACGATTACAAAAAATGACAAAATTGCCCGAAGCAAGTTGCTGCAGTATGAGCAGCTCCTGACGGTATATGCCTATACGGATGTTCTGGAAAAAACCTGCAGATGTAGCCTTCCCAGAATCGAGAAATTGCCGGAGACGCTGGAGCAGTATCAGCGGGGAGAACTGGCGGAATATGTGGGAAGAATCCTGGCGGAGCTGCTGGAGGAGAAACAGGTCTGATGCGCAAAGGGCAGCGCAGAAAAGAGGTGAAATATGGACTATATGCAGATAAAGCAGGAGCTTCGGGGTAAGGTGCAGGAGCGCCTGGACTATGGAAGAGACTGGTCAGATGAAGAGGTGGAGGAGGCAATAGACGAGCTGCTGTCGGGAGCAGAGGAAATCGTTTATTACCCTGTGGAACTGAGACGAAGGTTGAGAAAAGAGCTTTTTGACTCCTTGCGGAGATTGGACATTCTACAGATTTTTGTGGAGGACAGCTCTGTCACGGAGATTATGATAAATGGAAAGGATTCCATTTTTGTAGAGCGGGGAGGGAGAGTCTGTCGTCTGGATATCAGCTTTGATTCCGAGGAGAAATTGAATGATGTGATACAGAGGGTGGTATCCGGATGCAATCGGGTAGTCAATGAGGCATCTCCTATTGTGGACGCCAGACTGGCGGACGGTTCCCGGGTGAATGTGGTGATGAATCCGGTGGCATTGAACGGCCCCATTGTGACCATACGCAGATTTCCGGAGCAGCCCGTTACCATGGCAAAGCTTTTGGAGCTGGGCAGTCTGACAGAGGAAGCGGCGGATTTTTTAAAAAAGCTGGTTCAGGCGGGCTACAATATTTTCATCAGCGGAGGAACGGGCAGCGGAAAGACAACCTTCCTGAATGTGCTGTCGGATTTTATACCGGGTGAAGAGCGTGTGATTACCATAGAGGATAGCGCAGAGCTGCAGCTGCAGAATATTCCGAATCTGGTACGATTGGAGACTCGTAACAGTAATGTGGAAGGGTGTCGTGAAATCGGGATACGGGAATTGATAAAGTCGTCATTGAGAATGCGGCCGGACAGAATCATCGTGGGGGAAGTGCGAGGGCCGGAGGCGGTGGATATGCTGCAATGTATGAATACCGGGCATGACGGCAGCATGTCTACAGGTCATGCTAACAGTGCGGCGGATATGCTGGACCGTCTGGAGAATATGGTGCTTATGGGAATGGATATTCCCCTGCAGGCTATCCGAAAGCAGCTTGCCGCAGGCATTGATATTCTGGTGCATCTGGGAAGACTTCGGGATAAGAGCCGAAGGGTATTGGAAATTTCGGAGATTATGGGAGTGGAGGAGCAGGAAATACGACTGAATCCTCTTTATAGCTTCCAGGAGACAGGACAGGATGAGCAGGGCAGAGTTTTGGGACAGCTGCAAAGGAAGGGAGGTCTTATACATGGGGACAAGCTCAGGGCGGCAGGATTATCATAGCTACCGGTTTACGGGAGGGGAGCTGCTGCAGATGGTATGCCGCTCGGTGGGAGTGGTACTTCTCCTTGCCGGTTTCTTTTATCAAAGTCTTTGGGCGGTACTGCCTCTTAGTGTGACAGGCTTTCTGTATGCTGAGATGGAAAGGCGAAAGCGGAATGAAAAGCGCAGGCAGGAACTGACCGGTCAGTTTAAGGAATGTATCCTTTCGGTTTCGGCTTCTTTGCAGGCAGGCTATGCTATAGAAAATGCTTTTTTGGAGAGCAGAGAGGATATGCGCAGTCTGTATGGCGAGCCATCTCTGATTTATCAGGAGCTTGAATATATCCGAAGAGGTCTTGTGATTAATATCACGCTGGAAGAACAGCTGCTTGATTTGGCGCAGCGCAGCAGCTGTGAGGATATAGAGCAGTTTGCCAGAATCTTTTCCATTGCCAAAAGAAGCGGAGGGAATCTGGCGGAGATTATCCGAGCCTCAGCCAATCTGATTAGTCAAAGGGTGGATACAAGACAGGAGATACAGGTGCTTCTGTCAGGAAAGAAAATGGAACAGAAGATTATGAGGCTTATGCCCTTCGGCATTCTTCTGTATATCGGCAGCAGTTATCCCGGATATTTCAGACCATTGTATCATAATCTGCAGGGCGCGGCAGTAATGAGCCTGTGTCTGGTCTTGTATTTGGCGGCTTATATATTAGGAGATAAAATCCTTATGGGAATCGACAGGGAAATATCAGGCGCCGGGAAACCAGGGAATCCAAGAGCGCCGACGCCGGCTGGCCGGGGACTTTTGGGAGGAATCTCCAATCTTTGCAGAGGCCTTTACAGGAGAAGTCTTAACAGGGGAATCGGCTGTTTTATTTCGGCAGACGTCGCGTTGGATTTAAAGAAGCTGTATCCTGCAGAGGACGGAAAGCAGATACAGGAGAATTACTATACTGCCAAACTGAGCCTGTGTGTGATTACCCTTTTCGCGGGATTATTTCTGGCCTTGGCAGTACATATCAGGGCGGGGCTTTCGGGAGGCGGCGAGGATAACAGTTTGCTTCTGGCAGGCATTTCGTTGGTGGTATCTATCGCGTTTTATTTTCTCAAGGATAAAGATTTACATGATGAACTTGCCAAGCGAAAGAAGTTTCTGAAGCTGCAATATCCCGATATTGTATATAAACTGGTGCTGTATCTTGGCGCAGGTATGAGTGTCCGGGGATGCTTCGGGAAGCTGTCGGAGGATTATGAGTTGATGCTGTATGCCTGTCGGGAGTTACAGACCGGTATGTCGGAGGCGGCGGTCTATGACCGCCTTGGAAAGAGAAGCGGCCTGCAGGAGTATATCAGGCTGAGTACCTTGTTATCCCAAAACCTGAAAAAGGGCAACAGTACGTTACTTTTGCGTCTGGATGAGGAGGCTTATAAAGCCTCCAGAGAACGGGTTCAGACGGCAAGAAGGCTGGGGGAGGAGGCGGGTACGAAATTATTGATTCCCATGGTAATGTTCCTGGCGGTGGTAATGCTGATGATTGCAATACCGGCTTTTACAGGATTGGAGCTATGAAGGCCGGGAAATATTCGAAAAAAATTAAAGTGCGCAAAAACAGCGCGGAAAGGAGGAAAATATGAAAAATTTAAAGGGATTTAGGGATTTACTGATAGAAGAGGAGGGTATGGGGACGGTGGAAATTATTTTGATTATTGTGGTGCTGGTAGGGCTGGTTATTATTTTTAAGGAGCAGATTACAAAGATTGTAAATTCCATTTTTAAGAAAATCAGCTCACAAACCTCTCAAATATGACAGGCCTATGATGAGAGCAAGAAGGGGCTGTCCGGCTTATCTTACTGTTTATCTGGCACTGTGTCTGGCCGTATTGACATCGCTGTGTCTTGCACTGATTGAGGGAGCGCGCAGTAATGCCGTCCGAATGGAGACGGAGTGCATAACCGATATTGCCATGAACAGCGTTCTGGCAGAATATCACAGAGAGTTATTTCGGCAATACAATATATTTGCATTGGATTCTGCTTATGGAACAGGGTTGCCCGGAAAGGTTAATGCAGAGGGACATTTGCAGTATTACCTCTCGGCAAATATGTCCTTGAAGGCCCATAAAATGGGACTTGTGGCTGATTTATTTTATAGGGATATGCTGGCTCTTTCCCCGGAAGATGTAGAAATGACAAAAGTGTCAATACTCACGGACCAAAATGGCGCCGTGTTCCGCAGACTGGCTGTGGAAGCTGTTAAGGAGGATACAGGACTTGGAGCGCTGGAGGAGCTGCAGCAATGGCTTCAGACTGTGGAGGCAAATGATTTAAAGGAGCGAAACGTGGCGGAGGAGAAAGCCGAAATCGATGAAAAGATACAGAATTATGACGGTATGGAAATAGAATTGACAGAGATGGAGGCGGAGGGAGAGTCGTTGTGGGAAACGGTTGAAATCGAGAATCCTACAGAATCTTTGGAGAAAATCAGGAAAAACGGAATTCTGGGTATGGTAATGGACAATACGGAAAACTTGTCCCAAAGCAGATTGACGCAGGAACAGTTAGTGTATGAGCGTATGCAACAGGGCAGGGTAAGCATCGGCAATATGCTCCCGGGGAAGCAGTCAGAGGCGGAAGAGCTTGCGGAGTGTCTTTTGTTTCAGGAATATTTAATGAGGTATATGGGGCACTACGGTAGAAGTGTGGAGGGAGATGCAGAGGAAAATGTTCTGCAGTACCAGTTGGAATATCTGCTGGCCGGAAGGGATAGTGACAGAGAAAATCTGGAAAGTGTTGCAGACCTTTTATGCGCTTTTCGAGAGGCTGCCAATGCCGCTTATATCATGACCGACCAGGTAAAGCGCGAAGAAGCAGACCTTTTGGCAGCCGTGTTGTCCGCCGTACTGCTGATACCGGAGTTGAAGGATTTATTTACGGCCTCCATACTTCTTGGCTGGGCCTATGCAGAGAGCCTCTATGATGTGAAGCAGCTTTTGGCCGGAGAAAGAGTACCGCTGATGAAGGACGGCAGCAACTGGCATTACAGCCTGGAAGGGGCCCTTCGGGGCGTTCTGGAGGAGGGAGAGCAGTCGGAGGAAGGGCTTTCCTATGAGGATTATCTGCGTATCTTTCTTTGCCTGTGTGATTTAGATACCGTGACGGGCAGAGCTATGAACATGGTGGAGGCGGATATTCGCAGGACGCCGGGAAACAGTGGTTTTCGTCTGGACGGATGTTACGCCGGCATAGAAGCAAAAATAACAGTATGGAGTAAATACGGATACCGGTATGAAATAATCAGAGAAAAAGGGTATTAGGACAGGAGGGAGGTGGGTAGCGATGTCCCCTTTATGGAGCTTTTCGAGAAACTATATAAGAAACTATGTAACAAATCAACCAAATCCTTCTCCGAACCATATGGAAAAAATCTTACGTCAAGCCCATGGCGCAGGACGGTCTTTTATCAGGACCATCAAAAAACTTTCACCCAAAAGACATAAGCCCATAGAGGGGATATCGGTGCCCATCTCCCTTACCGGAAAACTCGGAGCCGGCATGACAGTGGAGGCTTCTCTGGTATTACCGCTTTTTTTGTTCTTTTTTCTGAATCTGAGCAGTACGATGGAAATCATACGGCTTCATGGCAACCTGGAAATGGCATTGTGGGAAATTGGCAGCCGCATGAGCATTTACGGATATGCGCTGTCGGATGAGAAGAAATTGCAGGATAGGGCAGGAACCGGAGAGAGTTGGTGGTATGAGCTGGCAGACATGGCGTTTTCCTACGGTTATGTCAAACAGAAGCTTGTGGATTATGTGGGAGAGGACTATTTGGAGGGCAGTCCTCTTACCTATGGAGCAGACGGTCTGCAGTTTGTGGGAAGCGATGTGTTTTCTCAATCCGACCACCTGGAAATCGTTCTTACCTATCAGGTATCTCCCCTTTGCGCCGTGCCGGGGTTTCGTTCCTTTTTGATGGAGAATCATTATTTGGGACATCTATGGACAGGATACGAAATCCCGGGAACAGGAGAAGGAAGCAGACAGAAGCTTGTATTATACTATGTAGCGGAAAACGGTGAAGTGTATCACATTTCAGGGGAGTGTACCCATTTAAAATTGACAAAGCGCAGGGTGAGCCTGACAGAAGCGCTTTCGGCGCGTAATGCCCAGGGAGGCAGATATACACGCTGCGGGAAGTGCAAAAAGGAGACAAGCTCAGACATGGTCTGGATTCCCGATATAGGAGAGCATTATCACTATAGCGAAAGCTGTTCCGGCTTGAAAAGAACCATATATACGATTACGGAAGAGGAGATTATCGGGTACAGAGCCTGCAGCCGATGCGTGGAGAAGTCAGATGCCAGTCCCGGCAATCAGCAGGGAGAATAAAAGAAACAGTTAGTTATAAAGTATAGAAGAAATAGGTATAAAAGAAAAAAACATAGGAGAAATAAAGCATAGAAAAAGCAGACATAAAAGAAATGGGCATAGAGGAAATAGGAATAGAAAAAAGGAACAGGAAGAAAGTTTATGTAGTGGTTTAAGGGGAAGAAGGGATAAGATTGTGTGGAATACATTAAAGAATGCAGGGATGTTTATTTATCTGCTGTTATTGTCATATTTTGATTGTCGTGAGAAAAAAGTACCCTGTGTGCTGTTGACAGCAGGAGGTACAGCGGTTATTTTAGCGGTTGGATTGGAAGTCCTGTGGGGAGAAAAGGGCTGGATAGAAGCGGTATACGGGTTGTTTCCCGGATGTCTGCTAATATTGACATCAGTACTCACAAGGAAAGCAGGAATGGCAGACGGGATTGTGTTGTTAGTCTTGGGCGCTGCTGAGGGCTTTAAAAGAAGTCTGCTTTTACTGTGCGGTAGCTTGTTGCTGTTAGCGTCTTATTCTATTGTGCTGATATTGCTGCGGAGGGCAAAAATGAACAGCACCATCCCGTATCTTCCGTTTGTATGCATTGTATATGGGGGAATGCATTTTATCTAAGGAAGCGCTGATTCAATCAGCCTCTCCTTAGAGTCTCCGGCGGTGTACACGGATTTGCAGGGAGGGGAGTAAGACAATGCGCTAAAAAAGCGCAGGAAGGAGGTTCAGGGTGAAAGAAAAGCGGACTATAAAAAAGATGGGAGCTTATTTTACGGTAGAGGCGGCCATGGTTTTTCCGATTATAATGGGAGCGCTGCTCTTTGTAATCTATTTTATGTTTTTTCAGTATAACAGATGCCTGATGGAACAGGACGCTGCATCGCTGGCATTGAAAGGGGCAGTCTTGCAGCAGGCAGATAAGACAAAGCTGATGGAGACTTTAAAGCAAAAGGAGGAAGAACAGAATCGGGACAAGTATATCGCCTGGAAAAGGGCCAAGACAGATATACGTTTAAAGGGATATAAAGTGTCTGTCCGTCAGACAGGCCGGTTGATAATAGATAAACAGAGAAGGTGGGAAGCACAGGCATCCTATGAGAGTACCAGAATGTCGCCGACATTCTTTATCCGTAGCTGCCGCCGATTGCTGGCGGACTAAAGCACCGGTATATTCGGATATTACCTTCCAACTTAACGATATGCCTGCCGCCTGCGGGAGTTTGTAACAGTTGGGCTATACGCCGCCGCAAATCCGGTGCGGGAAGCGCTTTCATCAGCGTAATAAAAGGAAAGGATTTATGGACGGACATGTGTGCGCACTGTAACATGGTTCGAAATATTATTTCAGTTGTTTAAGGCACAGTGCAGAAATGAGGAGAAATATGTTTGAAACGGAATATGTAAGAAGCCTTCATTGTAATTATGAGCGTTTTTTGCTGACGCAGAAGCCCGAGGAGAAGCGTTATCAATATTGTATGTTAAGCAGAGGAGGAATCCGGGGATTACTTTCCTGCAGTCTCAGGTATGTCAATGGAAAGGCGTATTTATATTATGATATTACATCCAGACAAAATATTGCCCAGCTGTATCAAAAGGGTGTGATTGGACGGGAATGGCTGCAGGATTTTATGGGAAGCGTCAGACAAATTCAATGGGAGCTGGGGCGTTTCCTTTTGCAGGAGAATAATATCCTGTGGGAGCCGGAGCAGATTTTTCAGGATTTGGAGAAGAATGAATTTTCATTTATCTATATTCCTTATTATGAAGGAGAAAACCATTTCCTAAAGCTGCTCAGTTTCCTGGTAGAGCATATTGATTACGAGGATGAGGGCCTGGTGGAATGCGTTTACAAAATGTATGAGCAGCTGGAACGTAATGGAGAGGTATATTTACAGGAAAAAATATTTGAGGATGTGAAGGCTTTGGAGTCGAAGGCCCAGCCGGGTAATAGTTATGAAATGGCGGCCACTGAGGAAAGCGTTGCCGAAATACCGGACATGTCATTGGGAACCGAGGCAATGGAGCTGAAATCCGTCGAAGCAAGCGCTTCGGAGACAAAGCAGGAAAAGGAGAAGGTATTTAGCGGTCAGGGGACGAAAAAAAGTCTCTTGGGGCTGTTTGACAACAAAAAGGGAAAAGCGAGGGAAAGGGAACAGAGGGGCAGTTACAGGGAGGCAATGCAGCAGAAGCTGGAGGGTTATGCAGTGGCGGAGGATACTGTCTATGAGGATTCGGGATTCGGACAGACAGTTTATCTGGATGCCCCCAGGGAGGAAAGAGAAATTTTGCATCGTCTTTATAGCCCGGACGGGAGAATACTGGCCCGGCTGGAAAGCTCTGCACTGTTACTGGGAAAGGCTCGGGATAAGGTAGATTTATATTTGGATGATATTTCCGTGAGCAGACTGCACGCCCGGTTAATCAGGAATCAGGAGGAGGTAAGCCTGGAGGATTTGAATTCCACTAACGGCACCTATCTAAACGGTATGCAGCTGCAGCCCTATGAAAAAAGGAAACTGGAGCCGGGAGACGAAATAAGATGCGGTAAAATTGTGCTGCAGTATCGCTGAGGCTTTTATCCTGATGGTATCTATTCGGCCTTTTTATCTTATCCCTTGACACAGAGCCATAATTTGCTTACGATAAATAAAGAGTATTTGCGGCGCAAAGCGGCAAACAGGAATCGAAAGGAGTATGGGAGATGCTGGAATATCGGTATGACACGCAATTATTGATTGAAGGAACAGATTTGGATGAGGACGCAATTAACGATTATATTACAGAAAATTTTAAGGGAGATTGTTTGTTGGCTGTGGGTGATGAGGAACTGATTAAGATACATTATCATACCAATGAGCCTTGGAAGGTATTGGAATATTGCGCCGGTCTGGGTGAAATTTATGATATTGTGGTGGAAGATATGGATCGTCAGTCCAGAGGTCTGAAGGGATAAAGGAATGTGCAAACAATGTTTTGGGGATTGCGGGATTTGTTAAACAATGGTCGTATATGGCTGGGTAGGTCAGACAGAAAGAGAGGGTAAAAGAAATGCAGAAATGGGCAAGAGTACAATTTCAGCCGGGAACCGGATTAGGAGAGGACGGGAAACGGGTAACGGCCAGTAAGGAGCATATTGCGCTGTCAAGGGAGGCTGCGGAGGAGGGTATGGTGTTATTAAAGAATACGGATAAATGCCTTCCGCTGGCTTCCGGCAGCAGGGTGGCGTTGTTTGGAAAGGCGACCTTTGACTATGTAAAAGGAGGAGGCGGCAGCGGAGATGTAACGGTATCTTATATACGCAATCTCTACGAGGGTTTTCAGATGCTGGGGGACAGATTTAGTGTATTTCAGGAGCTGGCCTCTTTTTATCGCAAGGATGTAGAGACTCAGTATGCCATGGGCAGGGAACCCGGGATGACCCAGGAGCCTGTTGTGCCCGAGGAACTCTTAGGCAGGGCAAGAGCCTTCACGGATACGGCGGTTATTAGTATCTGCCGTTTTTCAGGAGAGGGCTGGGACAGAAAGAGCAGTTATGACAAGAAGGAGCGGGAGATTGACTGTGGGGATTTGGGCCCTTCGGATACAGCCGGTGATATTTTCAGCGAGGGAGATTTTTATCTGACAGCCAGAGAACAGGAGCTTGTAGATGCGGTGACAGAGCGTTTTTCAAAGGTGGTTGTAGTATTAAATATCGGCGGAATGATGGCTCCTTGTTGGTTTCAGGATAATGATAAAATTCAGGGCGTATTGCTGGCATGGCAGGGAGGAATGGAGGGAGGACTGGCTGCAGCAAGATTGCTGGCAGGATTGGAAAATCCAAGCGGAAAGCTGGCGGATACCTTCGCGGCGAAGCTGGAGGATTATCCCTCATCGGCTACCTTCCATGAATCTGATGATTATGTGGATTACACGGAAGATGTTTATGTGGGTTACCGCTATTTTGAAACGATTCCCGGCGCAGAAAAGCAGGTGGTTTATCCCTTCGGTTTTGGTCTTTCCTATACCTCCTTTGCTCTTTCGGAGGCTGTGATGATGCGGAAAGATACAGAGTTTACGGTATGTCTGGAAGTTTGCAATACAGGAGAAAGGGCAGGCAAAGAGGTGGTGCAGGTGTATTGCCAGGCGCCTCAGGGAAAACTGGGTAAGCCTGAAAGGCAGTTAGTGGCATTTGCAAAGACGAGGAAGCTTATGCCTGGTGAAACACAGTGCGTGAAGCTGGGCTTTGCTCTGGAGCAGCTTGCTTCTTATGATGACTGCGGTAAGGTGGCGGAGTCTTGTTATGTATTGGAACAGGGAGATTATCACTTTTATGTGGGTACTTCTGTGCGTGATGTAGTTGAAAATAAGTATGTGCTGCAGCTGGACAGTGACAGGAGACTTGAGCAGCTTACAAAAAGGCTTGCGCCCGCCCGGTTAAGTAAGCGTTTGAAGGCGGATGGTCAGTATGAGGAACTTCCCCTGAGGGAGGCTGATGACCCTGACGCTAATTTGCTGACACCTATGACAAATGATGAAATGGAGGGCTATGCTCCCGATATTGCCTATCAGGCGGGATGGCGTTTGTGGAATGGAACAAAGAAGGTACGCCTGCTGCAAGAAGTGGCAGAGGGAGCATGTACGATAGAGGAATTTTTGGCACAGCTTACCGACAGACAGCTGGCGGAGCTTTTGGGTGGTCAGCCTAATACCGGTGTGGCAGACACGTTCGGTTTTGGCAATCTGCCGGAGTACGGGGTTCCCTCCGTTATGACGGCAGACGGACCGGCGGGCCTGAGAATACGCCAGGATAGGGGAGTATGTACTACGGCATGGCCCTGCGCCACACTTCTCGCATGCAGCTGGAATACGGAGCTGGTAGAGCGTGTGGGCGCTGCCGGAGGTGCGGAGGTAAAGGAGAATAACATTGGAGTATGGCTGACGCCTGCTGTGAATATCCACAGAAGTCCTCTTTGCGGAAGGAATTTTGAGTACTATTCCGAGGACCCTTATCTGGCCGGAAAGATGGGGGCGGCAATGGTTCGGGGTATCCAGAGCAACAGGGTAGGAGTTTCCTTAAAGCATTTTGCGTTGAATAATAAGGAGACTAATCGTAAGGACAGTGATTCCAGAGTGTCAGAGCGAGCTGCCCGTGAGATATACCTGAAGCCTTTTGAAATCATCGTGAAGGAAGCTGCTCCTTGGACAATTATGTCCTCGTATAATAAGATTAACGGATATCGGGCTTCGGAATGTAAGGAGCTTCTGGAGGATATTCTGCGGGGAGAATGGGGCTATGAAGGCGTTGTCACAACGGATTGGTGGAATCGGGGAGAGCAATATAAGGAGCTTCTTGCGGGTAATGATATCAAGATGGGCAGAGGATATCCTGACAGACTGCTAAGCGCTATGGAGGCAGGAGCCATTGACCGTTCGGATTTGGAACGGGGAGCCAGGAGAGTTCTGGAGCTTTTGTTGAAGCTGGACTGACACCGAAATCTTTCGGACAGGGTAAATTGTCATAGCATTTTAGGTTAAAACATGTTAAAATATAAAATACAACACGGAAAATAAAGTGTGGAGACAGTATGAACGGGAAACAGGAAAAGGTACGACTGACAATTACCGGGCTCCAGAGAGCCGAAGGCGATGAGACCTGTGTGGAGATGACAGTCTGGGCGGAATGTATGCGAAGAGACGGAGACTGCTTCCTGTTTTACGAGGAGCAGGTGGAAGGCTTTGAGGAGACGGTTAAGTGCCTGATTAAGTGGCAAAATGGGCGGCTGGAGCGTATTCGCAGGGGAGAGCCGAAGCTGCACATGATATTTGAGGAGGGATGTCTGCACGAGACGGACTATCCTACGCCTTATGGTTTGCTGCGTCTGGGAATCAAAACCCGGCGGGTGGAGTATTGCGAGGTTGCAGAAGGCTTTTCCTTTCATGTGGATTATCGGTTGGAAAGGAACGGGGATGTCTTGTCGGAATGTATGTTGAAAATTATGGTATGCTCCGGGATTTTGTGACAGTCCTGATTGATGGGCGGTAACAGGGAAAAGGTACTGCCACAGCAATACAGTATCGGTATGTTTTGGACAGTTACAAGAGGGGTATAAGAGAAAGAAAGGAGTCGGTATGGCGGAAGAAACAAACTTGGATATGATTGAGGAAGAATTACAGGAAGATACCCAAAGAGGTAAGTTCATGACATTTCAGACCGGCAGGGAATTTTTTGGCATCAGTATCAAGTATGTCAATGAGATAGTAGTGATGCAGCCTATTACAGCAATTCCCAAGGTGGCCAATTATATTAAAGGGCTGATTAATCTTCGCGGGAAAATTATTCCGGTAATTGATGTCAGAGCCAGGTTTAAGATGGATTCTATTGAATACACGGATAGGACATGTATTATTGTGATTAATGTGAAAAGCACTGTAATTGGCTTGATTGTGGAGAAAATTGCGGAGGTGGATACCATTGAGGATGATGATATAGCTCCTCCGCCAAGTATAGGGCGTAAGGATTCGGAAGAGAGCAAATATGTATATGGGTTAGCCAGAGTCGGGAATACTGTGAAGCTTTTGCTGGATCCTGAAAAACTGATTAAAGATGACAGTATTCAAAAGCTTGTAGAAAAGGATGGAGAGGAACAATAGGTTTGGTTATTGATTTTGGAATACTGTAAATCCTGATGACGGAGGAAAGGCTATGAGTAGGAATACGATTTTAATTGTGGATGATGCTGAGATTAACCGTGATTTACTTAAGTGTATTTTTGAAGAACAGTATGAGATTCTGGAAGCGTCGAATGGCATGGACGCCATGAAGATAATAGAGGCAAAAAAGGACGAACTGGCGGTTATTTTTCTGGATTTAGTGATGCCGAAGGCAACCGGGCTTGTAGTGTTGGAGTTTATGTCGCTGAAAGGATATATGGATAGCATTCCTGTTATTATGATTACTGGGGAGGCTACGGCGGCAACTGACGAAAAGGCATACGAGTACGGCGCCAGTGATATCATATATAAGCCCTTTGATTCGAAGGTGGTTATGCGCCGAACCAAAAATATCGTCGAATTATTTGAACACAGGCGACATATTGAACAGGAACTGGAAGAGCGTACCAAGGCGCTGGACGAGAGCAGAAAGAAGTTAGAGAAGAGTAATGAGTTTCTGGTAAATGCACTCAGTTCCGTAGTGGAATTCAGAAGTCTGGAATCCGGAGAACATATTCATCGTGTAAAATGTTATACCAAGATTATGTTGAAATATGTGAAGAAATTCTATCCGGAATATGAGTTGACGAAAGAGAAAATTAATTTGATTACCAATGCCTCTGCGCTGCATGACCTTGGTAAGATTGCGATTCCCGATAATATTCTGCTCAAGCCCGGTAAGTTGACGGAGATTGAATTTCGGGAAATGAAAAAACATACTTTGTATGGCTGTGAGCTTCTTGAGAAATTCAAGCAGGAGGATAATGAGTTTTATAATTACTGTTATGAAATCTGCAGGTGGCATCATGAGCGTTATGACGGCAATGGTTATCCGGATAAATTAAAGGGCGAGGAGATTCCTATCTGGGCGCAGGTGGTTTCCCTTGCGGATGTATATGATGCATTGATTAGTCCGAGAGTATATAAAACGCCGTATGCTGTGAAGGAAGCGATTCGTATGATTGTTGAGGGAGAATGCGGAGTGTTCTCAGATAAGATGCTGCGTTGCTTTGATTTGGCAAAGGAAGATTTTCTGAATGTTACGGAAAATGAGCTGCAGTTTTGGGATAATCACAGGGAAGAATTATAAATCGAGTAGGAGACTTGTCATTAGTTTTCACAGACTGTCAGATAATAGTCAAGCATGGATGAATATCCCTATATCCCGGCTTGGCTATTATTGTGCGCCTCTGGCGATGCACACGGATTAGCAAGGGAATTTGCCGTTTTGCGGTGAAAATCCTTAATCTGCTCTGATAGTGAGAGGGATAACAGTTAAGATGAAGGATGTTCATCGTGTGGCGACTGTCTATTCGACTAGGGAGGTGTTGATATATGGGAAGGGCATTGTCAGAAATGACATTAGAAGAACTGTGGGAGTTATTTCCCATTTCTCTGGTGCCGCATAATGAACAATGGATTGTATACTATAACGAAATGAACGACTTTTTGTGTAATATTCTTTCTGATTATCAAATTCAGCGAATCAGTCATATTGGAAGTACGGCAATACAGGGTATATGGGCGAAAAACATAATAGACATTCTTATTGAAACAGGCTCTGATGAAAAGATGAAAAAAATATCCGAAGTAATCGAAAACAATGGATTTATTCGTATGTCATCAGATGTCAATCGGGTTTCATTTAATCGGGGATATACGGAAAACGGATTTGAAGAAAAGGTCTATCATCTACATCTTCGGCAAGCAGGTGATAACAATGAATTGTATTTTAGAGATTATCTGAATGAGCATTTACAGATAGCAAAAGAATACGAACAGCTAAAATTAGTTTTATGGAAACAATATGAATACGACAGAGACGGCTATACAAGAGCGAAGTCAGATTTTATAAAGAAATGGACATTAGAAGCGAAAAGGACTTATGGGAATAGATATTAAAATGATGATGTTGTCTGGGGCGGCATATCTCATCAAGGGCGGAAATAAAAACAGATTCGTGAGAGGGATAAAAACATATGTGTAATATCAATATTTTGCATTTGATTGAGGGTGCAAAACAGGCGAGGGGATTAACTGTTATTATTGATGTTTTCAGGGCATTTTCACTGGAATGCTATTTGTATGATATGGATGTGGAACAAATCCGCCCTGTGGGTACAGTAGAAGAAGCGTTTGCTCTTAAGCGTCGTATTCAGAACAGTATTCTTATAGGCGAGCGACATGGCGAAAAATGTGACGGATTTGACTATGGAAATTCGCCGTCCACTATTCTAAAAAAGGACGTGGCCGGAAAAACTATCATACATACCACCAGTGCGGGGACGCAGGGAATTGTCAATGCCACACATGCGGGAGAAATCATTACAGGGAGTTTGGTCAATGCGAAGGCAGTAGCTGAATACATCCTTGCCAGGCAGCCGCAAACGGTTTCTCTCGTATGTATGGGCAACGGTGGTGTAAGATTAGCCCCGGAGGATGAACTGTGTGCAAAGTATATTAAAAGTATTTTGGAAGGCAGGGAATTTTTAGACCTGGAACAGAAAGTCAGCAGCTTAAAAAATAACGGTGGCAAACATTTTTTTGATAAGTCTAAACAAAGTATCTTCCCGGAAGCTGACTTTCATATGTGTATAGAATATAATAAATTTCCTTTTGTCATTACAATTGAAAAGGACGAAATAGGATTTGTCGCAAGCAGAAAAAATGTGCGGGGGAAGACAGCAGTAAACTAAAGAGGCGCTATCATCAGCGTTTCTCTGGTGATAAATTAGCATTTTCAGGGATTGGCAATCATACGGACTGGCGGCTAGGGAATCGCTTTTTCAAGGGTTGCATTGACTGCAGGGGGTACATCTGGAATTCAGATAAAAGTAAAATATAAAAAAATCAGATGAAGAAAGGAGGGATACAATGAAGAAAATGATTCAGAAAAAAGTAATGGTGGTCGCCGGAATGACCGTTCTTCTTTTATTGACCGGATGCCAGTCTAAGTCCGACAGCGCGGAAACGGAGGCATTGAAAAACCAGATTAGCCAATTAGAACAGCAGGTTGCCCAGCTGCAGCAACAAAGCGCGACAGAGAATCAGGATACGATATCTTCACAGGAATCGATGGTTGTGGAAGATAATATAGACCGGGAACAGACTTCCGCAGCGGACAATGGCATACAGGGAACATCCAATCAGGCTACGACTTACACTATGGAAGAGCTTACTTCCATGGTTGACGCATATTTAGAAAAAGCAAATGCCGCTACACCGA
Source organism: Roseburia sp. (assembly GCA_023667765.1). Lineage (GTDB taxonomy): Bacteria > Bacillota > Clostridia > Lachnospirales > Lachnospiraceae > Acetatifactor. Next base: position 3,378 of record JAMOZS010000035.1, on the reverse strand, counting down.
ATGGATCTTCTGAGGATATGGAAACCTTCTTTTCTCTCAAGCAGGAAGAAAAACAGATTGATGACCTTCTGGATATTCACGAGGATGAATTAGAAAGACTATACCGTCAAAATGCTTTGTCCAAAGATGAATATAAAAGTCTGGAATGGGAGCTCGAAAAACTGGAGGACAGCCTGGATGATGTGGAAGACCGTTTGGAAGATATTTTAGTAGGAGCTGTTTGCGGGTTATGTCAATGCAAGGTTGGACAGTTACTTGATGATGCTGGGTGAATAACGATAGGAGGAATAATACCATGCAGGAAGTTTTTGATTTTTTGAAGAAATGCGGAACTTATTATTTGGCAACGGTGGAGGACGGCCAGCCCCGTGTGCGGCCGTTTGGCACAATTGATGTTTTTGAGGGAAAGCTGTATATCCAGACTGGCAAGGTGAAGGATGTATCGAAACAAATCAGGCAAAATCCCAAGGTGGAATTGTGTGCGTTTGATGGGAAAAAGTGGCTGCGCCTGTCCGGCAGGCTTGTCCGTGATGAACGCATAGAGGCAAAAGAGCATATGCTGGCAGGATATCCCTCTTTGCAGACAATGTATTCTGCAACAGACGATAATACGGAAGTGCTTTATTTTGAAAACGCGACAGCGGTCTTTTCTTCTTTTACCAGCGAGCCTGTCACGGTCCGGTTTTAGGAACGTATAAACAGAACCAAAAAGGAGGACAGAATGCAACCTGTTACAGAACTGATTCGAGCCAGAAAAAGCGTCCGTACATTTGACGGGAGGGAAGTCTGTGCGGATGATTTGGAAAAACTGTCATCTTTTATGGCAGAAACAGAAAACCCATACCGCATCCCGGTAGAATTCAAATTTCTGGACGCAAGGGAACAGGAATTAAAGTGCTCTGTTGTCAGCGGCACGAACCTTTATGTAGGAGCAAAAGCAAGACGGCAGCAGCACACAGAAGAGGCTGTTGGATATTCTCTTGAAATGCTTGTGCTGTACGCATGGTCACTTGGGATTGGAACCGTATGGGTCGGCGGGACGATGGACCGTCCTGCTTTTGAACGAGGGATGATGCTGAAACCGGATGAAATGATGCCCTGCATGAGCCCTTTGGGATATCCGGCGGGGAAAATGTCAGTCCGGGAGCGCATGATGCGAGGGGCTATCAAAGCGGACAGCAGGAACGCATTTGAAACGATGTTTTTTGACGGTACGTTTGATGTGCCACTGACAAAAGAGAAAGCAGGGAAACTGGCGGAGCCGCTTGAAATGGTGCGGTGGGCGCCGTCAGCGGTCAATAAGCAGCCGTGGCGTGTTGTAGTAGATAAGAATGCTGTTCATTTCTATTTAAAGAGGGCAAAGGGTTTTGTCAGTGACGGGGCGGGCGATATGCAGAAGATAGATATGGGAATCGCACTCTGTCACTTCGCCCTTGCTGCGAAAGAAGGAGGACAAAACCTTCGTTTTGAAGTGAATCATCCGGGGATTGCGGCGGAGACGGATATGGAGTATATGGCATCCTATCTGCTTCAGCAATGAAAAGTTTCCCTTCCATAACAGGCGCAAAATGTCAGAGACAGGTGTGGCGGCAGACAGATGCAATTTTTTGACTGTCGCTAAATAAGATACCGGAGGAAGATATGAAATACAGACTTGACCGATACGGCAATCAGATTTCCCAACTGGGTTATGGATGTATGAGATTTAGCAGAAAGGGAAATGCAATCGACTACGAAAAGGCTGAGAGGGAGATTCTTCTTGCTATTGAAAACGGCATTAATTATTTTGATACCGCTTATGTTTATCCCGGCAGTGAGGAATGCCTCGGACGGATTCTGGATGAAAATAAATGTCGCAATAAGGTCTATATTGCCACGAAACTCCCGCAATATATTATGCGCTCTGCTGCGGCAGTTGATAAAACATTTCATGAGGAGCTGTCCCGACTTCGCACGGACCATATTGACTATTACCTGATGCATATGTTTACGGATTACGCAGAGTGGGAGCATCTTAAGGCACTGGGTATCGAGGAATGGATTGAACGACAGAAGGCAGAAGGACGTATCCGCAATATCGGTTTTTCCTACCATGGCGATACAGATATGTTCCTGAAAATATTGGATGATTATGATTGGGACTTCTGCCAGATTCAGTACAATTATCTGGATGAACATACTCAGGCAGGAAGGAAGGGCCTCCAGGCAGCGGCTGAGAAGGGACTTCCGGTTATTATTATGGAACCTCTCCGTGGCGGAAAGCTGGTCAATCTGCCGGAAAAGGCAAAGGAGGCGCTTGCTGCTGACAGCAAGGGCTATACGCCTGCTGAGCTGGGATTGCGCTGGCTCTGGAATCAGCCGGAGGTCAGCTGCGTGCTTTCCGGCATGAATTCTGAGGATATGATAAATGAGAATATTCGCATTGCGTCGGAGGCTGGGCCGGGACAGTTTACGGAAGAGGACAGGGAAATTGTGGAGCTGATTAAGGCAATCATCTGTGAACGGGAAAAGGTGGGCTGCACGGGCTGCCGATATTGTATGCCCTGTCCCAGAGGAGTGGATATTCCGGGTAATTTCTATTATTACAATCTGATGTATATGGAGAAAAAGTCTTCGGCCCGCTTTGAGTTCGCGCAGAATATGGGGATGCGTAAAGAACCCGGTTTTGCGTCACAGTGCATCGGTTGCGGCAAATGTGAAAAGCACTGTCCCCAGCATATCAATATCCGTGAAAAATTAAAAGAAGCCGACCATGCTCTCAGGCCCCTGCCGTATAAAGTCGGCATTCATGCTGCACGTAAGATGATAATCCGAAAAACGTAAAGAGGAATTGTTAAAAAAAAATCTGTATTTTCTTTGAATCCCATTTTCTCATAAAAGCCTTTTGCCATATCCGTTTGTACTAACCACTCTGAATCTTTACAAGCATTTATACATCTTTGTACAAGCTCTTTACCTATACCTTTATAATGTAAGGTTGACGCTTGTGTTTTTACAGCGGTACGGATTGATAGAAATCGGCGATATCTCCCCACCCCTATAGATGTGGGGCAAGAGAAACAGATACATGACCGCCAAGCGGTGGAGATTATCAAAGGCCGCCAGCGATTTTATTGCCCTGTCCCCCTGTCCTCACAATATATTTTTTGATTTTCAGCATTGCAACGCCTCTATCGGTTATTCCCAAATAATTTTATCGGGGGAAACCGTTCCCTGCTCCGTGAGCCAATTGCGTACAAAATCTTTAAGAGAGCCTACCTCGTTGACTGCGCCGTAAGCTGTTTTCACTTCCTCGGTGTAGCCGTTGTTTACAAATGCGACCTTGTAGGTTGTTCCGTCCTCAAGCTCCGCATCGCCCTTTGTCACAAGAACATAGGG
>JAMOZS010000034.1 GCA_023667765.1 Roseburia sp. | reverse complement strand
TAGCATTTTATGAGGGTGAGGATGTTGATGCAATATTCGGTTTTATGAAAGAGCGCTGCTGGAAAAATTTTTAAGGTAGTACTAATATAAAGACGGAATCTGCAGTTTGGTTATTTTAGGGTGAAAGGATGTAAATTTTCAAATTTCAATTTGTAAAATGGGAGGTGGTCAGTATGAGTTGGCCGACACACATTGTTGCAACGGCGGGATATGTATTTGATAAGAATGATAATATTTTAATAGTTAAAACTGAGAATAGAGGATGGGATTGTACAGGAGGACAAGTGGAAGAGGGGGAAAATTTAGAAGAAGGAGTTCTTCGGGAAATCATGGAAGAAAGTGGAATAAAAGCAAAGGTGAAATGCCTGTGTGGTATTTATTCCAATGTGGCAAGTCATCTGTTTTATGATGGAGTGACTAAAGTCCCAACAAAAGTTATGTTTGACTTTATATGTGAGTATGAAAGTGGAGAATGTCGTCCTTCTGATGAAACGACGGATGTTATTTGGGTCCCTAAGAATGAGGTTTTGACCTATGTAACGTCTCCGGCACAAATCTATAGGTTTAAGAAAATACTGGAATTTAACCAAAGAGTAACGTATAGTTCCTATATTACAAAACCAATATTTCAGGTCAAAACAGAGCGGTATATATAGCATGAATCATATCGTAACAGGCTGCACCGATATACATAAGGATGCAAAAGCGCTTGGAACGGGGCGCATCTAAAGCGAAAGATTGACATAATTTGATGTAGTTGTTAATATAAAGAAGAGAATTATTAACACTTACAGAAGGATATTGGGGGGCACATTTATGTACCATTGTCATCTTCATTTTTATTTAACTGGTCAATCGGGCAGGGCGTTTGAGCTTATCAAGGAAATGTCTCCGTTACAAAATTTTACCCATGAGTTTGCGGAGGGAGCTTTGCCGGAGGAAACACTTGCAGCCGGAGCGGATGTGATATTGGCCGCTTTACGGGACGGTGAGGAAGAGAATACGCTGCGTATGCTTTCGGAATGCAAGCGGGAGGATGCGCAGTTGATTCTGCTTGCAGCACAGGAAAGTATTGCCCGTTTGACGGATTCTTTATCATGTGTTACCGATATATGGACTCTTCCCATGTCGGATGAAGAAATTCGGTTTCGTTTTCTGAGATGGCAGCAGAGCTGTAAGCGGGATAAGGATTTGTGGCAGACAAGTCATTATCTGGATGCCACGATTAACAGTGTTCCGAATCTGATTTGGTATAAGGATAGGGAAGGTATTCACGAGAGAGTGAATAACAGCTTCTGTCAGGTAGTCAATAAGACAAAGGAACAGGTGGAAGGACGGGATCATTATTATATTTGGGATGTTGACCCTGATGACCCCGCCAATGAGGGCCATGACTGTATGGAGTCAGACTTTGAGGTGATGTTCAGGCAGACGGTATGCGTATCTGAGGAGACTGTAAAGACCGGTGACGGCATGAGGCTGCTTACGACTTATAAATCTCCGCTTTATGATTTGGACGGCAGCGTCATGGGAACGGTAGGTGTGGGAATCGATGTGACCCAGGAGCGCGCTTATGAGCAGGAGATTATCGACAAAAATCATATGATGGAGACAATCTTTTCTGCCATAGACTGCGGCGTTATCTGTCATACGGTGGACAGCGCGAGGATTCTCAGCGTTAATGAGGCGGCGCTTAACATTTTGGGATATGAATCGAAAGAAGAGTTAGAGGCCATGGGTTTTGATTTGATTGCGCCCTCCGTTCTGGAGGAGGATCAGTCCAAGCTGCGGGAGTGTATCAGAACGCTGAACAAGGAGGGGGACAGCGTCAGTATAGAGTACCGCATAAAGCACAGGGATGGAGAGATTCTTCATGTCATGGGAAATATTAAGCTTTTGCGGGAGAACGGAGAGCTTTTTTATCAGCGTTTTCTTATGGATTGTACGGCGCAGAAACGGCAGGAGAGGGATAACGAGAGGCATCAGATGGAGTTGTTGCAGGCTCTGAGTATCGATTATAATCTGGTGTGCTTTTTTGACCTTGACACGGGCAGAGGGCTTCCTCTGAGAGTGTCCGAGGAGAAGAATCAGATGCTCGACAATGTATTTTCCGGAGAGATATCTCTTGAAGAAAGTATGGAGCGCTATATCGAAAAAATGGTTTACGAGGATGACAGAGATATGCTGCGTAAGGCGGTTTCTCTGACGAGATTGAAGGAGGAATTAGAGGAGAAGAAGCTGCTTTCCGTAAATTATCGTACCTTCAAAGGCGAACGTATAAAATATTATGAGATGAAGGTAGTGCGCGCAGGCATATGGAGCGAAAATCACGGTATTGTACTGGGACTGCGCAACGTGGATGAGGAAACCCGTAATGAGATGGAGCAAAAAAGGATGCTGGAGGATGCGCTGCAGCAGGCGAACCGGGCGAATCAGGCAAAGAGCGCTTTTCTCTCCAATATGTCTCATGATATTCGTACGCCCATGAATGCGATTGTGGGCTTCACCACGCTGGCATTGGCTCACTTGGATTGTAAGGAGCAGGTAGAGGGATATCTTGGGAAAATTATGCTGTCAGGAAATCATCTGTTGAGCCTGATTAATGATGTATTGGATGTGAGCAGGATTGAGAGCGGTAAGATACAGCTGGAAGAGCTCCCCTGTGAACTGTCGGATATTATGGATGAGTTGAACAATATCGTGCAGGCGGACGTCCGAAAAAAACAGCTTGTACTGCATGTGGAGACGGAGAATATCAGGAACGATAAAATTTTTTGCGATAAGCTGCGTCTGAAGCAGGTGTTGTTAAATGTGCTTGGGAATTCTGTTAAGTATACCCGTGAAGGAGGCAGCATCACTTTCAGAGTCATAGAAAAAGAGGGAGCGCCGGAAGGCTCTGCCGGCTATGAATTCTGTGTAAAGGATACCGGAATTGGTATCAGCAGGGAGTTTATCCCGCATATTTTTGAGCCCTTTGAACGGGAAAAGAATACGACGCTCAGCGGGATTCAGGGGACAGGTCTGGGTATGGCCATCACGAAGAGTATCGTGGAGATGATGAACGGAACGATTGAGGTGAAAAGTGAGCAGGGCATGGGGACGGAGGTTCGCCTTAATTTTGTTTTCCGTCTGAATCTGGGGGAAGAAGAGCCCCAGGTGATGCTGAAGGATATGGATATCAATGAGTTGGCGGAGCTTTACAAAGGGCATATTTTGCTGGTGGAGGACAATGAGCTGAATCAGGAAATAGCGGCGACGATTCTGGAGGATGCCGGTTTTCGGGTGGAAATTGCCTCAAACGGGCAGATGGCGGTGGATATGCTGAAGACTTCGGCGCCGGGCTATTATATGCTTGTGCTGATGGATGTGCAGATGCCGGTGATGAACGGTTATGAGGCAACTCAGAAAATCCGGGAGCTGGATAATAAGGAGCTGGCATCCATACCGATTCTTGCCATGACGGCCAATGCTTTCGAGGAGGATCGGCAGAACGCTTTAAGATGCGGGATGAATGGGCATATTGCAAAGCCCATAGATGTAGAGAAGCTGTTTCGGATACTGCGCAAGGTATTAGTGTGAGCAAAGAAATTCGAAAGGCTGGGGAGGCGGCATGAAGGATTGTTTTCGGTTATTTGCCCCGCAGACTGGGGAGTGGTTTGCAAAGAATTTGGGAGCTCCTACGCCGGTACAGGAGGCGGCCTGGCCGGAAATTGCAGCAGAGAAGCATGTGTTGGTATCGGCTCCGACGGGAACGGGTAAGACGCTTTCCGCCTTTCTGGTGTTTCTGGACAGGCTCAAAAAACAGGCGGAGGAGGGAAGCTTAAAGCAGGAGCTTTATTTGATTTATGTGTCGCCTTTAAAGTCTCTTGCAGCGGATATCCGCGAGAATCTGAGAAGGCCGTTGGAGGGCATTGGCGGAGAAGGGCAGATTAGTGTGGCGGTTCGCACCGGGGATACGCCCCAGAGGGAAAGACAGCGGATGATGAGGAAACCGCCTCATATTTTGATTATTACGCCGGAATCCCTGTATCTGATGCTTACGAGTAAAACAGGGCAGAATGTGCTTTGTACGGCGCAGGCGGTTATCGTGGACGAACTTCATGCGCTGATTGATACCAAGCGAGGGGCGCATCTGATGTTGTCTCTGGCAAGGCTGGATATCCTGTGCGGGAAGCCTTTGCAGAGAGTAGGCCTTTCGGCTACGATTTCCCCTCTTTCGGAGGCGGCATGCTATCTGGCACCGGAGCCGGTTTTCGTTGCGGCTCCGTCTATGGAAAAGAAGGTGCGGCTGGAGATAGTCAGTCCTTATGCGGATGCGGGCAGGATAAAAAAGGACCCTGTCTGGCAGGAGCTTTCTAAAATGATATATGAGCGTTGTCTGGAGAGCCGGAGCGTAATTGCCTTTGTAGAGGGCAGGAGATATGCAGAAAAGCTGGCTTATTATGTGAATCTTTTGGGCGGAGAGGATTTTGCCCGCGTCCATCACGGAAGTCTTTCCAGAGAGCAGCGCCAGGAGACGGAGCAGTCCCTGCGGCAGGGAAAGCTTCGTCTCTTGTGTGCCACTTCCTCCATGGAGCTGGGAATTGATGTGGGAGAAATTGACCAGGTGCTGCAGGTGGGGTGCCCGAGAACCATTTCCGGCACGCTGCAGAGATTGGGGCGGGCAGGTCATAATCCTGCCCGTACCAGTGTAATGTATCTGTATCCCAGAACGGCGGCGGAATGTGTTTTGTGTGGAATGACTGCCCAGCTGTCCAGAGAGAACCAGGTCGAGCGTCTGAATCCGCCGGAAGGTTGTCTGGATGTGCTGGCACAGCATTTAGTTTCCATGGCGGCCTTTAAGAGCTATGAGGTGGATGAGGTAATGGAGATTCTGCCCAGAGCATGGCCCTTTCGCAATGTGACAAAGGAGGACGTGAAATCCGTGCTGGAAATGCTGGCCGGAGATTATGAGCACAAGAGAGACAGGCCGGTTCGTCCGAGAGTTCTGTATGACAGAATCCACGGGAGAGTGGAGGGGGATGGCTACAGCAGGATGCTGGCGGTCTTTGCAGGGGGAACCATTCCTGATAAGGGGCTTTATACGGTTCGAACCGAGGAGGGTGTGAAGGTGGGTGAGGCGGACGAGGAGTTCATCTATGAAACCCGCAGGGGAGACCGTTTTATTCTGGGCGCTTTTGCATGGAAGGTAGTGGATATCGGAAGAGATACCGTGACGGTGGTTCAGGCTCCGGCGGAGGGGGCCAGGCTTCCCTTCTGGAAGGGAGAATTAAAAGGACGGAATAAGGAGACAGGGATTTATTTTGGAAAGCTTCTGCACGGCTTGCAGGAGGCGCAGGAGGACGGAAGGCTGCCGGAGGTCTTGGCGCAACTGGGTTTAGACGAGAGCGCATCCCTGCTGGCGGCAGGTTATTTGAATCGTCAGATTCAGGCTACAGGAGGACTTCCGGATGACCGGACGATATTGGCGGAGCATTTCAGGGATGCATCCGGTAACAGCCAGCTGATGATTCATTCTGTGTTTGGAAGGCGTATAAACGGCCCTCTTTCTCTATTGGCGGCACAGACGGCTCGGGAGGAAATGGGCATGAATGTGGGAAGCGTAGACGAGGAGGACGGTTTTTTATTGTATGCCTATGGAGACAGGGCTTTGCCGGAGGGGCTGTTAGGCAGGATAAATCCGGAAAACTGCCAGGCTGTTTTGTCGGCGCTGCTTCCTGCCACTTCGGTTTTTAATATGGCCTTTCGCTATAATTGTGGCAGGGCGCTGATGATGGGGGTGCGCAGGAACGGCAGACAGCCTTTGTGGATGCAGCGGCTCCGCAGCGCGGAAATGTTAGACAGCGTGGTGCGGGAGAAGGAGCATCCTTTGCTTCGGGAGACCAGGCGGGAATGTCTGGAGCAGCTGTGGGACGGGGAGGGAGTGAAGGAGCTTCTAGAGAAAATCCGCTGCGGTCAGATTAGGGTGCGGGAGATATATACGGAAACGCCCTCTCCTATGTCTCTGCCTCTTCAGTGGGGGCAGGAAGCGGCTGTGATGTACGATTATGCGCCCACGCCCGGAGGGATTCATGCGGCGGTAGAGGAGGCTCTAAAGCAGGAAAAGGAGCTGCTGATTCCCGATGCGGAAAGCTTAAGCCAGGTGCAGGCCAGAGGTTGGCTGCCGGAGGATGAAAGGCAGCTGCATTCTCTGTTGATGACAGAGGGCGACCTGGCAGCAGGGGAATTGGACGTCCCTGTGGAATGGCTGGAGGAGCTGGCAAAAGAGGGTCGTGCGCTTTATCTGGAACAGGGGCTTTGGATTGCGGCTGAGCAGCAGGAGGAGTATTTGACGGCGCTTACAAGACAGGAGGAATGCTCCCCTGCGCTTGGTATAGTACGTCGTATGCTCCGTTACCGGGGAGCTGCCAGTGTACTTCAGGTAGCCCGGCGTTATGGATGGAGAGAGGAATATGCGGGAAGCGTGCTGGAGGAGCTGTGTCGTCTGGGCGAGGCGGTCAGGCAGGAGGCCCTCTATTATCACGGGGAGGTTTATAAGCGTGCCAGAAATCGTGCGGTAAAGAACCGAAGAGAGGAGATAGCTACCTGTTCCGATAGGGCTTACGGAGCTTTGCTTGCCGCGCGCCTTCGTCGTTTAGCCCCTCCGGAGGAATGTCTGAAGGAGGCGGTAGCTTCTTTGACGGGAATGGCTTTTCCGGCGGCGGTCTGGGAGGAAGTGTTGTTTCCGGCAAGAGTGAAGGGCTACAGGGAAAATCTGCTGGAGAGCCTTCTGGCCACGGGAGAATATTTCTTTCATATGGAGGAAAACGGGAAGCTTATCTTTGATTCCGCTACGGGGCTGGACTGGGAAGCCGAGCCGGAGATACCCTGGGAGAAGCTTACAAAGGAGGAGAGGCGTCTGGCACAGGCCCTTGTCAGGCGGGGCGCCAGCTTTATGCAAGCCTTAAACGGTGTGCTGGATGGAGAATCTCCCTATGATACGCTGCTTTCTCTGATGGAGAAGGGGGTGGTAAACGCAGACAGCTTTGTGCCGGTGCGGCAATGGATAAGCAGAGAAAGCCTCAGAAAGGCTCCTGTGAGACAAAGAGCGGGCGCCCACGTAAAAGCCGCCGGTTCCGGGCGCTGGGATTTGGTGCGGCCGCTGCGTCCTCTGGCCCTGCAGGAGCAAATGGAACGGTGCTTTGACAGATATCTTTTGTTATGTCGGGAGACGGCTGCTCTCTGTCATATGTCGTGGCAGGAGGCATTGTCTGTTCTGCGTGTACAGGAATATACGGGGCAGGTAAGAAGAGGCTATTTTGTGAAAGGTCTTTCCGGAGCCCAGTTTATCCGGAAAAAGGATTTTGCCGGTGTGACGGCGGCGCTTGCCCATCCTCCGGAAGAAACCGTGTGGCTGAATGCCGTGGATCCTCTGCAGCCATGGGGCAAGTTGCTAAGCCATGAAGCGGGAAGGGAATTTCTGAGTGTGGCGGGAACCGCAGTAGCTCTTCGGAACGGGCTGCCGGCAGCAGTCTTTGAAAAAAAGGGCGGTACTCTCCGAATTTTTGAGACAAAAGGGCTGGAGGAAGTTTTAAGCCTGTTTGCGGAGGACTATAAAAGAGGAAGAATTTTTGTGGGAAGGAAAAGGATTGTGGTAAAGGAATATCCGCAGGAGGCCGCAGAGGCTCTTGCGGGAAGCGGCTTTCTGCGGGAGATGCAGGACTATGTGCTGTATCGATGATAGGTAAAAGAACTTAAATTAAGTTTTTTTGTGCAATCTGCTGATTAAATTTTCACGATTCCTATATGAAATATAAAAAAATATAAATATTTATGAAAAAAATTAAAAATTTCAATATCATTATGGAGAAATGCATGATATAATAGAAACATATTTAGGGCAGGAGAAGGCAGAATGGCCTGATAAACGAAATCGTGCCGAAGCTGCTGTCTCTGTTTACTGTAAGAAAATCCGTTTGGTGGAGGAATGTGACATGAAAAAGCAAAAAAAGCAGAAAAAACAACGAGTACGGAAGCCCGCAAAATTCAGAAGAATCAGTTCTATTCAGGTTAAGGTAAATGCTCTGGTGTTGCTTGGCATTGTGATTTCAGCAGCTGTGATTACCTGGTCCATGATAAGCTATACTGAGCAGCTGATTATTGATTCTGCCTATGCCAAGATGACAAATATTGTCAATTCCTATGGTGCAATGGTAGACAGGGCGGAGACGGAAAATGAGGCAACGATTCTTGACGCTGCAGGCTACGAGGCGCTTCTGGCAGGATTGAAGGTGGACGGCTCTGAATCTTCTTATTGTTATGTAATTGATAAAAATGGGTTGATTCAGTACCATGTGGATTCTTCAAGAAACGGTATGCCGAACAAAAACAAGGTGATTACTTCCCTGATAGGCAATCTCAACAAGGGCGTGGTGCCGGATAATCTCTGTGCGGAATATGAAGAGAATGGGGAAATGAAGTATGCCAGCTATTATATCACTTCCATAAAATCGGTGGTGGTAATGTGTGCAGACGGCAACGAACTGATGTCTCCTGTAAGGGAGCTGATTATTCGTGCGATTATTCTGATTTTAATTATTCTGGTGTTTGCCATGATTTTGTCGAATCTGGTGATAAGGCGTTTTACAAAGCCGTTGGGTCAGGTGACGCATATTATTAATGATACGGCGAAGCTCAAGCTTCAGCTTCCGGCGAATATGAATAAGCTCTGCAGACGCAGGGATGAGACGGGGCTTATGAGCCGGGCGGTAAAAGAGATGAGCGACAGTCTCCATGAGGTAGTGGAGAAGATTGAGCAGGCGAATCAAAATATCAGAACCAATATGGAGCAGTTGGAGTCCTCCAGTAACCAGGTGCATATATTCTGTACCGATAATTCCGCCACGACTCAGGAATTGGCGGCAGGAACCCAGGAAGTATCCGGCATGACGAATCTTATGACGAATCATGTAAATGCCATGCGGAAGCAGTTTGAGGAGATTAACAGAGAGACGGAGACCAGCAACAGGTTTTCGGAAGAGATTGCAGGTCGTGCAAGGAATATGCAGGAGTCCACGCAGCAGGCAATCAGGCAGACCCGGGACATGTATCAGCAGATTAAGGATAAGACGGCGCAGGCCATGAGCGGCTTGCAGGCTGTATCCAAAATTAACGAGCTGACCAGCGCTATTATAGAAATTTCCGATCAGACCAGTTTGTTGTCGCTGAATGCCAGTATTGAAGCGGCAAGGGCTGGAGAAGCAGGTAAGGGCTTTGCCGTGGTGGCTACGGAAATCAGTAATCTGGCGCATCGTTCTCTGGATACGGTGGCTGATATCGACACGATTATTCTGGAGGTAAATGCCGCTGTATCAAAGATTTCTGACAGCCTTGAGGAGACCACGGCATTTCTGGAGAACAGTGTGCTGGTGGACTATGATAATTTCAACCAGATAAGCAATCAATACCTAAAGGATGCAGATACCTTCCGGGATGGTATGAATCATATTTCCCATGAAGCTGACCGTCTGAACGAGTCGATTCAGGAGGTGTCGGAGACGGTGGAGCGGATACATACCACGATTGAGGAGACTGCGCTGGGCGTCAATGATATTGCGGAGAAGACCTCCAATGTGGTGGAGGCCACCAGTGATAATTATCAGTTGACCAACGATACGGTAACCAGTGTCAATGAGTTAAAGACAATTGTTGAAAAATTTGATTTTGAATAGCTTTTGCTGATTTTGGGAGGGCGCCCTGGGGCGTCCTCTTTTCATAGTATCGGATATACGGTGTTACTGTGAAGGACTAAAGCATATGAGTTTCCTATGATATAAAAAATATTATCATGATACTTGACATTTTTCGCATGTTAGAATATACTAACCTCAGATAGTTAAATAAAACACATGTGCCTAATCAAAGGATGGCGCAATAGATAAAGAGACGGAAAGGTGGGTGGGAATATGCCGCTTACAATGATTCAGGAAGGCGAGACAGGAGTTATCAGGAAGGTTGGCGGGAAGGAAGAGGTGCGTCAATTTCTGGAAAATCTTGGATTTGTCATAGGCAGTAAAGTGACGGTAGTATCCCGGGTGGCAGGAAATGTAATTGTGAATATTAAGGATTCCCGAGTTGCAATCGGAAAAGAAATGGCCAACAAAATAATGGTGTAAAGGAGGCAGTTTATGAAAACATTGAGAGAGGTTGCCTGCGGGCAGAGTGTTAAGGTGAAGAGATTATGCGGTGAGGGCGCGGTTAGGAGGCGCATTATGGATATGGGCATCACAAAGGGCGCAGAGGTTTATGTAAGGAAGGTGGCGCCGTTGGGAGACCCTGTGGAGGTTACGGTAAGAGGGTATGAACTCTCCCTGAGAAAGGCGGATGCAGGCATGATAGAGGTGGAGGATTAGAATACTGCCTATACATAAGGGAAAGCTCTTTTATTTTACCTCAAGGGTTAGATAAAACTAATTACGGGTAGCCTGGGCGAATTGTAGCTGTATCGTGCGAGCATACAAATGGCAATGTTCAGAAGGCGCTCAAAAAATTATGAATTCGGAAAGGAGAAGAAATTTCGATGAAAATAGCATTAGCGGGAAATCCCAATTGCGGTAAGACAACTTTATTTAATGCATTGACTGGAGCCAATCAGTTTGTGGGCAACTGGCCGGGCGTTACGGTGGAAAAGAAGGAAGGAAAGCTGAAGGGTCATAAGGATGTGACGATTATGGACCTGCCGGGCATTTATTCTCTTTCTCCCTACACACTGGAGGAGGTAGTGGCAAGGAATTACCTGATAGGCGAAAAGCCTGACGCCATTATTAATATCATTGACGGTACCAATATAGAAAGAAATCTGTATCTGTCTACACAGATTATGGAATTGGGCATACCGGTAGTAATGGCAGTTAATATGATGGATATTGTAGAGAAATCAGGCGATAAAATTAATCTGAGCAAGCTGAGCCAGAGAATGGGCTGTGAAGTGGTAGATATCTCCGCCCTGAAGGGTACAGGAGTGGAAAAGCTGACAGAGAAGGCCGTAGCGGTGGCTCGAAGCGGCAAAGCCACGCCTCCTGTGCATAGCTTTGCACCGGCTGTTGAGGCGGCCATTCAGAGTGTGTCCGGGAAGCTGGGAGCAGAGGCGGCCGAATCGCAGAAGCGGTTTTTTGCCATAAAATTATTGGAAAAGGATGATAAGATTGCGCAGATGCTTACGACGGTTCCTGATGTTTCCGAAGAGATTACTTCTCTGGAGACGGCTCTGGAGGACGATGTGGAAAGTATTATCACGAATGAGAGATATACTTATATTGCCTCTATTATGGGAGAATGCTGCACAAAAGCAAAAAAAGAAAAACTGACTGTCTCCGACAAAATTGATAAGGTGGTGACCAATCGAATTTTGGCGCTTCCCATTTTTGCACTGGTGATGTTTCTGGTATATTACATTGCGATGGTGACAGTGGGAGCTTTCTGCACCGACTGGACGAACGATGTATTGTTTGGGGAGATTGTCCCTCCGGCTTTGGAAGGCCTTCTTGCTTCCATTGGCTGTGCCGACTGGCTTTCGGGCCTGATTTTGGATGGTATTGTTGCCGGCGTGGGCGCTGTGTTAGGCTTTGTTCCTCAGATGCTGGTACTGTTTATTTTGCTGGCTTTTCTGGAGGGCTGCGGTTATATGGCCCGTATCGCCTTTATCATGGACAGAATCTTTCGGAAGTTTGGTCTCTCCGGCAAGTCCTTTATTCCCATGCTGGTGGGTGTGGGCTGCGGCGTGCCGGGAATTATGGCTTCCCGTACCATTGAAAATGACAGAGACCGCAAAATGACGATTATGACGACAACCTTTATTCCCTGCGGAGCTAAGATGCCTATCGTGGGACTGATTGCCGGCGCTCTGTTCGGCGGCGCTCCATGGGTGGCAACCAGCGCATATTTCGTAGGCGTGGCAGCTATCGTGATTTCCGGTATTATCTTAAAGAAAACCAGAATGTTCGCCGGGGAACCTGCGCCTTTTGTGATGGAGCTTCCGGCGTATCACCTGCCTACGGTGGGCTCTGTTTTGAGAAGCATGTGGGAGAGGGGCTGGTCCTTTATCAAGAAGGCTGGTACGATTATTCTCCTTTCCACGATTGTGCTTTGGTTTTTGATGAACTTCGGCTGGGCGGACGGAAGTTTTGGTATGCTGGAGGCTGAGCAGCTGGATAACAGTGTTCTGGCACGACTGGGAAATATGATTGCATGGATTTTTGTTCCGCTGGGATTTGGCGATTGGAGGATGGCGGTTGCCACGGTTACTGGTCTGATTGCCAAAGAAAATGTGGTTTCAACCTTCGGTCAGCTTTTCCTGCATGTGGCAGAGGTTGAAACCGAGTACGGAGAGGAAGTATGGGGGGAACTGGCGGCAGCCATGACGCCGATTGCCGGTTATTCCTTCCTTGTGTTTAATCTGTTGTGCGCACCCTGCTTCGCAGCCATGGGCGCAATCAAAAGAGAGATGAATAATAGAAAATGGTTCTGGGCTGCCGTGGGTTATCAGTGTCTCTTTGCTTATGTCATTGCCTTGATTGTATATCAGGTATTCGGGCTGTTCGCAGGCGTAAGCTTCAATTTCTTCACGGTGGTGGGACTCCTGCTACTGGCCGGACTGGTATTCTTGCTGGCGAGACCCTATAAGGAGGCCTCCTCATCGGGGGCAGAGGCCAGCTGGTATATGGGTAACAAATTAGGCAGATTATAGGGAGGAATCCTCCGTAATATCTGCAGGGGAAGTGCGTACGGTGATACCGTTTACCTCAACGCTGCCGTCTAACGGTATCACCAGGCATTCCCGGCCATTAATCGTTCGAGTTTCGATAAGGTCGGTGCGCTCCGGCTTTACTTTGATTACAACATCAGGGGTCTTAACCTCAAAGGAACGGTTATTGAATACATTGCTCACATAGAGAGAGGCGTCTTCACCGGCGGTTTCGTCATAGCGTTCGTCGAAGGCCTCCAGCTTCTCATTGGCTACGCCGCTGTCTGCCAATAAGGTCTTTACTTCCTTTTTGTCCAACAGAAAAGGAGAGGGCTCCTCCTTGTGTTCTTCTATCATTTCATTTAATTTTTCGTGGATATTTTTCACCGCTTCGATATCACAGGTTTCCCCCAATGTTTCTTCTATAAGGGTTTGAAAGGTTTCCTTCTGGCCTCCGGCGGAAAGCGGAAGCGGACAGCCTAAGAGCTGCTCTACGAAGGCTTCCTTTAATTCCTCGGAATCTTTGGAGTAGTACAGGGTGCTGTGCAAATCGGAGCTTCTGTCATGGAAGGCGGGGAAGAGAAAGCCTGTTTCCGGCAGTTCCACTACCCAGTCCCGAATGCGGTTCTGAAAGGTGTTTTCCACGGCGTTATAGCTCAGTCCTGGCTTGGAGAGATTGACCGGACAGATGCAGGCCAGAATATATTCATACACTTCATCGGAGGCGTCCTCCATCTCGATTCCGTCCCGGGTTCGGCCCGGCACGTCATATGCGTCGTGGATAATAAGAATCAAATAATTTCCCACATATTCATATCCGGCAATCACACGGTCATAAAATTCCTCCAGCAGAGCGCTGTCCTTTAATTTACTGTTTTTAAGGCGTAGCAGAAATTCCTGAGTTCCGCCTTCATACTCGCTGTTTAAGGGAAATTCCAGGGTCAGCAGATTCTTTCCCGGACTTCCGGAAAGGGCTTTGCGCAGAATTTCGAAATATTTAAACATCTCTTCCTCGGGCAGGGCTAAAAACGCCTGGCTTAATTCGGTTTTTTTGTTTTTCTCCCCGTCTACATAGCAGCCGCAGATGCGGGTGATGGAGCAGTTTTTGGGGGTGAACAGTTTTTTGATTTCATTGATTTCCTGTTTTATCATGGGTTACCTCCGGTGCGGAAAACGCTTTCATCAGCGTTTCCTTAAGTATAAAAAGAGTATATAACAAAAAAGAAAAAGGGACAAGCGACAAAAATAAAACAGGGCGTTTTACGACATAAATTGTAAAAAAATGGAAGGAAGTGGAGGATAGGGGACTATTTTGTAGTAAGCTTGAAAAATTGTTCGACGAGTTGCAGTTGAAGTCACAAAGGAACTCAACTTATAATGGAAAGGAACGAATTTTAAGATGTTTTGATATTGGAGGTAGCTTTTATGGAACAGCTGAGTATTGTGACTGCTAAGGATAACGACAAGGTGTACAAAATTTTGGATAATTTATTGAGTACGGATAAGGAGTTCCAGATTATGATAACAGTTCCTTCCGCAAAAAACGCAGGGGCAGGAGAAGTTACACAGCAGCAGATTAAGCCGGTCCAGGAAAGAAACTTAGAGCAGGATGTGACAGATATGATACATGAAATAGGAGTACCTGCGCATATTAAAGGATATCAGTATCTGCGTGAGGCAATTATGATGTCTGTGGAAGATACCACTATGATTAGCTCTATCACTAAAATACTGTATCCTACGATTGCCAAGCGCTTTCAGACTACCTCCAGCCGTGTGGAGAGGGCGATTCGCCATGCAATTGAGGTGGCCTGGAGCAGAGGGAGAATGGAGACCTTGGATTCTCTTTTTGGATATACCATAGACACCGGAAAAGGGAAACCTACGAACTCGGAATTTATTGCTTTGATTGCCGACAAAATTCGACTTTCTTATCGGAACTGAAGGCAGATAGGTGACTTTCTAAATTCCTGCACAATCCTCTTTCCACTTTGGTATTTTTGGTGTATACTGGAATAAAATATTTTGAAGATTGTGGAGGGTTTCAAATGAAGAAAATTTTGTTTGCAGCATCAGAAGGTGTGCCCTTTATTAAAACAGGCGGTTTGGCCGATGTAGTGGGTTCTCTGCCTAAATGTATTGACAAGGAATATTTTGATGTGCGCGTAATGATTCCCAAATACGCCTGCATGAAGCAGGAAATGAAGGATAAGCTCCGGTATGTGACACATTTTTATATGGATTTTAACTGGCAGAATGTATATGTGGGCGTTCTGGAGGCTGTCGAGGATGGAGTACATTATTATTTTATTGACAATGAGAAATATTTCAGCGGCATGAAGCCCTATGGGGATGATGTGGTTTTTGAAATTGAAAAATATGCGTTTTTCTCGAAGGCTGTGCTTTCGGCGCTTCCGTTGATTGGCTTTCAGCCGGATGTGGTTCATTGTCATGATTGGCAGACCGGTCTGATACCGGTCTATATGAAGGAGCGTTTCCGCGGCGATATGTTCTTCATGGGTATGAAATCCGTGATTACCATCCATAACCTGAAGTTCCAGGGAAAGTGGGATGTGAAAACGGTTCAGAGCATCACGGGGCTGCCGGATTATTATTTCACGGCGGACAAACTGGAGGCTTATAAGGACGCCAATCTGTTAAAGGGCGGTATCGTCTTTGCGGATGCGGTGACGACTGTCAGCGATACCTATGCGGAGGAGATAAAGACCGCTTTCTACGGAGAAGGTCTGGACGGACTCTTAAGAGCTCGCAGCGGTGATTTGCGGGGAATTGTAAACGGAATCGACTACACGGATTTTAATCCCGAGGATGATAAATATATTGTGAAGCAGTATAATGCCGTGAATTTTCGGAAGGAGAAGGTGAAAAACAAGCGTGCGCTGCAGGAGGAGCTTGGTCTTGTACGGGACGACAGGAAGATGATGATAGGGCTGATTTCCAGATTGACGGACCAGAAGGGGCTTGATTTGGTTGCCTATATTATGGATGAGCTCTGTCAGGATGATATTCAGTTCGTGGTGCTGGGAACCGGCGAGGAACGCTATGAAAATATGTTCCGGCATTTTGACTGGAAATACAGTGACAAGGTTTCCGCCAATATTTATTATTCGGATGCCCTGTCCCACAAGGTTTATGCATCCTGTGACGCATTTTTGATGCCCTCCCTGTTCGAGCCCTGCGGTTTGAGCCAGCTTATGAGCCTGCGCTATGGGACGATACCGATTGTAAGGGAAACCGGCGGTCTGAAGGATACCGTACAGCCCTATAATGAATACGAGAGTACAGGAACAGGTTTTAGCTTTACCAATTATAATGCGCATGAAATGCTGCATACCATCCGCTATGCCGAGCATATATATTATGATAAGAAGCGCGAGTGGAACAAGATTGTGGACCGCGCTATGGCGGCGGACTTTTCGTGGAATGTATCCGCCAGAAAATATCAGGAAATGTATGATTGGCTGATTGGATAGTAGAAGTGGCATGAAGGATAAGAGTAGTAACAGTAAAAGTAATTTTATAGCGCAGGCAGGTATTCTTGCGGCAGCGGGAATCATCAGCAGAATCATAGGGCTTCTCTATACAAGCCCTTTGACTGCTGTGGTGGGAGAGCTGGGTTTGGGCTTTTATCAGTCCGCATACGGTTTTTATACCATTGTGCTGCTGATTTCCTCCTACAGTATTCCGGCGGCGATTTCAAAGGTAATCGCCGGGAAGCTGGCCGTCAAGGAATACCGCAACGCGCATCGCCTGTTTTATGGGGCGTTGGGCTATGTGCTGATAGTGGGTGGCGTCGCCAGTCTTTTTTTATTTTTCGGGGCCGGATTGTTTGTGGAGGAAAGCGCCGTGCCGGTGCTTCGCACCTTTGCTCCCACAATTTTCGTCTATGGTATCTTAGGAGTGCTGAGAGGCTATTTCCAGGCGCATAAAAGTATGGCTCAGACCTCCGTGTCCCAGATTCTGGAGCAGATAGCCAATGCGCTGGTCAGCGTGGGAGGAGCGGTTTTTCTGATTCGGATTGCCATGGGCACGACGGAGATGCCTGCGGATGAGGCGGGGCAGATACAAAGGGCAACCTACGGGGCAATCGGAGGCGCATTGGGTACAGGCAGCGGTGTTTTGGTGGGCCTGTTGTTTATGCTGGGCATGTATTTCTTAAACAGAAGGATGATTCTTGGCAGAGTGGCCCGGGACAGGCACAGCGAGGTGGATTCCTACGGTACGATTTTCAGGAATATAACGATGGTGGTTACTCCTTTTATCTTAAGCACGGCAGTATATAATTTAAGTATGGCGGCTAATAATTATATCTATAATAAGACATTGCCGGCGCTGAGGGATTTGGACAGTGTGGAGCGTTATTTTAACTGGGGGATTTTCTCGGGGCAGTCCATGAAGGTGTCCAATATTCCCATCGCCTTTGCCACGGCTATGGCCACGGCCATGCTGCCTGCAGTAGCACAGCTGACGGCGGCAGGTGATATTCGCGGCGCAAAGGAGAAAATCGGTATGGCTGTCAAAACCACAATGATTATCTCGATTCCCTGCGCTGCAGGGCTTTTTGCGCTGGCAAAGCCGGTGATGTATTTTCTGTTTCCCAGGTCTGACGAGGTGGTGACGCTGGCGGCAAAGCTTCTGATGGTGCTTTCGGTGTCGGTTATTTTTTATGCGCTGTCCACCCTGAGCAGCCAGATTCTGCAGGGACTGGGGAAATTAAACGCACCTATCATCAATGCGGCCGTTGCGCTGGTGATTCAGACTGTGGCAGCCCTGCTGCTTCTTCTGTACACGGATTTGGACTTATACAGCATGGCCATTGTCAATACCCTTTATGCAGGGATTATGTGTCTGTTAAACCAGATTTCTGTGCGCCGGGCCATTGGCTATAAGCAGGAGATGGTACATACGTTTCTGATTCCGGTGATTTCCTCCGTCGTTATGGGCGCCGCCGCCTGGGCGATATATGAGGGGCTCTATCTTTTGAGCGGCTCCATGCGCCTTTCGCTGATTCCTGCCGTCGTCATTGCGGTTATTGTATATTTTGTGATGATGCTTCTTTTGAGAGGGGTGACGGAGCAGGAGCTTACAGCGATGCCCAAGGGACGCCTGCTTGTGAGGGCGGCGAAGAAGTGCGGTCTGATGAAATAATATTCTGTCCTGAGTTTATTCCGATATCAGCGAAATACCGTCGATAGTTCCCGGCGCAACCAGCGAGTAATTCGTATAGTACACTACAAAGCCCGGTTTTGCTCCGCCGGGTTTTTTGACATGTTTTTTCTGGATGTAATCCACTTCTACCTTATCCATATTCCTGCCCTTGGAATAGTAAGCGGCCAGACGTCCGGCCTCCTCAAAGGTGCGGTCGGGAAGCTCCAAAGCGCCCTCTGTCCTGACGATGACATGGGAGCCGGGCATGCCCTTGGCATGGAACCACCAGTCGTTGCCGGTGGCAAACTGGAAGGTCAGTTCATCATTCTGATAATTATTCTTTCCCACATAGATATGGTAGCCGTCGCTGCTGATATAGTGAAAGGGTTTGCTGGTGATTTTTGTTTTCTTACCACCGCCTCTTCTGCGGATATAGCCGCTTTCGGTCAGCTCCTCCTTAATCTGCACCAAATCCTCCTCCTTCAGGGCAATATCCAGGGAAGCGCTGACAGATTCCAGATGGTCAATCTCGGCTTTGACCTCTCTGGTCAGCTCTGACAGGGCTTCATAGGTGCGTTTCAGCTTTCCGTACCTGTCAAAATATTTTTTCGCATTTTCCGTGGCTGTTAAAGTAGGGTCAAGAGGAATCGTTACCATCTCATTGGTATAGTAATTCAGGGCTTCCAGACTTTTGGCTCCGGGTTCTGCACTATAACCGTAGGTGTTTAACAATTCTCCGTAAATGCGGTAGGTGTCTCTTTTGGCGGTATCCTGCATCTGCTTTTGCTGCAGGTCGTATTTTTTGACATTGCGCTCCAGAGCAGTCTGCACAATCCTCCGCAGGTCAACGGATTTTTGACGGATGCGGGTCAGGGTGTTTTTCTCCGCATAATAGGCCTCCAGCAGAGAGGACATGGAGGGATAGAACACAACATGGTCGCCTGAAACAGAATCGGAATCCCCAGAGGAGTCATGGGACGCCCCATAGATAGTCAAAGGGATAGCGGCGAATTCTATGGGCTGTTTTCCGGTGTAGGCGATATTGGGGGCAAAGTTCCCCTCTCTGATATCTGCCAGCATGTTGGAAAATACTGCGTACAATCGTTGGTAATCGGCCTCTATCAGAGCAGCGGTAGGCTGTTCCCCGTCAATATCGGCCTCATGGCAGAGCTCCTGGGCCAACACAGGAGAGATGCCGGTAAAGCTTCCGTAGAGGGCCTTGAAGGTCGGTTGGGGTTTTTCTGACAAGGCCTGTACAAAGGTATCATAGCCGCAGGAGAGGGCATCCAGCTTATTCTGGGTATTTGCTACAAAATAGGGCTTTCCGGGCAGTACCTCCCGAACGCTGCTGACTGCTGCGGAGATATGCTTAATGCTGTCAATTATCTTATTTTCTTCATTACAGAAGATGATGTTGCTGTGCTTTCCCATAATCTCCACAATTAATGTCTTACGGCATAAATCCCCCATATCGTCCAGATGCTCGATGCCAATATGAATAATGCGCTCAAGTCCGGGCTGGGTAATCCCGGTAATGCGGCCGTTTTGCAGATGCTTCCTCAGAAGCATACAAAAATTCGGCGCCGTCAGGGGACTTGGCTTATTGCTTTCGGTCAGATAGATGAGGGGAAGAGAGGCGTCCGCAGACAGAAGGAGCCGTTTTTGTCCATTCGTTGTTTTGACTGTCAAAAGCAGCTCGTCATTTTCCGGCTGGGCAATTTTATAGAGCCTGCCGCCGGACAGTTCTTTGTTTAATTCATATACAATATTTGCAATGGTTACACCGTCAAAAGCCATATTGATACCTTCCTGTGCGTTTTAGCGTACATCGATGTTTTTCCCGAATAGGGGATGATTGACCTGATTGTAACAGATTTTCCGAGAATTGTGAATAGAATCTTATGACGATTCAGTAATTTTCAGTTTACTGTGCGTGAATTGCAACGCACCGAGAATACTAATAAATACAATCAGCTGTAATTTTGCTGCTTGAGTTTTTGTTGCAGAATAGGATAGGGAAAGATATAATAGGGAAGAGGATTTTGGCGAAACACCAGATTGTTTTAGGAGTATAGGTGATGTGTTTATTTATGAAGAAAATTTTTCCCATTATGAATTTGATATTTCCTACCATCTTATTTTACTGGATTTATAGATGTTGGGGAATCATCGCTGCTACCATTTTTTCTGTTTTGATTAGTGGACTTTCTATGGCTGTTCAATATTATAAGGTAAAGAAAATCGCCAATACTGCTGTGATAGGTTTGCTGGGATTAATGATTTCTTCAATTACGATTTATTTTACCGGAAATGAAAAGTTTTATTATGTTCCGGCATTGACAATGAATATGATTACTTTTATTTTTTTGTGTATCCTGTCTATAAAGAAAAAAAGTGTGCTGCATTATCTGGCAAAGGATTTTGAAATCGTAGCCATAAAACAATTACCGGAGAAGGATTTAGGATTGCTGAACCTGATTTGGTTACTCTTTTTTGGCTGCAAAATTTTGACGAAAATGATAGGGATTGTTTATCTGGATTTTGCCAGATTGTATTGGCTGGTATTTCTGATGGGAGATCCGGCAATGGTTTGCATGATTATTATTTCTATCATTATTATCAGGATACAATTTGTACATAAAAATGGTTTATAAGCCTATCAAATTCCCCTGCAAATCCGTGTACACCGCCGGAGGCTCTAAGCTATATTTGACACAAACAAAATTTTTGAAAGCTTGACGCTTTTTTGAATCTAACGTATAATGAAATGAAATATGTAGCCGGGAGAGTGCCTCAGGCAGATAGGAGCGTCCATGATTAAGAGTATGACGGGTTTTGGTCGATGTGAAATTGCAGACAGCAGCGGAAGATTCACGGTGGAGATAAAATCCGTAAACCATCGTTATCTGGATGTAAATATTAAGATGCCGAAGAAATTGAATTTTTTTGAATCCTCCATCCGTACGGAGTTAAAAAACTATATCTCCCGGGGAAAGGTGGACGTCTTTATTGCCTATGAGGATTTATCGGAGAATCATTCCAATGTCAGGTATAACAGGGAATTGGCAGCCGAGTATCTGCAATATTTACGTCAGATGGCGGAGGATTTTGGACTGGAGGAGGATATCAGAGTATCGGCTCTTTCCAAGTACCCGGAGGTACTGACGATGGAGGAGGTCGGAATCGACGAGAAGGAGCTCTGGAAAAAGCTTCAGGAGTCTATTGACGGCGCTGCGGAAATGTTTGTGCAGTCCCGTATTACGGAGGGAGAGCATCTGAAGGGGGATTTGACAGAGAAGCTGGACGGTATGCTGAAACTGGTTGATTCGGTAGAGGAGCGTTCTCCCGGGATTATCAGAGAATACAAGGAGAAGCTCACAGAAAAGGTCAGGGAGCTTCTGGAGGATAACACGGTAGATGAGAGCAGACTTTTGACGGAGGTTACGATTTTTGCCGACAGGGTCTGTGTGGATGAGGAGATTGTGCGCCTGCGCAGTCATATTGAAACCACGAAAAACACATTGAAGGCGGGCGGCAGCATCGGACGCAAGCTTGATTTTATTGCCCAGGAGATGAATCGGGAGGCAAATACCATTCTTTCCAAGGCAAACGATTTAGAAGTTTCAAATTATGCCATAGAGCTGAAAACAGAGATTGAAAAAGTAAGAGAGCAGATACAGAATATAGAATAACATGAATAAATTGATTCATATCGGTTTCGGGAATATTGTAAATACAGAAAAAATTATAGCCATCGTCAGCCCTGACGCAGCGCCAATTAAGCGTCTGGTGCAGAGGGCGAAGGAGTCGGGAATGGCTATTGACGCCACCCAGGGCAGAAAGACCAAGTCGGTGCTGGTAATGGAAAACAGCCAGGTGGTGCTCTCGGCGCTGCTTCCGGAGACCATAGCAGGCAGGGCCCAGGGCCCTGATACAGCTTTTGAAGGAAGGATAACGGAATGAATAAAAAGGGAATTCTGATTGTGATATCCGGTTTTTCGGGGTCCGGAAAGGGCACACTAATGAAGAAGCTCATACAGACCTATGACAATTATGCGCTTTCCATATCCATGACGACAAGGGAGCCCAGAGCAGGAGAGCAAAACGGCGTGGAATACTTTTTTTCCGACAGACAGCAGTTTGAAGAAAAAATCAGTCAGGACGGCTTTATTGAATATGCGGAATATTGCGGCAATTATTATGGGACGCCCAGAGCCTATGTGGAGGAGCAGCTCACGGCCGGCCGGGATGTGATACTGGAGATTGAGATACAGGGAGCATTACAGGTGAAAAAGAAGTTCCCGGAGAGTCTGTTGCTGTTTGTGACGCCTCCCGACGCCGCGGAGCTGGAGCGGCGCTTAAGGGGAAGAGGCACGGAGACGCCGGAGGTAATTGCCGCAAGGCTTGCCAGGGCCAGTGAGGAATCAGAAGGCGTGGAAGCCTATGATTATATTGTAGTAAACGATGAGCTGGAGAAATGCGTGGAGGAACTGAACCGATTGGTGGAGGCCGCCCGCAATGAGCCGATTCGCAGAAAAGATTTTATAGAAAAAATCAGAGAAGAACTGAAAGAGTTCTCGAAAGGAGCAAATTAATATGTTACATCCATCTTACACCGATTTAATGAAGGTCGTAAACAGTGAGGTTGAGCCCGGTGAGGCGCCTGTAGTAAACAGCCGTTATTCTATTGTAATGGCAACCTCAAAGAGAGCCAGGCAGATTATTGCAGGGGATGAGCCGCTGATAGAGGGAAAGGATAAGAAGCCGTTGTCCGTTGCGGTAGAAGAATTGAATCAGAGCAAGATTAAGATTTTAGGCGACGAAGAATAAGGTAGAATGATAGCTGGTGCTCTTTGCCCCAGCTATTCTTTTTTACAGAAGGGCAGTTTGCAGAGCGTGCTGTCCGTTGTTTAAGGACATGACGGTAGCTGTTGAAGGACATAGGTGTTTTATGAAGATTTTGTTTGTGTCTCTGGGCTGTGATAAAAATCTGGTAGATACGGAAATGATGCTGGGGATGTTGGAAGAGAAGGGTTTTACCTTTACCGACGACGAGGAAGAGGCCGATATTGCGGTAGTGAATACCTGCTGCTTTGTGGGAGACGCCAAGGAGGAGAGTATTCAGGCTCTGTTGGAGCTGGCGGAGCGCAGAAAAAGCGGACAACTGAAGGCGCTTGTGGCGGCGGGATGCCTGGCACAGCGCTATCGGGAGGAGATTCAGAAGGAAATCCCGGAGGTGGACGGTATTGTGGGAACGACTGCCATTGATGAAATAGTAACGGCGATAGAAGAGGTTCTTTCCGGTCAGGCCTCCAATCATTATCGGGATGTGAATGCGGCCCCGATTACCGGCCGGAAACGGATTGTGACCACAGGAGGGCATTTTGCCTATTTAAAGATAGCGGAGGGCTGTGATAAGCATTGCAGTTATTGCGTTATTCCGAAAGTGAGAGGGCGTTTTCGCAGCGTTCCCATGGAGAGTCTGCTGGCGGAAGCCGAAGGGCTGGCCAGAGAGGGGGTTAAGGAGCTTATTCTGGTGGCGCAGGAAACGACGCTCTATGGAGTGGATTTGTATGGTGGGAAGCTGCTGCCGAAGCTTTTACAGGAGCTGGCGAAAATCAGCGGTATTTTCTGGATAAGGATATTATATTGTTATCCTGAGGAGATTACCGAGGAATTGATAGATGTCATTGCTAACGAGCCCAAGGTATGCCATTATCTGGACATTCCGATTCAGCATGCCTCGGACGCTGTTTTAAGGCGTATGGGCAGACGGACTACGGAGGCGCAGTTGAGAGAGCTGATTGCCAGACTGAGGGAGCGGATTCCGGATATCTGTCTTAGAACCACATTAATCAGTGGATTTCCGGGAGAAACCCAGGAGGATTTTGAGCGGCTGTATAATTTTGCAGATGAGATGGAGTTTGACAGACTGGGAGTCTTTCCGTATTCTCAGGAGGAGGATACTCCGGCGGCTTCCATGCCGGAACAGATTTCTCAAGAGGTCAAAGAATCCCTCAGGGATGAATTGATGGAGCTGCAGCAGGAGATTGCTTTTGAGAAGGCGCAAAGTATGATTGGCCGGATACTTACGGTGATGATTGAGGGAAAGGTGGCCGATGAGGATACTTATGTGGCGCGGACATACAGGGATGCGCCGGGTGTGGACGGTTATCTGTTTGTAAATACCGGCGCGGAGCTGATGACGGGAGACCTGGCAAGGGTCATCGTGACGGATGCCAATGAATATGATTTGATTGGAGAGATGTATCATGATGAATTTACCAAATAAGCTTACGATTTTCAGAGTAATTTTAATTTTTCCCTTTGTACTTATCCTTCTGGGAAGCTATGAGAGCTGGGGATGGTTTCAGGCGGTATTCGGCGGTATGTCTGAGGCCGTGCCGGAATTTATGGCGCTGGGCATCTTCATTATCGCCAGCCTGACGGATTTTCTGGATGGAAAGATAGCCAGAAAGCATAATCTGGTGACGAATTTCGGGAAATTTATGGATCCGCTGGCGGATAAGCTTCTGGTGTGCGCCGCATTAATCGTGCTGGTGGAGATGGGCAGGATTCCCTCCTGGATAGTCGTTGTGATTATCAGCAGAGAGTTCATTATCAGCGGATTTCGTTTGATAGCCTCGGATAATGGGGTAGTGATTGCCGCCAGTTATTGGGGGAAGTTTAAGACTACGTTTCAGATGATTATGATTTGTATGATGATTGTGGCCGACGCACCCTTTTTAAAGACGGCCGGCAGCCGGAATATCTATGGGATACTGACGAATATTATGATGTGGATTGCACTGGCGCTGACGATTCTTTCGCTGCTGGATTATCTGGTGAAGAATAAAGATGTTATGAAAGATACGGCGGCGGACAATAAGAATACTTTGTGATGAAGCGACATGGGGGGTCATTATGACAGTTGAATTGATTTGTGTAGGTACGGAGCTTTTGTTGGGAAATATTGTAAATACGAATGCGGCTTATCTTTCCAGAGCCTGTGCGGCGTTGGGGTTATCCTGCTATTATCATTCGGTAGTGGGGGATAACAGGGAGCGCCTCCTACGGACTTTGGACTGCGCCGCGAAGCGTTCGGATATCGTGATTTTATGCGGGGGCTTAGGCCCCACGGAGGATGATTTGACTAAGGAAACGGCCGCCGAATACTGCAATAGGGCATTGAAGCTGGACGATGTTTCTATGGAGCGGATTTCAGAGTATTTTGCGGCCCGGGATATTAAGCCTACGGAGAACAACTGGAAACAGGCCATGATACCGGAAGGCGCCATTGTGTTTGACAATCATAACGGTACGGCTCCCGGCATGGCTATAGAGACAGAGAATGTGAGAGTGATTTTGCTGCCGGGACCGCCTAATGAGCTGATTCCCATGTTTGAGGAGAGTGTGGCTCCTTACCTGCGTAAGCTGACCCCGGGAGTCATAAGCTCCCAGACAGTGAAAATCTGCGGTATAGGAGAGAGTAAGGCGGAGACGCTGGTCAGGGATATGATTGACAGCCAGACGAATCCTACGATTGCCACCTATGCCAAGACGGGAGAGGTTCATATTCGGGTAACGGCTCAGGCGGACAGCGAGAAGGCGGCGGCGAAGCTGCTGAAGCCTGTGGTAAAGGAGTTAAAGTCCCGTTTTGGAAATGACATTTATACCACGGAGGAGCAGGTTACGCTGGAAAAGGCGGTGGTTGACCTTCTTTTGGCCAATCATCTGACTGTGACCTGTGCGGAATCCTGTACCGGTGGTCTTTTGTCCGCCAGACTGATTAATGTGCCGGGGGTATCCGAGGTCTATAAGGCAGGCTATGTCACATATTCCAATAAAGCCAAGCGTAAGCTGTTGGGCGTAAAGAAGGGCACGCTGCAAAAGTATGGGGCGGTCAGCAAGCAGACCGCTGTGGAGATGGTAAAGGGACTGGTATTTGATTCCAGGGCAGATGTGGGTGTAGCAGTCACCGGACTGGCCGGCCCTGACGGAGGTACGAAGGAAAAGCCGGTGGGACTGGTGTATATCGCCTGCAGCGTCAAGGGAAATGTGAGCGTAAAGGAATATCACTTTAAGGGCAATCGGGACAAGGTTCGGGAGTCTGCCGTAGCGGCGGCATTAATGCTGATGCGCAGCTGCGTTCTGGAATATTTCAGCAAGGTGACCTTCGGCAAGAAATCCTGAAGGAGGACAGCGGCTAAATGATGACAAATGTACCATGGGTCTTGCGGAAACGCGAGATTTATGGTACATTTTTTATATTCTGATACTTCTTGATTTTATCTTTCCGGCATTTCGCCGCAAGTCTCAGAAAAGGAGAAAAAATGGGGGAGGGATGCCTTTGAGAGAGTTTTAAGGTACTGAAACAGTGATAGAATAGCCTTATCGTTTGAAAGGACAGCTGGGTTTTCAGAAAATCCGCAAAATAGGATTGACAAATGCGAACAAATGTTTTATTCTGTATGAAACAGAACATTTGTTCCTTGCAGAAAAGGAGAAGAAATAGAATGGAAAAGGATGAAAAGCTTAAAGCATTGGATGCGGCTCTGGTTCAATTGGAGAAGCAGTATGGAAAAGGTACGGTTATGAGACTGGGAGACCCCAGTGCGCAGATGAATGTGGAGACGATTCCCACGGGTTCTTTAAGTTTGGATATCGCGTTGGGACTGGGCGGTATTCCCAAAGGAAGAATCGTGGAGATATACGGCCCGGAGTCCAGCGGTAAGACCACGGTTACGCTGCATATGATTGCCGAGGTACAAAAGAGAGGCGGCATTGCCGGTTTCATTGACGCAGAGCATGCATTAGACCCTGTCTATGCGAAAAATATCGGAGTGGATATTGATAATCTCTATATTTCCCAGCCGGATAACGGTGAGCAGGCTATGGAGATTACGGAGACAATGGTGCGCTCCGGTGCGATGGATATTGTGGT
The DNA here is from genome assembly GCA_023667765.1 of Roseburia sp. GTDB lineage: Bacteria > Bacillota > Clostridia > Lachnospirales > Lachnospiraceae > Acetatifactor. Next base: position 2,034 of record JAMOZS010000034.1, on the reverse strand, counting down.
GGTGGACTCGGTGGCGGCTTTGGTTCCGAAGGCTGAGATTGACGGAGATATGGGCGACAGCCATGTAGGCTTACAGGCGCGGTTAATGTCGCAGGCGCTGCGCAAGCTGACAGCAGTTATCAGCAAGACAAACTGTACCGTAGTGTTCATTAATCAGCTTCGTGAAAAGATTGGCGTGATGTTCGGCAATCCCGAGACCACTACAGGCGGACGGGCGTTAAAATTCTATTCCTCCGTGCGTCTGGATGTGAGAAGAGTGGAAGCCCTAAAGCAGGGGGGAGAGGTTATTGGTAACAGAACCCGGGTCAAGGTGGTTAAGAATAAGATTGCGCCGCCCTTTAAGGAGGCTGAGTTTGATATTATGTTCGGCGAAGGCATCTCCATGGTGGGGGATATTCTGGACTTGGCGGCCAGCGTTGATGTGATTGTAAAATCAGGTGCATGGTATGCCTATGAGGGAAATAAGATTGGCCAGGGACGCGAAAATGCAAAGCAGTATTTGAGGGATAATCCGGCTGTCTGCCAGGAGGTTACGGCGAAGGTTCGGGAGTATTTTCATCTCGACGGAGTGAAGCGGCAGCCGGAGGACGGGGAGACAGAGAATAAAACGGAGAAGCCCGAAAAGGCAGAGAAAGCAGAGAAATCGGCTAAGGTCGGTAAATAAGTCCCGAAATGCCGGACCCGGCCGTGGAGCATGGGGAGGCATCGTTTCAAATATTGAAATTCATGCATTACTGCGGACAAGGCCCGCAGTATGCGGGGGGTAGCATATGTTAGTGACGGAGATTGCAGAGCTGTCTAAAACCCGCTGTAAGGTATTTATTGAGAATGAATTCGCCTTTGTTTTATACAAAGGCGAATTGCGTCTCTACCATCTGCAGGAGGGTAGGGAAATCAGCGAGGAGGACTATTGTCGGATTATGCGGGAGGTATTGCCTAAAAGGGCGAAGCTGCGGGCAATGAATCTGCTGAAAAGCCGGGATTATACCACGGCTAAACTCAGGGAGAAATTAGAGCAGGGAGGATATCCCCAAGCGGTCATTGAGGAAACGCTGGAATATGTGGCTTCTTATCATTATACGGATGATTTGCGCTATGCAGTCAGTTACATGACCTGTTATGAGAATCAGAGAAGCCGCAGGAGAATAGAGCAGGATTTGTATGCCAGAGGCATTCCGAAAGAAATTCTGGAACAGGCCTGGCTGGAATGGGAGAGCCAGGGGGGATGCTGTGACGAGCAGGAGATGATAAAAAAGCTTCTGGAAAAGAAGGGCTATGACAGCCGGACAGCAGATAATAAGGAAAAACAGCGAATATTTGCTTTCCTTATGCGAAAGGGTTTTTCCCCGGAGCAGATACGAAAAGCGATGAATAGTGAAAATATGGACAGTTATACTTGACATAAGTGTTATTTCAGTTTAAAATTTAACTGTTGTGAATTGCTTGTTTGAATTTACATTCTATTTATAAACTGTGAAATGGAATACTATTTTACAGGCAAAATGTACAATGAAAATGAAATAAGGAGGTGCTCCTGTAAGATGGCAACATGGATTTGGCTGATAATTGTTGTAGCCGCCATCCTTGTAACCGCAGTAGTCACGGCAGTTGTCTCGACTTCCTATCAGAAGAAGCAGACGGCAAAGACGATTGGCAATGCGGAAGAAAAAGCAAGGGAAATCATCGACGAAGCCCTGAAAACTGCTGAGACGAAGAAGCGGGAAGCTTTACTTGAGGTCAAGGAAGAGTCCATTCGCACAAAGAATGAGCTTGATAAGGAAATCAAGGAGAGAAGAGCGGAGGCGCAGAGATTTGAGCGCAGAGTGCAGCAGAAGGAAGAGAATGTCGATAAAAAAGCGGACGCAATTGAGAAGCGGGAAGCCAGTCTCTCGGTGAAGGAAGAAGCCCTGAATCGTATGAAGACGGAGGTTTCCAAATTAAATGAGCAACGCGTACAGGAACTGGAAAGAATTTCAGGATTAACCTCTGAACAGGCAAAAGACTACTTATTGAAAATTGTTGAAGATGAAGTAA
>JAMOZS010000033.1 GCA_023667765.1 Roseburia sp. | reverse complement strand
TCTGGTACTCTCTATTTATTTCTCTATTCCAACTGACAAAAACTTTACTCTATAGCCGTCTCTATTCCAACTGACAAAAACTTTACTCTATACTATTGAACACCCTACTTGTTAGCGAAAATTGCAAAAATATCTTTCATCCGTTAAAATCCATTTCCTTTTTCTCTTGTTGAAATTTATAACAACCCAAAATTTCCTTGAAGTCTCAAGAACTCTGTACAATTCATGATAACAGGCGGCACAGCAGCAAGAAAGGACAATTTAACAAAGAAGGAGTTCCTTTCGCTGCTACCAATCATATGGTATAAAAAAGCAGTTCAAGTCATATTGGTAGTAGGGGGGTGATTTGTTGAAAATACAATGGAAAAATCTGATTACCTGTCTTGCCATACCGCTTGCAGTCGGCGGTCTGTCTGCGCTTGTGACGCAAAATAGTATGGAAACTTTTGACTCCATCACAAAACCCGCTCTGGCTCCGCCAGGCTGGCTATTTCCGGTTGTCTGGACGATTCTGTATATCCTCATGGGAATTGCATCCTATCTGGCGCTGACATCCGGAAAACCAAACGATAAAGCCTTAACCGTATACGGTATTCAGCTTGTATTTAACTTTTTCTGGTCCATAATCTTTTTTAACCTGAGGCTATACCTATTTGCATTTATCTGGCTTGTCCTGTTATGGCTGCTGATTCTCAAAACAGCCACTCTGTTCTATCAAGTATCAAAACCGGCCGGATATCTGATGATTCCGTATCTGCTATGGGTTACTTTTGCCGGCTACTTAAACTTTTCCATTTACCTATTAAATTAAAAAACAAAAGACTATTCGCCATCCGTCGTTTTGCAGCTTCCTCCAAGCCATTCCTGACCGGTTTTACGTTTGTCTTCCCGCCTATAGCACTTCAGCCCCGACAGAGATGTGGCTGCGCATGCTTACACCAGACACAAAGATTACAGCATGCGCAGAGAAGCACATCCAAAGGGAACCATCTATAGGAAGCAACTTACAGGAAATAGATTCTTCTGTCAGGACAGATATTTCCCTAAAACGCTTAAAAACAGGTCTATATCCAGAGGCTTGGCGATGTGGGCATTCATGCCGTTCTTCAGAGCCGCCTCCTTATCTTCCTCCATAGCATTGGCCGTCATGGCAATGATGGGAAGGGTTTCCACATCCTTTCGGTGCAGGGCGCGTATGGTGCGCGTAGCCTCATAGCCATCCATAATAGGCATCTGCACATCCATCAGAATGGCGTCATAGTAGCCTTCCTCTGACCTGCTGACCATCTCTACCGCATCGCTGCCATCCGGCGCTGTTTCCACCACAAATCCGCTCTCCTCAAGTATGACCTGTGCAATTTCCCGGTTCAGTTCAATATCCTCCACCAACAGGATACGTCTTCCGCCGAAATCAACCTTCGTCCAGGGAGTGACATCTTCCTTTTCAGCCAGATTATTGGCGGACAGCAGAGCAGACTTTAAGTCTGACATAAACAATGGCTTGGCACAGAAAGCGGTAACACCCGCCGCCATAGCTTCCTCCTCTATGTCTGTCCAATCGTAGGCGGTAAGAATAATAATCGGCATCTCTGAACCGACAGCGGCACGAATACGTCTGGTAGTCTCAATACCGCTCATCTCCGGCATCTGCCAGTCAATGATATAGGTGTGGTAGGAATCCCCCTCATTATAGGCGCTTTTAGCTCGGTAAACAGCCTCTCTGCCGGAGGCAGTCCACTCCGAGCGCATTCCCAGCTGTGAGAGCATTCGAGTAACGCTCTCACAGCTGTCGCAGTCATCATCTACTACAAGCGCCCGCAGACCTGCCAGTTCCTTAATCCCGGCCGTATTCTTCTCCACATCCTGAAGCTTCAGACTCAATTCTACCCTGAACTCACTGCCCTTACCCTTTTCACTTTGTACGGTAATGGCGCCTCCCATCATTTCTACAATATTTTTTGTGATGGCCATACCCAATCCGGTTCCTTCAATACCTGTCCTGGTAGTGCTTTCCTCCCGCTCAAAAGGCTCAAAGATATGTTCTACAAAATCAGGCGTCATTCCGATGCCATTATCCTTGACGATAAAAACATAATCTCCATAGCCCCGATGGAAGGTGGTCTGCTGCTGGATTCGGAAGCTTACCGTTCCTCCCGCCGGGGTATATTTTACGGCATTGCTCAGCAGATTCACAAAAATCTGGCTCAGCTTCAGGGAATCTGCGATTACCTCCTCGTTTGCAACATCGAAAGTATCGATAAACAGTTCCAGCCGCTTCGCTTTTACCTGGGGCTGGATGATATTAACCAGATTGTGGGTCAATTCGGAGATATTACATTCCTGCTCCTTAATCTGCAGTTTTCCGCTCTCAATACGGCTCATGTCAAGAATATCATTAATCAGACTGAGCAGATGATTACTGGAGGACAACACCTTTTGCAGACAATCCAACACCTGGGATTTATTATCGATATGGCTGACGGCAATCGTAGTAAAACCGATAATGGCGTTCATCGGAGTGCGGATATCATGGGACATATTGGAGAGGAAAGTTGTCTTAGCGCTGTTGGCATGCTGGGCCTGCATCAGGGCGTCCTGAAGCGCCTGGGTCTGTTCCCGCTGCTTCTGCACCTGGGCTGTGATATCCCTGGACACCACCATAACCATAATATCCTCTGTCTGCTCATCCCTGGTCATAATAAAGGACTGACGAACGCACATCTGCTGTCCATTGGGTACTCCGGCCCAGTAATCCACCGCCACTTCGGCTTCCCCCTGCTCAAAGCGCCGCTTCAGGCTCTCCAGATTCACCGCCGAGTCATATTCCTCCAGAGACTCTCTCAAAACAAGTTTTCTCCATTCTTCAAAACATACCGAAGCAGGACATGGGGCCGATAAACCGACCTTCCCCAACAGAGAAATCTGCTCCCCGCCAAGCGTACGAATGATGTCCTGTTCAATGATATCCTGCGTGAGATTAAAATCAAATGTGCTGAAGGCTGTGGAGGTAATGGCAATCCGATACTGCCGCTCCTTTCGATTGGCTTTGTTTATTACTGCCTGTACCTTCAGTTCCTTTTCTTTTAGCGTGGTGACGTCCTGCCGCAGGAAGAGAAGCTTGCTCGCCCTGCCATCCTTCTGTTCCAGACAGATGATATTAATATGTTCCCATACCCTCTTGCCATCCTTCTGAGACTGGAATTCATACTGCATCATACCGCTGCCGCCCAATTCCTCGGCCACCATATCCCGCTCCAGCTGCTGTGAAAATTTCTCACGTTCCTCCTCATCTGTGATAAAGGAGCAAAGGTAGGCGGCAAAGTCCTCATACACACCGCTTGCCGCCAGCTTACCTCGCTCCGGCATCGTTCCCGATAAATATTGATAAGAATCTTCCTCTAAATCCACCATGATAAAACGGGCAAAAAGGGTGCTCACCCCACTGATGACATATCCCATCTCCCGATTTTCCTGCTCCAGCCGCCGGCGCAAGGTACGACCGCGAATCAACAAAATCATAATATAGACAACGAACAAAGCAATCAAAATTACCTGCAGAATCATTCCCGTACGATTGGCTTCCTGAATCATCATCTGGGTTACGTTCTTGGGAAATGTCTGAACCAGAATATATTCTGAATCCGGCACGCGCAATGCGCATAGATTATCGGTCAGACTGCCTGATGCACAGAGAAATCCCTTCTCATCAACCTCGCCCCGAAATATGGCCCATACATCTTCAGCGGTTCCGACATCAATCACCCCGGTATCCCGCAGAACATCCGGCAGCAATCCATCCTGATTCCCCCCTTGAGAACAGGCAATCACATCTCCCCTTCGGGTACACAGATAGACGTCCGCCTCCTCACCAAAATAGCTGGTTTCCAGTATTTCCTGAAGATAATCCTCCGCAAGATACAATCCTAACAACACTCCGGCAACTTTGTCCCCTTCCCATACAGGAGCGTAAAAGACCATGGTGGTTCTTCCGGTAACCCGGGAATTCAACACCATAGTACAGCCGCTTTCGCCCCGCATTCCGGCAACAAAATAATCCCGGTCTGCACTGTCAGAGGTTGTGCCGTCCGAAGTCAGATTGACGCCCTCCTCATTGATAAATCGTATGGAATCAAAATCTACATTACTCTCCAACTCTTTTAACATATTGGCGTCAATCTCCGACGCACTCATTCCCACGCTTAAAAAATGGGCGTAATTGCGCACCCGCCGTCCGGCATTCGTAAACTCGCCGCCAATCCCCTGTGCAGTCTGATGGGCGGAATCCATAGCATAATTCAGATTACGCTCCTCAATTTGCCGCTTATTTGAGACAGAGTACCATCGAAACAGCAGAAAAATTGCCGCCAATAAAAGCAATATGTATAATACATTTTGCCAGGTTCTTTTCATCGTATTCATAAAACACAGCCTCCTTTGTGCTAAAGCATTCTCAAACGAAGCTCTGAAAATCCAAATCAGGGCGCTTCGTCAGCCACCGTTCCAATTTTATCACAGTTTTTTTTCACAAACAATATGAACATACAGGCCACATGCAAGTTATGCAACAGCCTGAGATGCGTCATTGTGATTTCCCCGGGCATATGTTATAATAAGTCCATATTCAAGACAGGAAATGTCCGAATGGACATCCGTACCATGATTGATTTGATAAAAAAGGAGTAAAGATGTCGGAAATAAGAGAAATGACCAAGGCAGATACCGGGAAGGTGCTCGAAATGATGAGAGTTTTTTATGCTTCGCCGGCTGTATTGAGTAATGGTTCGGAAGATATCTTCAGAAATGATATACAGGGCTGCCTGGGAGATAACCCGTATTTGGAAGGATATGTTTTTACGGAAGAGGATAAAATATCAGGCTATTCCATGATTGCCAAAAGCTTTTCTACAGAGTATGGAAAACCCTGTATATGGATTGAAGATTTATATATTGAACAGGAATATCGCCACAAAGGTATCGGCACAAAATTTTTCGCTTTTATCGAGAAGAAATATCCCGATTCTGTTTTAAAACTGGAAGTAGAGAAGGAGAATCAAAATGCCGTTAGCGTGTATAAAAATTGCGGCTATGAGGTTTTACCGTATATGGAGATGAAGAAGGACTCTTAAGAGCCCCTTCCTCCTCACCTCGGATACCACCTCCGGTTCCTTTCGCCCACCGTATATACCTTATCAGCTATGGAATTGTGGCTTTTGATATTCCTGACCTTCTGGGAAAATTTATCGTCCCTCCTGTTATCCAGGATTTCCAAATCCGTGCCCGAAGGCTTCATGATGTCTCTTACCTCCTGAATCAATTCCGTAGTATGGATTCCGGGACGCCTCTTTATCACCTGCAAGGCCACCGGAATGATTTCATCCTCTGAATAGCAACTCATATTCATCCCCCTCTCTGCGCTCTTCCCCGCGCCTCATGAAACACTTCTCTGATATCCGCTAAATGTGTCAAAATGCTTTTCTATATCGATTGAAGCAGGCAAAAATCTCCTGTCTCCTGGGCATAGCAAGTGAGGCGGCAACCTCTCCTCTGCCAAACAGAGCGCCCAACCCTTTCCTCTCTAACTCCGCCTCCAACAAGTCTATCGCCTCCGCCAGCGTCTTCTTTCCGTCCAGCAGCTGAAGCTGCAGATACTGCAGACAATAGCCCAGCGCTCTGGTCTGCTCCTCATCCTTTAGCTGCTCCAAGCCTCTCAGCACCACATTCTGCTTCGCTATGGAAAACTCATCCCGGCCAAAGGTCTTAATCTTCAAGCGTTCCTCACGCCTCAGCCGCTCATCCGGCTTAAGGCGCCTGTCTCTGTTATAAGGAGGAAACGTCGTCTTAGAAGTCTCAAATACGGTAAATTCCGCTGCCGCCTTCTTTGCCTTAGCCGTAATATCCATAGGCACATATTCCTTCATCTGTATAATCGTATCCGCCACATGAAAATAAGAACCGCTGCTGCCCGCCACGATAACGGAAGAAATGCCCATATTTTCATACAGACTGTTGACTCTCTCGATAAACGGGGTAATCGGCTCCTCGCTGGGATTTACCACCTGCTGCATCAGACGGTCCCGTATCATAAAATTGGTAGCGGAAGTATCTTCATCCATCAAAAGCAGCCTGCTGCCGCTCTCTATAGCCTCTATCAGACCCGCCGCCTGAGAAGTGCTTCCGCTGGCATCCTCCGTGCTGAAATGCCTGGTATCCCTGCCTCCGGGAAGTCTGCTGATAAAGGGCGAAATATCCACATCACAAATGCTTCTTCCGTCCTCCGCCCGAAGCTTCATCGCTGTGGCGTCTGTGATAACCAGCTCCCTGCCGTCCCCTCCGATATGATTGTAAACCCCGTCCTGAATGGCCTGAAGGATGGTAGACTTTCCGTGATATCCTCCTCCCACAAAGAGCGTAATACCATGGGGAATCCCCATCCCTCTTACCTCTCCCCTGTGGGGAAGCTTTATCGTGATTGCAAGGCTCTCCGGGGAGCGAAGGGCAACCGCATCCCTCATAGGCTTCTCAGACACGCCGCTCTCCCTGGGCAAGATAGAGCCGTCCGCCAGAAAGGCACACAGCCCCATTCCCGGAAGCTCCTTACGGATAGCCTCCTGGTCCTCGCACAGCTCCACCGCCTTTTGCAAAGCAGCCTGATTGATTCTGCTCCAATACAGACTCTTTTTCACACAGTCGGGTAATATACCAAATAAGATTTTACTCAGCTCCCCCGCATTGACCGTGCGTCCGTTGGCCGGAAAACCCACCTCAAACCGCACAACAATCTCCTTCTTATCCATCTGACAAGCCGTGCGCTCCAGCACCTCCTGGCCGCATCTGGACACGGCCAACAGCCCGCTCTTCCCCGAGCCCTTGGCCTGGAAGCTTCCTCCTTTAATCTCCCGGGCAAAAAGCCTTGTCAGATGGTCCTGCACGGTAATCCTCTTTGCTCTGTTATCCGTCAATCCCTGGGGAAAGCCCGCCTTGAGCGCCGGCACATGCACCGATACCCGGGAGGGCGCCGCAAAGGGGTCTCCCTGTACATGGTCGATTGACAACACATAATCCCTAAAATCATACTCTCCCTTTAGCTCTTTATAGGCAGGGTAACCTCTGTGGTCTATCGACCTGAGCTTACTCTGCAATTCCGTATCTGTTCTCATTTCCTCTTACCATACCTCTCCGTCTTTTCCTATTCATAACCCATAATAATGCGTTAAATCTCAAGCCTTACTCATACTCCTCCTGCGTCTGTTCTCTGTCCCGGCGGCTCAGGGCAATCAGCTTGCGTATACCATGATACACGCCCCTAAGGATTGCAAAGATACAAAACATAAACAAAAAGCCCACCACGCCAAACATAATATCCGCAAACTCCATGGCTCCTGTCCCGGTTACCTTCTGTCCTATCTCAATAGCGAAGGTAATCACAATAATCAGGGTAAAGACATATATCCAACTGATTGTCATAATATGATGATGCTTTGCAAGCTGCTTAAACACCGGATATACCACAAAAATCATCAGCATGCCCAATACGCCGATTACCAGGAAATGCAGCTCCTTATCGGTAAAATGATATTCGTAAGCATCATTCAGCCTCAAAATATAGCTGTGTACTCTGGCAATCATTTCCACCACATAGTACAATAATTCTTTCATAATTCTCCTCATTCCTGCGCTGCCTGTTACGCATAAGCAGCTTTGCTAATCCTCTCTCGCCTTCCCCTTCTTTTTCCTCTTTTCTCTATACATCATCTCATCAGACTGCTGAATACATTGAATCGGATTCATACCCTTCCCGCACTTGGCAAAGCCAATACTGGCGGACAACTCATACTTTCTATTCCCTGTCCGGTTATATTCCGCTATGGCCTCACGTATTCCCTGCAGCTGCGATTCCACTTCTTTTTCATCCTCTGTTCTGTAACAGATAATAAACTCATCTCCCCCTGTGCGGGCCGCAATGCCTGTCTCGCCGATTCCCTGATTTAAAATTTCCGCCAACGCACACAGAGCCTCATCCCCCACCACATGCCCGAAATTGTCATTGATATATTTGAGTCCATCCATATCAATACTGACGACAAAATAAGGCTTTCCCTCCAGGATAAACTGGGTATGAGCATTTCTGAGCGCAGAATCCAGCTTTCTGCGGTTTGGAATCCCGGTTAATTCATCCAGATTATAGAGATTCAGCGTCTCTGCCAGCAATTTACTCTCCGCATACATCCGCTGCTTCATAATACTGTTCGTGATACTCTGCACCCAGGTCTGATAAAAATGCCGCATGCTCAGTGAAATTCCCGGCGCCAGAACAAAATAACCAATACATTCGTTTTTATCATGCAGGGGATTCACATATAAGGTTTCATGGTCGTCTAAATACTTCGCCGGCAGAATATCCTCTCGCCGGAAACGCTCCTTGCAGAACACGGTGCTTCTGGTTTTAATGATGGCGCGCAGCTCCATATATTCTGTATACTTCCCTGCCATTTCCGCCTTTTCCGCCTGATTCTCCTCCTCGTCACAGAAACAGATATATATCTTCTCGTGCATCTCCCCTTCCTGAATATAGTTTGAGGCCAGAGTGAACAAATCCTCCATGGAGGTGGTATTTTCAAAATCTACATACATAAAGGAGGACTGCTCAATGGCATTTTGTATCGCTTCCTTATCCCGAAACAGCTGATACTGCACATTCTCAGGCTTCTCCTCCTTACATCCGCAGGACTCCCGAAAACAGCACTGTGCCGGTAACATTTGCACCTTCTCCTGAGGCTTTCCCTCCCAGATTCTCAATAGCATCTCTATTGCCGCCTTAGCCAGCTGCTCTCTTCCCACATGTACGCTGGCAATCCGCGGGATACAGACTCTCGTCTCCTCACAGTCGTCAAATCCCGACACTCTGATATCCTCAGGTATCTTCAAGCCTCTTCTCTGCAATGCGTCCTGAACGGAAATTGCCATATAATCATTGGCGCAGACAATGGCCTCGGGCTTTTCCTCCGCCTTATCCCAAAACCAGGAGACTGCTTCCTCTCCCTTTCTCCTCCAATAATCTCCGTTAAACACCATTTGCTCCGTCACCTTCAAATGATGCTTTTTCATTACATCCAAATAAGCCTGATATCGAATCACGGCGTCCTTGAAGCCCTTCCTGCCTTTCATAAAACAGATTCTGGTCAAACCATGCTCTGTTATAAAATGCTCTACCATCTGGCTCATGGCGCTGTAATCGTCCACCACAATATTATAAAACTGTTCCACCTCTTTTCTCAGGCATATCACAGGCCCTTCCGCTTCCTTTTTCAGAAGCGCCGTCACTTCCTCCAGCATTCCCTCCACTCCGAAAGTATCCGACGCCAAGATAAACCCATCATACTTCTTAATATTCGGAATTCGGAGAACGCTTCTTTCCCCGTAAGAGTGAAAAACATTCGTTCCAAAGACGCAAAAATTATGGAAAACCGTCAGATGAATCCCCTGTTTCCTGCACTCATTATCAACGGCGGCACATATTCTATTCTGATACTCTGCTGATAACTCCCCGATAAACATAGCTATTCTTTTCATAGTATCACCCTTCCGGCTATGCCGCAGCGGCGGCACATATAACCCATAACACTTCTTAATTACTATTATAGCTTTTTTTCATCCTATTGTCACCCATTAATTCACCGGACATCAGATACCTGGTAATCATTCAATCTTCCACATTCATAAAAACTGCTTTGCTGCATATTTCCATTCCCGCGAGTGTGCATAACCCAAAAACTCCGCACCGGCTATGTCCGATGCGGAGCTCTTGCATAAAACTATCTCATCCTTATTTAGCAGCCATCTCTGCCTTCAACTTCTCGGTCAGAGCAGGTACAATCTTATTCAAATCGCCCACGATACCATAGTCAGCTACATCAAAAATAGGAGCGGTTTCATCCTTGTTGATGGCGATAATAATATCGGACTCCTCCATACCGGCCAGATGCTGAATAGCGCCGGAAATACCGATAGCAAAATATACATTGGGACGAACCGTCTTACCAGTCTGACCCACCTGCAAATCCTTAGGCTTCCAGCCCGCATCCACAACCGCACGGGAGCAGCTTACGGTAGCTCCCAGAACCTCTGCCAAATCCTCCAGGATTTTGAAATTCTCTGCGTTGCCCACGCCACGACCGCCGGATACCAGAATCTTGGCGTCCATAATATCCACTGTATCGGATACTGCCTTTACTACCTTTAAAATTTCCACATATTTGTTGTCAGGCACAAAGCCGGGATTAAACTCCTCAACATTTGCCTTTGCACCGGCAAGCTTCTCACGCTTCTGCATAACGCCGGGACGCACCGTAGCCATCTGAGGGCGGAAATCAGGACATGCAATTGTAGCAATCGTATTGCCGCCGAAAGCCGGACGGGTCATTAAAAGCTGATTGTGCTTCTGCTCTTTACCGGGAATGGGATTAATCGGGAAATCGCCGATTTCCAGCTGTGTACAGTCTGCCGTCAGACCTGTATGGATCCTGGCGGATACGCGGGGGCCCAGGTCACGACCGATAGCGGTTGCGCCTACCAGAAAAATCTCGGGCTTATACTTCTCAATTACAGAAGCCAGCGCATGTGCGTAAGGCTCCGTTCTATACTCTTTCAATTCAGGGTCATCCACCACGATAACCTTATCAGCGCCATACTCAGCCAGCTCGTCGGCCAAACCCTTTACATCGCTGCCCACAAGTACAGCAGTTACAGTCGTGCCCAGCGCATCGGCCAGGTCCTTGCCCTTGCCGATTAACTCAAAAGCAATACTATTGATTACATTGTCTACCTGCTGAGCGAATACATATACGCCCTTATATTCCTCTAAGGATATGTTATTCATTTTGTTTTCCTCCTATATTACGTGCTTATCTTTCAGCTTGCCAACAATGTAGTCAACAGCCTCTGCAGGATCCAGCGCAACCTTCTCGCCGGCGCCCTTGCGAACCTTATCGGAAGCTCTTGCAATCTGAGTAGGTGAGCCCTTGAGTCCCAGATTGGAATCCTCTACATCCACCAGATTCGCTCTGCCCCAAACGGTAATCTCAGAATCACAGGCGTCAAAGATTCCGCCGGGCGTCATATAACGGGGCTCATTCAGCTCTGCCAGGGCAGTTACCAGACAGGGCATCTTAGCCTTTAACACATGATATCTGTCATCATACTGACGCTCCACGATAACGCTGTCACCCTCAATCTCTATCTTCTGTGCATAGGAGATAACAGGAATACCCAGATGCTCGGAAATCTGAGGGCCAACCTGTGCGGTATCGCCGTCGATAGCCTGACGTCCCGTAATAATCAAATCATACTCCAGATTGCGAATCGCGCCGGCCAGCGTCTGGGAAGTAGCCCAGGTATCAGCGCCTCCAAGCACTCTGTCTGTTACCAGAATGCCCTTGTCTGCACCCATCGCCATAGCCTCGCGCAGGACATCCTCCGCCTTGGGAAGTCCCATGGTAATCACCGTTACCTCAGCGCCGTACTGGTCCTTCAGTCTCAGTGCAGCCTCCAGACCGGCCTTATCATCAGGATTCATAATTGTCATCATAGCAGCTCTGTCCAGAGTCCCGTCGGGATTGAATTTTACACCGCCCTTGGTATCAGGAACCTGCTTAATACAAACAACGATTTTCATTGTATATTCACTCCTTATTTTTAATCTATCATTTTATCTGTTCCGACCTTACCAGCTTATGAGATAACTTCTTATTTCAACAGCGCGCTGCTGATAACCATACGCTGTACCTCGCTTGTACCCTCGTAAATCTCGGTAATCTTGGCGTCGCGCATCATGCGCTCTACCTCATACTCTCTGGTATAGCCATAACCGCCGTGGAGCTGAACTGCCTTCGTGGTAACCTCCATAGCCATCTCCGCTGCATACAGCTTTGCCATGGCAGCCTCCACATTGTAAGAGGTCTTATGATCCTTCGTGTACTGGTCCTTGGTGCAGGCAGCCTTGTATACCATAAACTGTGCAGCCTGTGCCTTGGTAGCCATATCAGCCAGCTGGAACTGTGTGTTCTGGAAAGCGCCGATAGGACGGCCGAACTGCTTTCTCTCCTGAACATAAGCAATGGTTCTGTCCAGAGCGCCCTCACCGATGCCAAGAGCCTGCGCAGCAATACCGATACGTCCGCCGTCCAGCGTGTGCATGGCAATACCAAAGCCCTTGCCCTGCTGTCCCAGCATGTTTTCCTTGGGAATACGGCAGTCTGTGAAAATCAGCTCGTAAGTAGAGGAACCACGGATACCCATCTTCTTCTCCTTGGTGCCGAAGCTAAAGCCCGGAGTACCTTTCTCCACGATAAATGCCGAGATTTCCTTAATCATCTTACCGCGCTTTTCGATAACGCCGGTAACTGCAAAAATGACATACACATCCGCTTCCTTACCATTGGTAATGAAAATCTTGGAGCCGTTAAGCACCCACTCGTCACCCTCCAGCACAGCCTTGGTCTGCTGACCCTGGGCGTCCGTGCCGGCGCCGGGCTCGGTCAGTCCGAAAGCGCCAATCTTTCTGCCTGCCGCCAAATCGGGCAGATATTTCTGCTTCTGCTCTTCCGTACCATAAGTAAGAATAGGGTCACAGCAAAGAGAGGTATGTGCCGATACGATAACTGCGGTCGTTCCGCAAACCTTAGCCAGTTCCTCCACACATATGGCATAGGTCAACACATCACAGCCCTGTCCGCCATACTCCTTGGGAATCGGAATACCCATAAAGCCTGCCTTAGCCATTTTCTCCACGGTAGCGCGGGGGAATTCCTCTGTCTCGTCTACCTCCACAGCCAAAGGCTTAACTTCTTTTTCCGCAAACTCTCTGAAAAGAGTGCGCGCCATTTCATGCTTTTTACTTAAAGTGAAATCCATGATTTTATTTCCTCCATTATGAATTGTATATTCTTACATCTGCTTATTTTGAATAATCATAGAAGCCTGCGCCGGTCTTTTTGCCCAGCTTGCCTGCCCGTACCATCTTACGAAGCAAAGGAGCGGGAGCGTACTTGGAGTCGCCGGTCTCGGCATAGATAACCTCCATAATAGCCAGCACGATGTCCAGTCCGATATAATCTCCCAGCGCCAGAGGCCCCATCGGATGATTAGCGCCCAGCTGCATAGCCACAT
Source organism: Roseburia sp. (assembly GCA_023667765.1). Taxonomy (GTDB): domain Bacteria; phylum Bacillota; class Clostridia; order Lachnospirales; family Lachnospiraceae; genus Acetatifactor. Next base: position 16,608 of record JAMOZS010000033.1, on the reverse strand, counting down.
CAATATCAGCCACAGAAGCAACGCCTGCCGCATATACATTAACGGCCTCGTTAATCATAGGAATTAAGATTCTGTTTACCACAAAGCCTGCCGCCTCGTTTACCTCTACGGGTGTCTTGCCAATCTCTGCAGCGATGCCCTTAATCTTCTCCACCAGCTCTGCGGGAGTATTTGCGCCTGCAATGACCTCCACCAGCTTCATTCTGTCCGCAGGATTAAAGAAATGCATACCGATTAAAGGACGGTCCAGACCGTTGCCCATCTCGGTAATGGAGAGGGAAGAAGTGTTGGATGCAAAAATACAATCCTTCTTCACAATCTGCTGCAGCTCAGCAAAGGTCTGCTTCTTGATTGCCATGCTCTCGGGACATACCTCGATAACCAAATCACAATCGGTACAGATATCCTTCAAACCGGTAACAATCTTAGCTGCCACAGCGTCAGCCTTCTCCTGGGAAATTTTCTCCTTACCCACCAGGAAATTCAGATTCTTTAAAATCTTTGCCTTGCCGCCGTCAGCGAACTCCTGCTTAATATCGCAGAGACAAACCTCATAACCGTCCGTCATGGCAAATGCCTGCGCGATTCCCGCGCCCATGGTGCCCGCGCCAATAATACCTACTTTCATCGAAAGCTCCTCCTTAATATTTTAAAATTTTATTTGATATTTAACCATTCCATCTAACAATTCTTAAACGGCTCTTTTACCTTCTCCTTGTTCTTGTCAAGGAAAAATGCCATGCCGTACTTCTGATCCTCTGTCTCAAAGCAGTCGCCAAAAAGCTTTTCTTCGATTGCAATCGCCTGCTCCATATCTACGTCAAGCCCCTCATTAATGGCCTTCTTACAGTTGCGGACGGCAATCGGCGCATTCTTCGCAATGCCTGCCGCCATCTTCTCTGCTGCGGGAAGCAGCTCCTCCTGAGAATACACCGCATTTACCAAACCGATTCGATAAGCCTCCTCCGCCTTGATATTGCGGGCCGTATAAATCAGCTGCTTCGCCATACCGGGACTCACAAGTCTTGCAAGTCTCTGTGTGCCGCCAAAGCCGGGCGTGATGCCTAAACCTACCTCGGGCTGGCCGAATACCGCATTATCGGAACAAATTCTGATATCACAACTCATGGCAATCTCACAGCCACCGCCCAGTGCAAAGCCGTTTACAGCTGCAATGACGGGAATGGGAAATGTCTCCAGTCTGCGGAACACATCATTTCCCTTTTTGCCGAAGGCCTCACCCTCCGCCTTCGTTAAGGTACTCATCTCGCCAATATCCGCGCCTGCCACAAAGGACTTCTGTCCTGCGCCCGTCAAAATAAGGCAGCGAACCTCCTCCAGATTCACGGCGTCCAAAGCGGCGTTTAATTCATCCAGCACCTGGGAATTCAGAGCATTCATAGCATTTTCGCGATTGATGGTAATCATCCCATAGCCGCCCTTTTGTTCATATAAAATATAATCCATGGTAATCCTCCGTCTGATTTTTTGACTGAAAGCCACAGTCGATTTACATACCAAGGAGAATACCCCCCTTCCAGAAGTATTCTCCGTCATTTCTCTTTATAAGAGCTTAATCCTCTATCTTGACAATGGTAGAGCAGCCCATGCCGCCGCCGATACACAGAGTAGCCAGACCGGTTTTGGCACCCTTCGCCTGCATTTCATGCAGCAGCGTAACCAGTATACGACAGCCTGATGCGCCTACCGGATGGCCCAGCGCAATCGCACCTCCATTGGGATTCAGCTGCTTATCCACATCAATGCCCAAATCCTTGCCTACGGCTACGGACTGTGCTGCAAAGGCCTCGTTCGCCTCAATGATATCGAAGTCCTCAATCTTCATGCCGGTCTTTGCCAATACCTTCCTGGTGGAAGCCACAGGGCCGATGCCCATCACCTCAGGGCGAACACCTGCCAGAGCGCCGGCCACGAAAGTAGCCATAGGCTTAACGCCCAGCTCCTTCGCCTTCTCTTCGCTCATCACAACAATGGCTGCCGCGCCGTCGTTGATACCGGATGCATTACCGGCGGTAACAAAACCGCCCGGGTTAATGGGACGGAGCTTGGCAAGCCCCTCTATCGTAGAACCGGGACGAGGGCCCTCATCCACCTTAAATTCTACGGTTTCCTTTTTCTTCTTAACCATAACAGGCACGATTTCCGCATCAAAGGCTCCGCTCTTCTGAGCAGCCTCGGCCTTCTGCTGGCTCTTCAATGCAAACTCATCCAGCTCTTCGCGGGTCAGACCCCACTCCTCGCAGATATTGTCTGCGGTCTTAATCATATGATAATCGTTAAATGCATCCCACAAGGCATCCTTAATCATGGTATCTACCAGAACGCCATTATTCATTCTATAGCCATAACGACCCTGAGGAACGGCATAGGGAGCCATAGACATATTTTCCATACCGCCTGCAACCACGATATCGGCATCCCCTGCCATAATCATCTGGGCCGCCTGATTTACACAATTTAAGCCGGAGCCGCATACTACATTCATGGTAACTGCCGGTACTTCAATGGGAAGCCCAGCCTTAATGGAAGCCTGACGAGCCACGTTCTGACCCAGTCCGGCCTGAATAACACAGCCCATGTAAACCTGGTCTACCTGCTCAGGAGCAACCCCTGCCCTGTTTAGTGCTTCCTTGATTACGATAGCGCCCAGCTCCGCTGCGGGAGTTGTGCTGAGGGCTCCGCCCATGGTACCGATGGCGGTACGGCAGGCGCCTGCTAATACAACTTTCTTTGCCATTTGACTTTCCTCCGTTTTGTTCATTTTGTTTTATGATTGTTATTTTTTTATCATTTAACTGCTCCCATTTTAACATAAGGAAGTCGCTTTTGCAATGGCTTTCTATGGAAACATTATTTCATTATTTCCTTTCATTCAGATACAGCTGTACGCGGTTCTGCAGAATCCCGGCTGCTTCTTCAAGGGATTTATTCCCATACAGATAGCTGTCCATTTCTTCCAGCACAAGCTTTTGAATCTGCAATCCCTCCACAGTATCCGTTCTGGCGTTTTCAATTGCCTGCTCCACCAAACTCTGCTGCCGCTCATTCAAGGCATAATACCCCCTCATTTCTCCTCCATAATCCAGATAATCCACAGGAAGTTCTATCCTGTCCCCCCTTTCATCCCACTCATACTGCTTCGTACCTGCCATCTCCATCTGCTCTTCAAAATCATCCGTCCGCGCAGATAAGGCACGACCCGCATCCTGGCGGGAAGCCTCCATATAATATTCCCAGAATGCAAAAGCCCCCTCCTTCCTCCCGCTTCTGGCCGATATACATAACAGCGGGTCCAAAAAGGCATACGTCCTCAGTTCCCCGTCCGGGCTGGGATAACCAATCAGCGAAAGCTCCTCTCCATAATATCTCTCCTCCCCTGCAATCTGTATGGGGCTGGAAAAGGTCAGTTCCGACATGACATTTTCACCCTCGCCAATCAATTCCTCCCACTCATTATGATACCATTTTGCATCCAATTCCAGAGCATTTATCCTCTTGACAAGAGACTTAAATTCCTCCTGGTCAAAGCTGCAGCTTCCCTCCCCCAAATTTACAAAATGCTCCCAGCCAAACTTCATACACATTTCCAATACCCAATGTCCGCTGCCTCCCCACTTCCATTTCATATTCTGATGCTCCTCTATATAGCGCAGGAAGCCCTCCATGGTACAGATTTCCTCATCCCCCAGCTGTGATTCCTTCAACGCATAGCTTTGCACGGTAAAGAAGGTGGGAATAGAATAAAGCTCTGCCCCTTTCCTCAGGGGCATAAGCAAAGTCTCCCTATAATCCTCCACCCGAATCCTGCTGTCCTTTAAAAAGGGAATAAGATTCTCAAATGCATTCTGTTCCTTATAGGTACAGTATTCCAGCTGATTGACAAAGATTAAATCCACCTCCTTCGATAGGATTTTGGTATTCAGCTTTGTCATAAGTTCATCATAGCTATAAGCGTTTCCGCTCCCATTAGAGCTCTCCAACACCTCCACCGTTACCTCATACGCATCATTCCTTCTGTTAAACGCCGCTGCCTTATTCATCAGGTATAAATTATCACTACTGGCCAACACAATAAGCTTCTGCTTTTGCCCCGCCGCCGTCGCTGCCCCCTTGGCAAGGGTAATCAGTTCGACAGGAGCGGATGCATTGAAGGTGTCACGGACAAGAAATCGGATACTGTCTCCTGCTGCGCAGCACAGCCATATAGCGCCTTCCGTCATGTTATAATCCAAAACCGACAGCAGTTCCCTGCTCTCTCCCGTATTCGGACTGTATTCATATAAGCTCTTAGTAATTTCATCCACATAACAAATCCCTTCTGTCAGGCCTGCAGCCAATACTCTGGCACGAATTCTTATCTCCTCCCCGCATGTCAGATTATCCGTATCTAACTCCGTCAGAGCCCTCCCTGAGCCGCTGTTCCCGGATAACCCGTAAACTCTGCCCTCTTTGCTCACCACGATATTCTCTAACCGCTCATAGGGCCACAAAATCTCTCCTCTGCCTTTACCCTCTCTGTCAAACAGCAGAATATGTTTTTCCCCCGGCATATAAAACATACCCTCGCTATCCTGTCTCAAATACCAGAAGCTTCCCCCATATTCATTCTTCTCTGCCTCCGGCACAGCTTCCGTAATATCCTGTCTCCACGAGAGACTGCCGTTTTCATCATAAGCCGTCAGATAATAAGCCTGCTTCTCCCTGTCATAGCTGCTGATAAAAATCCCTCCATACTGCCCCTCCGTTACGCACAGGGCCAGAAATATTTCATCCGCCAAAAGCTCTATGGGCAAAACCCTGGGCTGCAGGATTTCTTCCTCCAGGGAAATCCGGTAAAAGCTGCCGCTTCCAACCGCTTTAAAGTACAACGCCTTCTCTGTCATCTGAAAAGAGTTAATATCTGCAGATATTTCCGGCGTGCTATGCGTATCCTGATAAGTTATTCCATAGGCAAGGCTCTTTTTCTCTTCCTTTTGCTCCGTCTCCTGTCTCTGCGCCGTGTTGCTGCCTTGAATCCCTTCTACCCCCTGCATGCCCTTCCCACAACCAGCCAGACACAGTATCATAAACAAAGCGCAAAGAGAACGGCATCTGTTTTTAACCATAAAAATCCCCCTATATGCTCTTTTCGGTGATTATCCTCTTAATCTAATGCTAAACATATAAGGGATTTCTCCCTGTCAGGACAAATCAAACAAATGCCCGGTACGGAGAAATCCCTTTCTTTACTATTCTAACTATAAACAATACTATTTTACCGAATGGGTTTCCACAAATCTGCTTGGCCCCCATTGTTCTGCTCCACAATGACATTTTTTATAATTCTTATACTCATTTTTCATAACAGTACAGTCCATGGGAATTGTAGTGCCATTCGGGCCACCTGTATAATGCGTATGATGGTAAATAACGGTATTCACACATCGTTCTCCTAAATCTTCATAATTATGAATTTCTCTTACCTCTGGTGTCGCTGCAAATGTAGTAAAGCTACATCCCATAAGCATTACCGCCACTGCAATTCCCAAACATGACTTCTTTACACTTTTCATTTTTAATCTCCTCTCTTCTCTTTAACACAGATTATTTCGTTTATTTATCGACCAATGTAATATCCCATAAATAATCCGACTTTGCGTCGTCAGGTCTCATTATATCAGTCTTTCTACTTATATAACACCGCCGTCCCGTAAAACCTCACAGGATTCTCCAAATTTCTCATAATGTCCTCCGACCGTTCAAAAATATTTCCCGGGCATATACCCTATTTTTATCTGCACTGTGTAAATATAATGACAATTGTGAAAATACAGATTATAATGACAATAAAGAGAAGGGAGATGACAGCTATGGAAAAGACGCTATTTGTTACGGATTTGGACGGAACTTTGATGCGAAATGACAAATCCATTTCAGGCAAATCCGTAACATGCCTGAAGCATCTGATTGAGCAGGGCATTTTAATAACCTATGCCACGGCAAGGTCAATAGACAGCGCATCGAAGCTCACAAAGGATATTCCCTTTCAAATACCTGTGATTACTCGTAATGGAACCATACTTTCCAATCCCCGGACAAAGAAAGAAATAGAAATCGCCGTGTTTGAACCAGATGCCCTATCTATGATAAGACAATGCCTGAAAGAACATGAAGTACCCGGTTTTATATCCTCCTACAGAAACAAAAAAGAAACAAAGCTGTATTTGGAAAACAGAATGAACACGGGCCTACAGATGTATTTAAGGGCCCATGCGGACGACAAACGCCTAAGAGCTGTCCCCGATGAAGATGATTTATATCAGGGAGAAATATGTTATTTTACATTCATCGCCGACAAGGCGGATTTAGAATCCCTCTACACCTCTTTAAGAGGAAGCGATAAATGGAACTGCGTATATCAGCAGGATAAATACCGCCCCGAGTACTGGCTGGAAATCTGCCCGAAGAGCGCAACAAAAGCAATGGCCGTCAGGAAAATACAAAAACAATACGAATGTGAACAGGTAGTGGTATTCGGGGACTCCCTGAACGATATCTCCCTGTTTGAAATGGCAGACGAGGCTTATGCGGTAGAAAATGCCATGGAAGAGCTAAAACAGCTTGCAACAGGCGTCATACCCTCCAACGAGAACGACGGAGTCGCCGTATGGCTGGACAGACGTTTCTCCTCTTATTCCTCTATCTGACGGCTGTCACCGGTTGCATAATCGATTTCTATTCCGGGCTGCACATTATAGACATAAACACAAAAGCAAATACCCTCACCGGAATCTTCTACCGAACAGGCCTCCATTAAAACTCCGTCTGCAACCAGATTATCTTCCTCGAATACAGGGGTAACCCTATAGAGCACATGATTCCCGGTCTCCTCTACATAGGAGGCTACCTCTGTTTCAAAGGGCAGCATTCCCTTCATATTCATATACCTTGTCCCTGTAATCAGATTCTTCTCATTCGCATTTTCTCCTGCAAGACAGAATGCAATCAAATGACAGCGATTATAGAGATACAAATCCTTAATCACATCCGGATATTTCACCGTATGCCAGCCCGACGGTTTAATCTTTCCAATCTCCCCGCGCTCCTCTGTGGGCATCAGCTCCCTGCACACATTTGCATAAGCCGTCCCGCATCTGCCGTATTCGTCTAATTCACTGTAGGTCTCAAAAGCCTCCTTTGTCATATCCTCCTCCCGGAAGAAAGGCCGGTTCCCGTTCACCTCTATGTAGGGGCTCCCCTCATATTCTCCAAAGGAATATGTTCCGTCAAAATAAGTCGCCTCCGGAATTTCCGTACTCGAATCGACTGCCGTATCATTAGCAAGCTCCGATATAAGAATAAAACCTGCCAAAAAAAGGAATAAGATGGATGTCCTGCCTTTTCTCTTCATACCAGACAACCCTTTCATCTATTTATTACATATCGCTTCCACATAATCCTTAAGCATACAAACATAAAACGTAAAATAAGTTTGACCTGCACTTTTGAACATCATTAAATAATCGCCCGGTTGAATATTGGTTTGAGCTATGTTTCTTGCAAGTAATGTGTTAAATTGTTTTTGGCTGTTCGTTGACACATGAGAAATGCGATTTCTTATTGTTTTCATTTCCAGAAATTCAGCCGGCGGAGTCTTTAATATCACAAACGGTCCTGAATGTTCGAAATAAATTTTCGCCAGACGATTCACTTCGTCAATATTGGTCCAGTCAGGATAACTTTTGGTTCCTCTCAGCATATCATACGCATGTTCGTCATTTACCGGTAATCCATATCTCAAATAACTGTTTCCCTGCAAATCAGAAGCATTTTGTAAATAGGAAATAAAGGACTTTTCCAGAAAAGCTTCCCACGCCAGATATATCTGCATAAAACAATTTTCTACAATCGCCAGATACATTTCATGCGAAAACGAATGGCCCTTAAATTGCAGATTCCCCTGTTCTATGATAGTGCTGTCTGCAATCATGGAACACTGACCATGATATGCCCTCATAAATTCGTTATATACGCTCTGTATTGTAACCATAGATATCTCCCCTTCATTCTCTAATCCGAAAGGGCTTCCTTTAATTGTCTGGCTATATAGGCCGTTCGAGTCTTTCTTGATTCGCCGTCTGAAGTTGCACGGGAAATAGAGATTACAAAATCAAGTTCGTCCTTATTCAAATCCTCCGAATCAATCAATACCTCGATTCTATCTAAGCAGGACTTAATTTTCGATTCTGTTTTCCCCGTTATTGCGGGTACATGAACCTCCGGTAACCCGGGAATATTATGTCTCAAATTACATAATGCTAAAAATAAGGCATAAAATAATGCCGGCTTCCTGAATACGGATTTCTTCAGATGATCCCCAAACAGACGGGTAATAAGAGAAATGGTTTCGTCAAACATATCCTCCAGCATATCCTTTTCATCGAACTGCTCGTCATATTCTTTATAATATATTTTAACGCGCTTTCTATTTTGAATACCATCCATACAGGCAATAAATAAATCAGCCGTTAATTCTACTTCATTCATACGCATCGTCTGATATTCCGAGAATATCTTATTTTCAATCCAAAATTTATTATATTTATGGCTGACTCCATAAACTAATTGCTTGAAATATCCATAAAATTCCGCATTTATCAGCTCCTGTTTGTTTAAGGGAGTCGTATAAGTATTCAGTCTGGCAAATATATCCATAATCTCACTGTCCTCCACGCCAATCAGCGTGTCAACAGAAAATTTATATGTTAGAATACTACTTTGGGCAGCCTCGTCCAACTGGGAAAAATACTTTTCACCACATTCCTCATTATGCACCTTCTTCACCTTAAAACCATCATTGATATAATCCAGAATCGTCCGCAATCTTTGCTGTCCGTCAACCACTTCTCTGATGGTAGTTCTTGTCCTTATATCAGTTAACTGGCGGATAAATATCTTGGGTAACGGTTTGCCTCTTAAAATACTATCTATCAGGAAGGATTTGGCTACATCCTTCCATACTGACCTGCGTTGAAATTTAGGTGAAAGTATCAGTTGCTTTCTTTCATACCATTCCAAAAAATCATTGACAGAATAAGTCGTTGAATCAAATCCTTTCATAAGTATCACCTTTCCCATTTTTCCACCTCCTGTTTTACATTATTATGACGCAACTGACATTAATATATTTGCAAAACAGGAGGTTCGTATTCTGTTCCCAATCTGAATCGGTAACTGTTCAGAACCAAATGTTCAGGATTTCCAGTTCCAGGCCCGGCTCTGAAGAATTACCTTACTTTTACAATTATAACACATATCCTGTGAATTGTATCTAAGAAATCGTATCTCCAAAAAGGGACAGCCCTTTGGGCTATCCCCTTATTCCCCATAAATTCTTAATCTGTCCCGACAACTCGTCAAACTTCCACTGTCTGTCGCTGTTGCTTTTACGATTCGGGTCGTTTACATAGAATCCGTTTTCATCATAATCACGCAGTAAAATAAAATGACCTGTGGTGGTGAAATCTCCGGGACGCATACTGCATATGACAACTCCTCCGTCATCCAGCGTGTTCCTGATTTCCCTCTCGTCTAAAGGAAGCTCCTCTCCCTCCATGCCTAACAGCTCTACGCCCCGGGTCCACAGTGACCAGTCCGTCCCGTACTCCGTATAAAAGCCCTGTTCATAGGCAAACTCCGCCATGGAAGCCGGTGTAAGCGATAAATCCTCTGTCAGATACAGATACGCCATACAGAGACAGGCAGGGCCGCAGCCTGCAAGGCCCACCATCTCCTCCCCATAGGCGGCATATCCCCATCGGGTATCCCACTGCATCAAAAGCGGCACTGTCCCGGACGCCAGCGCGTCGCTTATTCCGGTATCCCCGGCAAGAGAAATATCCTTGTCCAAATATTGTTCCCGATTGGGATATTCCATCACAAAATCATAAGTCTCCTCATTCTTTTCCAGAAGCTCCTTTAGCTCCCGGGGAATATCCGGGAGCGCCTCCTCGGCGCCCTCTGTCACCTTTTCCGAAAACAGTCCCCCGCTCAAACCAAACAGGCCCCACAGACCTATCAGAATCAGCGAAAGCGCCATACTCAGGACCGACCTTCTCTTTTTCTTCTTTTTTACATAACCCTTATTACATTTCTGCCTTCCCAAGGAAGCCGCATTTATCCCACTCATCCGGTTGTATTGTTTTGTCCTGCCTGTCATACTATCACTCTGCTCCTTATCCTTGCTGTCACGGACATCCCAAACATGCCTTTCTCCTTCCGTGCATATCTCATTATAGATTCAGGAGCAAAAAAGATTCTCCGTTTTTTCTACAGAGAATCTTAGGAAATTAAAAAGGTATTCTTTCAAAACCTCCGAACAAAGCTATTTTACAGGCAGCTCCACGGTAAAGCATGTGACCCCGTCTGCACTCTCAGCCTTGATAGCGCCTCCATGCTGCTTTACAATCTGTCGGGCAATTGCAAGGCCCAGACCGGCTCCTCCCTGATTGCTGGTGCGGGCGCTGTCCAGACGATAAAACTGCTCAAAAACGCGCTGCAGCTTCTCCTCCGGTATTGTGGGGCCCTTGTTTGTACAGGTAAAATATAGGGTTTCCTCCGACGTTTTGAACACTCGAAGCACAATCTCAGTCCCCTCGTAGGCATAGGAGCAGGCATTGCGCAGCAGATTATCCACCACACGCTGAATCTTATCCAGGTCGCATACCACCCATACCTCCCTGTCTCCCTCCAGCCTGCAGGTCAAACCCTTCTCTGCAAACTGCGGCTCAAACTCAAAGCTTGTCTGCTCCAGCAGATGGGTAAAATTAATCTGCCTCTTTTCCAGTTCCATATGCGTCAGGTTAAACCGGGTAATCTCAAAAAATTCGTTAATCAGCTCCTCAAGGCGCATCGCCTTTTTAGATGCGATTCCCAGATACTTCTGCCTCTGGGCATAAGGCAGCTCCTCCGTCTCCTCCAAAAGAGACAGATATCCCATCACGGAAGTCAAGGGCGTTTTCAAATCATGGGCCAGATAGACCACCAGGTCATTTTTCCGCTGTTCCGCCTCCCTGGCCTGCATCCGGCTTACATTCAGCTGAGACTTAATCTGATTCAGCCGGACGGCTGTCTCAGCCATGTCATCCGGCAGCGTAATCCAGTTATTTCCCTCACTGACAATCTGCTCCATGGCGTCCTCCAGCTTTCCGAAATAACTTCCCATCCGATAGATAAACCATCCGAATATCAGTATCTCGCCGCAAAGAAAGCCCAATATCCCTATAAAAGGGGCATTCTCTTCCACCCATACCAGAAATCTGTAATTCCATTCCGTCCCATACCAGATGCGGGTATGTCCCCACATATATCCGGCCGCTGCAAATACCACCAAAAGCACCAGATAGATAACGGAACTGCGCAGTATCTTATACCCGATTCTCCGAGTCATAAAGCACCTCATTTCTCAATCGTATAACCGATTCCCCATACGGTCTTAATAAATTTAGGATTCTTATAGTTCTCCCTTAATTTCTCCCGTATTTTGCCTATATGCTTCATCACCGTATTATTATTGTCATAATACTTCTCTCCCCAGACCAACCGAAACAGTTCCTCCGAGCCGACTACCTGTCCCTGCCTGCTACACAACAGCCAGAGTATCTCAAATTCTGTAGGCGTCAGTTCCAGCTGTTTATCATAGAGCCTGCATTGATGGGCCATACGGTCAATATACAGACCACGAATATCACAAAAATCCGGCTCCTCCTTCTGCGCATTTCCCCGCTGCCTTCCCTTTGTATCTTCCGCTACGGCGCTTTCTCTGCCGCTATGCTCCAAAGAATCGCCCTCCTCCGTAAGACACCTTACGTCCCCGCTTCCCTTCGGGAACTCCCTTCCCATAGATACCCGGGGATTATAATTCTTATAACGCCTTAATTGGGTCTTTACTCTGGCCACAACCTCCAGGGACTGAAAGGGCTTTGTGATATAGTCGTCCGCCCCCTGCAGCAGACCTGTAATCTTATCTGTATTCTCCACCCTTGCAGTCAACATGATAATGGGAAACAAATACTTCTCCCTAATTCTACGGCAAAGGGCAAATCCGTCCATATCCGGCATCATAATATCCAAAATTGCCAAATCCACTTCCTGCTTCTCCAGAAAAGCCAATGCCTTAGGACTTTCATAAAATTTATATACCTCAAAACCATCATTTTTCAGAAAAAGCTCCAGTAAATCCGCCACTTCCTCTTCATCATCCACAATCAATATCCGCGCCATTATCAATCCTCCCACTATCACGCCATAACTCAACTGCAGATGCTTAACCGACCGCATCGAAACAGCAAAACCTTTCCGTATGGCAGAACTGTTGCAAAATATTATAACACGCCGCAAATACTACAGTGCAGGAATTTCTTCTGAAATTATGAATATTTTCTTAATTTTTCTTTTTGTTTTCCTCCACCACCGGGTCTTTGATGCCTGTGGTTCTTACCCACTCCTTCGTTCCCTCCACCTTAGCCACCGGCTGGGTATGCTTAGAGAGAAATCTCGTAAGGGCATATACATCAATCCAGATTTCATTATTACTTTCCTTCTGAGACTCGTCAAAAATCAATTCCAGCCCCCAGTGCAGATGCGTCACCTCAATATTATTCACATTTTCCTCGGTGCTGTAACCGGTATGCCCCATATAACCGATGACGTCTCCGGCCGTGACAATATCTCCTTCCTCCAGTCCCTCCGCATAGGGGTAATTCTGCCGCAGATGCGCATAGTAATAATAGCGTTTCCCGTCAAAGCTGCGGATGCCGATACGCCAGCCTCCATATTGATTCCATCCGAGAGCCTCCACATAACCGGATTCGACGGCAATAATAGGCACCCCCACCAGGCCCATCATATCATGTCCTAAATGCCTTCTTTTATAGCCATAGCTTCTGCCGGCTCCAAAATCATCATAATGGGTATAATCAAATCCCCTTGCCAGCGGGAAATATCCCTTTAAGCCATAGACCCTTTCATATTGCACGTCCCCCCCGGTTCCTGAATCCTCCTGTCCCGTCTCCCGGTTTTCCTCCTGACTTGCCTCCTGCCCCGTCTCCCGGGCTGTTTCCTGTCCGAAAGACGCCTCGCTCCACGTCTGGATTCCATTCTCCACCTGTACCTCATATTCTCCCACCAGACCGCCCAGGGCGGCATCATAGGCTTCCCTGTAATACTCATAATACTTCAGCTTCTCCGTCAGCTCCTCAAGGGTTTTTTCCCCTTCGGAAAGCTCCTTTGCTGCCTCGTCCATAATGGTTAATGCCTTCTTGTCAAACTCCCCTCCTGTCTTGGCCGCCGTATACGCCAGCAGCTCTATCCAGTGCAGCTCATGCTCCCCTCCATGTGTCTCCACATCCCATTCATAGGCCTGACATAATGCCTCATAGCTGACCTTGAAATCCACCCATTTGATATAGTCCTTTTCCGCATTGTCAGGATTTTCCTCCAGCTCCAGCCCCAGATGCTTCTGCTCAAAAAGACCTCCTCCGAAAACGCCTCTCGTCCCCTCTCCCCGACCTGCCTGGTTTACAAGTACAGTCGCCATAACACCTACCAAGGTCAGCTCTATCAAAATCATTTTCTTTATTTTTTGCAAATATCTGTTCTGCACCGTTTCAACCATTTCCACTTGACAATTCAATCCATTATATGAGAAAAGAGCGTGCAGTATGATTTTCATTCCGCACGCTCTTTAAAGCTTTTCACAGTTCTCTATATTCTCTACAAACCGATATCCCCGCAAGAGGCAGCCGACCCGTTCTCAGCTCTTCCTTCAGTTTTCCGGCTCAATCAATCCGTAAGTATCTCCCTTTCTCTTATATACTACATTTACCTGGTCTGTCTCCGCATTACAGAATACGAAGAAATTATGACCCAAAAGCTCCATCTGAATGCAGGCGTCCTCAGGATACATGGGCTTAATATCAAACTTCTTGGTTCTTACGATTTTAACCTCCTCGTCATCCATATAATCGTTGTCCACATACATCTGGCTGAAGTCTCCTGCCGCCTGCTTCTTGTCCACAATTTTATTCTTATACTTTTTCAGCTGTCTCTCAATAATCTCCTCTACAAGGTCAATGGATACATACATGTCATTGCTGACCTGCTCAGAACGAATAATGCTCCCCTTCACCGGGATGGTAACCTCTATCTTCTGGCGCTCCTTCTCTACGCTCAAGGTTACATGTACCTCTGTGTCAGGATTAAAATACTTTCCCAGCTTGCCAATCTTGTCCTCTACTGCCGCCCTTAAGCCGGGGGTTACATCAATATTTCTTCCTACAATAATAAATTTCATATGAATCATCCCTTTCGTTCTTTTATTGTATGAGCATTATATCATATTTTTATAACTTTTTGCAACAATATCGGGATTTTTTTACTTGTTTATGACATTGTACCTGTCAATCTATTTTTTTGACTTTAATCGACAATAATATATTTTTATAAGAATTTCACAAAACCTCTGTTCTTGTTTGATACTCCTCACCATCCTCCCGATTGCCCCAAAAATCTGTGGATAATGTGTATAACCCCGTGTATAAATACCTTTCATCCTGTTTTATGGTGTTTTTAATGTGGATAACTTATCCCTTTATTTCTATTCTTAATTTATCGCTATATCGTTTCCCTGTGTTTTTTTGTGAATTTTGTACAGAGTGCTAAAGTCAATAGTCCTTTTCTCCCAAAAATAATATTTTGACAACTCGAACACTTTAACTGACATTAAACAAGAATTACACATTTTACCTTTGCAAAATTCCAAAGCCCTTATTTCTCAGCAGAACAAAGGCCAAGTCCGATTTCACTCCCTGTATCCTCCATCTTGAGGAACCTAGGGAAACGTCGATTCAAGCGTTTGCTGCACCGAGTGCGGCTGCAATACAAAAAAGGTACGGGACAAACCGCCCGTACCTTCGTATTCTTATTCTTTTAGGGAAACGCTGATTTAAGCGCTTCCTTAGAAAATTCTTCTGATAGCCAATATCTTCTTATAATCAGCCTGCGAAACGATAATGCCCGTCTTTGGATTAGAGGCATGTACAATCTGTCCGTCTCCGATATACAAGGCCACATGACCGGAATAACAGATGAGGTCACCGGGCTGTGCATTGGACAATCCGTCAACCCCGGAACCCTGGCTCCTGTCAGATGACGAAGAATGAGGAAGGCTGACTCCGAAATTCGCATACACACTCATTACAAACCCGGAACAATCCGTTCCGTTCGTAAGACTGCTCCCGCCATATACATAGGGATTTCCCACAAACTGCAATGCATATTCAGCTACTGCCACACCCATCTCGCTGCCATCGCCTACAGTATAGGTCGTTGTGGACGCAGAACCTGTGGAAGTCGTACCGGCTGACTGCTGCTGAGCGGCTGCCGCTGCTGCTCTGGCCTTGCGCCTCTCCTCGGCCTCCTTTGCCAGACGAGCCTCTTCCTCCTCCTTGGACTCGGCTTGTACAAATTCAGTAAAGAGCGTTACATAATCAGTGGATACCCAGCCTAAGCCCTCTTCTACATCTACCTTGACCCAGCCGTCCACTTCCTCGCTTACTACCAGTTCATCATCAATGGGCACCAGCGTCAAAACGCCGGACTCCATACCGGGCTCCATGCGCACCTTTAAAGTCGTGGTAGTTACCTTCGCAAATCTGGTTCCCACCTGTTTGGCCAGCTCGACTGCCTCCTCGCCGGTCACACAATACTCAGCTTTTACATAACCTGTCACCGAGCCTGACTGTATCTGATACCAGCCGTCCTCCTCGGTAATATAGGTACCCACGGAATCATCATAAAGCTTACCGATGATATCTCCTTCCTCACTGGGCAGGCTGCGGACATTCACATAATCGTTTACCTGGGCAATCACCAGATGCCGGAATAATTCTTCTTCCGAGGGCTCCAGCTCTTCCTCGGGAATATCGGACAACTCCAATATCCTCTCAATATTAAAAATCTTATCGTCTGCAATATTTTCCAATTTATTATCTACCGCAAAGGCCAAATCCACTCCTCCGCTGGGCAGAGCCGATTTTGCTGCGGCCTGTGCATCTATACTTGTACCTGAAAGCAACAATGCTGCCGACAATACGCATGTCGTTATTCTGGTTAATCTGCGAAACATGATTTCCCTCACTCTTATCTCTGTAAAAACAGGGTAAATGTTACAAATTTATTAACTCTGTTAATAAATATAACATTGTACATGCCTTTTGTCAACCATAGATTGTAACATTTTACAGCATTTTTCTACAAAAACAGGGACGGAATGTTGTAACAGCATTTAACATTCCCGTCCCCATTTAACCGGAAGGATACTACAAAATAAGTGATTTGCAATAATTTGCCGCACTGACCGCCGCATTGGCCCCGTCCGCTACCGCCGTCACAATCTGCCTCAGCGGTTTCTTCCGAATATCGCCTGCCACGAACAACCCGGCCGTCCGGGTAACGCCGTCCTCGCCTGAGAGCACATAGCCTCCCTCGTCCATTTCAGCCAAACCCTTCAGCGCCTCCGTATCAGGATGGATACCCACAGCCACGAAC
>JAMOZS010000032.1 GCA_023667765.1 Roseburia sp. | reverse complement strand
ATAAGCTTTTCGGAGAGCCTTGATAACGCCTTTACCTACCACATGGTTCGGCAGGCAGCCGAAGGGCTGGGTACATACAATGTTTGGTACGTCATCATGGATAAGCTCTACCATTTCTCCGGTCAGGAACCATCCCTCGCCGGTCTGATTGCCGATTGACACAATAGGCTTTGCAAATTCCACGATTTCCCGAATCGGAGTGGGGGGCGTAAAATGTCTGCTCTTTTTAAATTCCTTCACGGATGCGCCCCGCAGCAGATGTTCAATCGCCCAGATTCCCAGGGAGGAGATTCGAGCGGTTTTCTTGCTGGTGCCAAGCTCTTTGGCTTTATAAATCTGATTATAGAAGCAATAGAGCATGAAATCAATTAAGTCCGGCACCACGGCTTCGGCGCCCTCGCTCTCCAGAAGCTCTACCAGGTGATTATTGCCGGCGGGGGAGAATTTTACAAGGATTTCCCCAACGATTCCGACTCTGGGCTTTTTACTGTCCAGGGTGGGTATGCTGTCAAAGTCCCTGATAATCTGGCGGCACAGACCGTTGAATTTCAATAGATTGATATGCTTGGCGGAAACAAATTCCTGCACGATTTTCAGCCACTTCTGATGTACGGCCTCCACGCTGCCCGGGGTTGCCTCATAGGGGCGCATCCGATAGACGCAGCGCATGAAGATATCGCCCAAGGCCGCGCCTATTGCCGCCCGCAGCATCAGGTCGGCATTCAGATGGAAGCCGGGATTGGTTTCTATGCCGCCCAGATTCAGGGAAATAACGGGAATCTGCTCCATGCCGGCCTTTTTCAGGGCGCGGCGGATAAAACCTACATAGTTGGTAGCGCGGCAGCCGCCCCCGGTCTGGCTCATGATAATCGCTGTTTTATTCAAATCATATTTACCGGAGAGCAGAGCCTCCATAATCTGGCCGACTACCAGAAGAGAGGGATAACAGGCGTCGTTGTTTACATATTTTAATCCCACATCCACGGAGTGCTTATTGTCGTTGTCCAGCACCTGGAAATGATAGCCGCAGGCGTTAAAGGCCGGCTGCAGAATCTCAAAATGGATGGGCGACATCTGGGGACAGAGTATGGTATAATCCTTTCGCATCTCCTCCGTAAAGGGAACCTTCACAATGGCTGAGGAGCGAACCGTGGGCTTTTTGCCCAGCTTTTCCCTGACTCGGATGGCCGAGAGCAGAGAACGGATGCGGATTCTGGCAGCCCCCAGATTATTTACCTCGTCAATCTTCAGACAGGTATAAATTTTGTCGGAGCCGGAGAGGATATCGTTCACCTGGTCCGTTGTGACTGCATCCAGTCCGCAGCCAAAGGAATTCAGCTGAATCAGTTCCAGATTATCCGTGGTTCTTACATAGCTTGCCGCCGCATAGAGGCGGGAGTGGTACATCCACTGGTCCGAAACAATCAGGGGACGCTCCGGGCAGGCCAAATGGGAAATAGAATCCTCGGTGAGCACGGCAATGTCAAAGGAGGTAATCAACTCCGGTATTCCGTGATTGATTTCCGGGTCGATGTGATAGGGCCGGCCGGCCAGAACAATGCCTCTCTTGCCGGTTTCCTTTAAATAGGCTAAGACTTCCTCGCCCTTCTTTTGCATATCCCTGCGGGCTCTGGCCAGCTCTTCCCAGGCCTCCTTACAGGCGGCGGTTATCTCCGGGGCGGGGAGCTCCGTAAATTCCTTTATCAGGGAAGAGCTAATCGTGTCCACATCCCTAAAGGACATGAAGGGGTTGCGCAGACGCATGCTGCCGTTTGAGATTTCCTCCACATTATTCTTGATATTCTCGGAGTAGGAGGTCACAATCGGGCAGTTGTAATGATTGTTGGCCTCCTCGAACTCATTGCGCTCATAAAAGAGGGCGGGATAAAAGATAAAATCCACCTTCTGATGAATCAGCCAGGCCACATGGCCGTGAGCCAGCTTGGCCGGATAACACTCTGATTCGCTGGGGATGGATTCGATTCCCAGCTCGTAAATATTCCGGTTGGAGCTGGGGGACAGCACGACCCGGTATCCCAGTCTGGTAAAGAAGGTATGCCAGAAGGGATAATCCTCATACATATTCAGAACTCTGGGGATGCCCACTGTCCCTCTGGGAGCCTCGTCCGGCTCAAGAGAAGGGTAGTGAAAGAGTCTATGCATTTTGTACTCAAACAGATTCGGCACATTGTTGGCGTTTTTCTGACCGCCGATTCCCCGCTCACAGCGGTTGCCGGAGATAAACTGACGTCCGCCGGAAAATTTGTTGATGGTCAGGCGGCAGTTATTGGTACAGCCCTTGCACTTGGCCACGCTGGTGTCGAACTGCAGGGCGCAGATTTTTTCATAGGAAAGCATGGTAGTCTCATATCCCTGCTCAAACCGTTCCCGGGCTATCAGGGCGGCGCCGAAGGCTCCCATAATGCCGGCGATATCGGGGCGGATGGCCTCGCAGCCCGCAATTTTCTCAAAGCTCCGAAGAACGGCGTCATTGTAGAAGGTGCCTCCCTGTACCACAATCTGGCGACCCAGCTCGGAGGCGTCAGACACCTTGATTACCTTAAACAACGCGTTCTTGATAACGGAGTAGGCCAGGCCCGCAGAGATATCCGCCACGGAAGCCCCCTCCTTTTGGGCCTGCTTTACCTTGGAGTTCATAAAGACCGTACAGCGGGTGCCCAAATCAATGGGATGCTCGGCAAACAGGGCGGCGGAGGCAAAATCCTGAACACTGTAATTCAGGGATTTTGCAAAGGTTTCAATAAAGGAGCCGCAGCCGGAGGAGCAGGCTTCGTTGAGCTGCACGCTGTCTACGGTCTGATTCTTAATTTTGATGCATTTCATATCCTGACCGCCGATATCCAGAATACAGTCCACATCGGGATTGAAAAAGGCGGCCGCATAATAGTGGGCCACGGTTTCCACCTCGCCGTCATCCAGCAAAAAGGCCGCCTTCATCAAGGCTTCGCCATAGCCGGTAGAGCAGGCGCGCACGATAGAAACACCCTCCGGAAGCAGGGTATAGATTTCCTTCAGGGAACGGATAGCAGTCTTTAGCGGGCTTCCGTCGTTGTTGCTGTAAAAGGAATACAGCAGAGAACCGTCCTCCCCCACCAGAGCTATTTTGGTGGTGGTGGAACCGGCGTCAATGCCCAGATAAGCGTTACCCCGGTATTCTGAGAGCGCTCTGGTCTGTACATGATGAGAGGAGTGGCGCTTTTGGAAGGCGTCATATTCCGCCTCATCGGCAAACAAAGGCTCCATGCGCTCCACCTCAAATTCCATATGGATGTCACGAGAGAGCTTTTGAACCATTTCCTCCATGGTTACGGAAATCTTTTTGTCCGCATTCAGGGCGGAGCCCATGGCGGCAAACAGATGGGAATGGTCGGTAGCTACAATATGCTCCTCGTCCAATTTCAGCGTGCGGATAAAAGCGGCTTTTAACTGGTCCAGGAAATGCAGAGGGCCGCCCAGAAACGCCACATGTCCGCGAATAGGCTTACCGCAGGCAAGTCCCGAAATCGTCTGGTTTACGACTGCCTGAAAGATGGAGGCAGCCAGATCCTCCTTGGTGGCGCCATCATTGATTAAAGGTTGTATGTCAGTCTTTGCAAACACGCCGCAGCGGGCGGCAATGGTATACAGGGACTGATAATTTTTGGCATACTCATTCAGACCCGCGGCGTCCGTCTGAATCAGAGAGGCCATCTGGTCAATAAAGGAACCGGTGCCCCCGGCACAGATACCGTTCATACGCTGTTCCACATTCCCGCCTTCAAAATAGATAATTTTTGCGTCCTCTCCGCCCAGCTCAATGGCCACATCCGTCTGGGGCGCCAGCTCCTTTAAGGAGGAGGCCACGGCAATTACCTCCTGGGTGAAGGGCACGCCCAGATGATTGGCAAGAGTCAGTCCGCCGGAGCCTGTTATCATGGGATGGAGGGTCAGATTCCCCAATTCCCCGTAGGCCTTTTGAAGCAGCCCGGAGAGGGTCTCCCTGATATTGGCGTAATGACGTTCATAGTCTGAAAATAATATATGACAAGCTTCGTCCAGTATGGCAATTTTAACGGTAGTGGAGCCGATATCAATGCCAAGTGTCGCTTCTTTGTTCTGATTATCCATGTAAAATTCATCCTTCCTAAATTCGACATTCTGTTGTATTATACGACAAGCGCAATAAAAAAGCAACGAACAAAACCTGTAAAAACAGGAAACAAAACCTAAAAATAATCTTAAAAGTGAAATGCTTGGTTTACTTCTTGCGGTTTGAATGTTAAAATGTGGATAATATGTGCAGGAAACGCTGATGAAAGCGTTTCCCTAATATATGCCGACATAAATTTGGACATTACAATTTTCAGAAACGAGGCCTGTATTTAAAATGAGTAATTTTGAAAAAAAATTTGGAAAGTACGCAATACCGAACCTGACGTTGATTTTGATTATGTGTTATATCGTAGGCTATGCCATCAGCCTGATAAACAGTACTTTTTTGTCCTATCTGACGCTGGACCCCGGTCAGATACTGTTTCAAGGTCAGATATGGAGACTTTTTACCTGGCTGATTGTACCGCCGGACAGTCCCGGACTGTTTACCATTATCATGCTGTTCTTTTATTATAATATCGGTACGCTGATGGAGCGCACTTTGGGGACCTATCGTTATAATGTCTATTTGATTCTGGGAATGCTTCTGACGGTGGCGGCCAGCTTTCTGTGCTTTGGCCTGATATGCCTGTTTCCCGGCATGGTAAGCGGTATGCCTGTATTGGCGTCCTTTATGTATTCTCCGTGCTTTAGCACCTATTACATCAATATTTCTATTTTCCTTGCCTTTGCAGTATGTTATCCGGAAATGCAGGTGCTTTTGATGTTTGTGATTCCCGTGAAGGTGAAGTGGATGGGGATTTTAGACCTGGTGCTTTTGGGGTATGATATGATAGCGGGGAATATCTTTACGAAGTTTGCGGTGGGGGCTGCTCTTTTGAATTTCCTTCTTTTTTATCTGAGAATGAAGAATATGTCTCATCTCAGGCCGAAGGAAATGAAGCGGCGGGCAGAATTTAAACAGCAGGTACGGAGGAATACCGGCGTCACAAAGCACAAATGTGCTATCTGCGGTCAGACGGACGAGGACAATCCCAATATAGAATTCCGTTTCTGTTCTAAATGCAACGGAAATTATGAGTATTGTCAGGAGCATCTGTTTACCCATGAACATGTTCGGTAGTTCATGAACATGTTCGGTGATTCAAGAACAGGTTCGAAAATTCATAACAATAAGTATATTAAATGGTTTGTAAGCATGTGAATGGCTCGTTTGGGCGGGCAGGGAGGAAAATAGATTTAGATGATGAACAGAGAGGTTTTATTTGCCAGGACCCTTGAGCAGGTGCGTCTGCAGGCAAAGGAGCAGGAAAACTGCATCAGTGAGGAGCAGGTTCGGGAAGCGTTTGCACAGCTTGCGTTAAGCGAAGAGCAGCTGCAGATGGTTTATGATTATCTGCGGCAGCATAAGATAGGGATAGGACAGCCTCTGTCACCCGAGGATTATCTGACCAGGGAGGAGAGAGACTATTTGCAGGACTATCTTGAGGAGATAGCGGCCATCCCGGATTGCAGCGAATCAGAAAAAGAGGCGATTACCATATCCGCCATGGCGGGGGACAGTCAGGCCCAAAAGCGCCTGTTGGAGCTGTATCTGAAGGATGTACCGGATATTGCCAGTCTCTATGCCGGACAGGGGGTGTTTTTGGAGGATTTGATAGGAGAGGGGAATGTGGCGCTGGCTACGGGCGTTACGATGCTGGGCAGCCTGGAGGCCCCCGGGGAAGTACAGGGGATGCTGGGGAAGCTTATGATGGACGCTATGGAGGATTATATCAGAGAGAATGCGGAGCATCAGGCAAAGGACCGGGAACTGGCGGACAGGATTAATGAGATAGCCCGGAGGGCGGAGGAGCTTTCCGGAGAGCTTCGGCGTAAGGTGACGGTTGAGGAGCTTTCCGAGGAGAGCGGACTGTCTCAGGAAGTCATTCGGGATGCGATGCGTATGAGCGGTTATAAGATAGAAAATCTTACGGAGCAGCTGTAAGCGAAAAAGTAACAGGGGTGTGTGATGCAAAAGACAGTCTACGAGGATTATAAATATGCCATACAGGATATGGGTTCCCTGTATATTGGCGCAAAGTATACGCTGGAGGAAATATTGGAGGAGGAGAATATTTCGTTTAAATTCCGGCTGATTGTGGAACGCTATATTTTGCCGGAGGCGGACAGACAGGATACGCTGGAGACGCATTTGTATTATCTGGAGCCCAAAAGCTTTCCGGTAAAGATTTATAAGCAGCTGAAGGCGAAGGTGAAGATTAATATTCTGGAGGAGAGGAAGGGGCTGTCCGGCAGCAGGAGGAAACAGTATGGTACCAGGATTTTGAGCATAGAGCAGTTAACTGCCATGACGCCGGAGGAAAAAGAAAAAAGGGGAGTCGTGGTGCAGGAGCTTGGCATGAGTAAGCTTGCACTGATGGCTTTCTGAGGATATAGACAAGTATTTATAGGAGGTTATGAAGTATGAGAATAGAGGATTTGGCCGCATATGAGGTAATGGAAAAGAGAGAGATTCCGGATATCAGGAGCGTAAGCTATTTGTGCAGACATAAAAAGACCGGCGCAAGAGTGGCATTGTTGTCCAATGATGATGAAAACAAGGTGTTTTATATCGGATTTCGCACGCCACCCAGGGATTCTACCGGGGTTGCACATATTCTGGAGCATTCCGTACTCTGCGGTTCCAGGGAGTTCCCGATTAAGGACCCTTTTGTGGAGCTGGTAAAGGGCTCCTTAAACACTTTTCTGAATGCCATGACTTACCCGGATAAGACCCTGTATCCGGTGGCCAGCTGTAATGACAAGGATTTTCAGAATCTGATGCATGTGTATCTGGATGCGGTTTTTTATCCCAATATTTATCAGAACAAAGCTATCTTCAGACAGGAGGGCTGGCATTATGAGCTGGAGAACCCGGAGGATGAGCTGAAGATAAACGGCGTGGTATATAATGAGATGAAGGGGGCGTTTTCTGCGCCGGATGATGTGCTGGAGAGAGAATTGATGAATTCTTTGTATCCCGACACGGAATACGGGGTGGAATCCGGGGGAGACCCTGAAGTGATTCCGCAGCTGACCTATGAGGAGTTTCTGGAATTTCACGGCAGCTATTATCATCCCTCCAACAGCTATATCTATCTGTACGGCGATATGGATATGGCGGAGAAGCTTCGTTTCATAGACGAGCATTATCTGTCCGCCTTTGAGAAGCTTCCGATTGATTCGGCTATTCACAATCAGAAGCCCTTTGAACAGGTGAATCGTATTGTCAGGGAATATCCTGTCAGTGAGGGGGAGGCCCCGGAGGACAATACGTATCTGTCCTTGAATTTTTCCGTGGCGGACAGCCTGGATGGGGAGTTGTATGTCGCCCTGGAAATCCTGGACTATGCCCTGTGTTCTGCGCCGGGCGCACCTCTAAAGCAGGCGCTGGTGGACAGAGGGATTGGTAAGGATGTATACAGTATCTGTGAAAACGGCATTAAACAGCCCTATTTCAGCATCGTGGCGAAGGGGACTTCCTTGGATAAGGAATCAGAGTTCCTTGCAGTCATCCGAGAGGTTTTACAAAGGCTTTTGAAGGAGGGTTTTGATGAGAAGGCGCTGTTAGCAGGCATCAATTATTATGAGTTCCGGTATCGGGAAGCGGATTTCGGCTCCTATCCCAAGGGGCTTATGTACGGTCTGCAGATGTTGGACAGCTGGCTGTATGACGACAGTAAGCCCTTTATCCATATAGAGGCAAACGATACCTATGCGGCGCTTCGGAATAAGGTAAAGAGCGGTTATTTTGAAGAGCTGTTAAAGAAGTATCTGCTGGATAATCCCCATTGCAGTATCGTGATTTTAAAGCCCAGGGAGGGCCTTGCGGAGGAGCAGGAGAATGCCCTTAGGGAGGAGCTCGCCGCCAGGAAAGCTTCCATGAGCAAAGAGGAGCTTGCGGATATTATTGAGGAATATAAGGCGCTTACGGCCTTTCAGGAAAAGGAGGACAGCCCCGAGGATTTGGAGAAGCTTCCGCTGCTTACCCGGGAGGATTTGAAAAAGGAGGCGACACCCTTTATCAATGAGGAGAAGAGGATTGGAGATACCCTGCTTTTGGAGCATCCTCTGTTTACCAATGGTATCGCTTATCTGAGACTTTTGTTTGATATAAGCGATATTCCCGGGGAATATTTTCCCTATGTGGGTATTTTAAAGGGCTGCCTGGGGCTCTTAAATACGGAGCATTATCAGTACGGCGATTTATATAATGAGATAAATCTGGCGACGGGAGGCATGTCGGCGGTTCATAATACCTACGCCAGCCTGGAGAATCCGGAGAAGTGCAAGGTGACGCTGGAGTTAAAAACCAAGGTGCTTTATGATAATCTGGAACAGGCGATTGCGCTGATGGAGGAGATTCTTCTTAGCAGCGATTGGACGGATACGAAACGTCTATACGAGATACTGGCGGAGGGAGAATCCAGGATGCAGGCGCAGATGATGTCTGCGGGGCACAGTCTGGCGGCCGTGCGGGCAATGTCTTACGGAAGCGTGGCGGCGGCCTGCAACGAGGCGCTTTCGGGGATTGATTTTTACAGGCTGGTAGCTTATCTGGAGAAGCATTTTGAGGAGGAGAAGGACGCCCTGGTGCATAAGCTTCAAAAATTGGCCCGGATGATTTTCAGAAAGGAAAATCTGATGGTGGATTTGGTGGCCGAGGAAGGCATGGGAGAAAGACTTACCGCGCCCATAGAGGCGTTGAAGAGCAGGCTTTATACGGAGACGGTTGAGAAAGAAGCTTACAGGCCCACACCGGAAAAGAAAAATGAGGGCTTCATGAATTCTGCGCAGGTGCAGTATGTGTGCCGTGCGGGTAATTTCAGAAAAAAAGGGCTTCCCTACAAGGGAAGCTTAAGGGTGCTGAAGGTAATGCTGGGATACGAATATCTGTGGGTCAATGTCCGTGTGAAGGGGGGGGCTTACGGCTGTATGTGCGCCTTTGGACAGTCGGGAGACAGTTATTTTGTCTCTTACAGAGACCCGAATCTGGGAAGGACGCTGGAGGTCTATGAGAAGGCGGCGGATGCTGTGGAGGCCTTTGAGGCGGATGAGCGTACCATGACCCAGTATGTTATCGGCGCCATCAGCGATATGGATATGCCGCTGAATCCCGCCGCCCGGGGCCTGCAGTCCATGAGCGCTTATCTGACAGGCACCACGCTGGAGCAGATGCAGCTATGGAGAGACCAGGTGCTTGAGGCGACGCCGGAGGATATCAGAGAGCTTTCCGCCTATATCAGGGCTTTTATGGAGGAGGACCAGCTTTGCGTAGTAGGAAACAGCGGGAAGCTGAAGCAGGAGGAGAGTAAATTTATGAAATTGGAGAACCTTTTCTAAGGAAGCGCCGTCTATAGGGGCAGAAGAGAACAGAGAAAAGTTTTCTTCGGAATTTATGACGCTTTGAAAGGGAGGAGAAAATCGAATGAGAAGAAATGGATGCAGAAACGGGAAGATGAGATATTTGGCGGCGGTGTTAGGGCTGGTGTTGTCCTTTAGCGCTTGCGGGAGCAGCAGCCTGTCCGGTAAAACGAGCGCCGGCGCCCAGGCAGCGAACGCCTATGCCGACGGCGAAATGGCGCAGGAGTATTACTCCGATGCGGTGGCTGAGGAGGGGGTGAGCTATGATACGGCTGCGGCGGCAGACGCCGGAGGCGGAGCGGAGAAGGTGACAGAGAATGCAAGCTCCAATCGGAAGCTGATTAAGACCGTGAATTTGAATGTGGAGACCCAGGAGTTTGACGGGCTGGTTGGTATGGTGGAGCAGAAGGTGACAGAGCTCGGAGGCTATATTCAGAATATGGAGAACTATAACGGCAGCAGCTATGGAAACGGCAGGGGCAGTCGTTATGCGAATCTGACGCTTCGCATCCCCCGAGAGAATCTGAGCGGCTTTGTCAACAATGTCACCGAGAACGCCAATGTGACGCGCCGCACAGAGAGCGTGGAGGATATCACCTTAAGCTATGTAGACCTCGAAAGCCACAAGGAGGCCCTGCAGACGGAATATGACAGGCTCATGGCATTGCTGGACAAAGCCGAGTATTTGGAGGATATTATTACGTTAGAGCAGCGTCTGTCCAATGTGCGCTATCAGATAGAAAGTATGGAATCTCAGCTTCGCACCTATGATAATAAGGTGGACTACAGTACCGTATATTTGTACATAACGGAGGTAGAGGTTTTGACGCCGGTGAAGCAGGAGACTGTATGGGAGCGTATCAGCGGCGGCTTTATGCAGAGTCTTAAGAATGTGGGCAACGGTCTGGTGAATTTCTTTGTATGGCTGATTGTGAGATTGCCTTATCTTTTGGTATGGGCGGCGGTCATCGCGGCAATCGTGCTGATTATCAAAGGCATGATAAAGCACTCCCGAAAGAAGAAGGAGAAGAAGGCGCAGCAGCTTGCCGAGGAGCATGCCCGGTGGCAGCAGCAACAGCAGCTGAGAGAGCAGAATCAGCCGGGGCAGGAGACAAAGCAGTAAGCGTTTCCGGCTTCAGACTTGCAGGAATATTATAAAGGTAATGGTTATGCAGACTCCCTGTCGTTATGGCAGGGAGTTTAAAAATGGTTGCTGATTGCGCAAAGGTTGTATATAATAAAAAAGCAGCGTATTACCTATTAGAAGAAATGCTTCGGAATGGAGAGAAGAATGATTGAGAATCCTGGATTTAAATCCGGCTTTGTCACCCTGATTGGACGCCCCAATGTGGGGAAGTCCACATTGATGAATCATCTGATTGGGCAGAAGATAGCCATTACCTCTAAAAAGCCCCAGACAACCCGTAACCGCATTCAGACAGTGCTGACCACGCAGGAGGGACAGATAGTCTTTCTGGATACGCCGGGCATTCACAAGGCGAAGAATAAGCTGGGAAATTATATGGTGAATGTGGCGGAGCGCACCCTGAATGAGGTGGATGTGGCGCTTTGGCTGGTGGAGCCCACGACCTTTATCGGCGCCGGCGAAAAGCATATTATCGCACAGCTGAAAAAGACGAAAACGCCGGTGGTTCTGGTTATCAATAAGATAGATACGGTAAAAAGGGAAGAGATTCTCAAATTTATCGACGCTTATCGAAAAGAAATGGATTTTGCGGAAATTGTGCCGGTATCGGCCCTGAAGGGAGATAATACCCGGGAACTGATACAGTGTATTTTTAAATATCTGCCCTATGGGGAACCCTTTTATGACGAGGATACCGTTACGGATCAGCCTATGCGTCAGATAGTGGCGGAATTAATCCGGGAAAAGGCTCTGCGGCTGCTGGAGGAGGAGATTCCCCATGGCATTGCCGTGTGTATTGAGAGCATGAAGGAGACCGGCAGTCTCTGCCATATAGAGGCGACGATTATCTGTGAGAGGGAATCTCACAAGGGAATCATTATCGGAAAGGGCGGCTCCATGTTAAAAAAAATCGGCATGAAGGCCCGCCCGGACATTGAGGATTTACTGGAAATGCAAGTGAATCTCAAGCTTTGGGTGAAGGTTAAGAAGGATTGGAGGGACAGTGATTTCCTCCTGAAAAATTTTGGCTATAACCCGAAAGATATCTCCGGGAACGAATAGAAAAAAGCAAAATGCAGACCCTAATAGCATACCAAGTGATTAGGGGGAAGCAAAAGAATGCAGACATTAAATTACTGGAAGCAGTTTGAACATACCGGAAAAATTCAGGATTATTTATCTTATAAAAGCTGTGCGCAGGATGCGTGCAGGAGCGGAGAGAACCGCCCGGAAGGCCAAAATACGGGGGACGAGGCGCAGAGGGCAGGGAGTGAGGCTGTATGCAGGGATTCATATATGTGACGGGTATGGTTTTGAAGCAGTCGGCGGTGGGCGAGTATGACCGGAGGATTAGCCTTCTGACAAAGGAGCGGGGAAAAATTTCTGCATTTGTCCGAGGGGCCAGGAAGCCAGGCAATCGGCTGGCTGCAGCCGCCAATCCGTTTTCCTTCGGAAATTTCAAGCTATATCAGGGGCAGTCCTCCTATACGGTTGCGGAGGCGGATATTCAGAATTATTTTGAACAGCTCCGGGTGGATTTTGAGGGGGCCTATTACGGTATTTATTTTGCGGAAATCGCCGATTATTATACCCGGGAAAATAATGATGAGAGGCAGATGCTGAAGCTTTTGTATCAGTCTCTGAAGGCGCTTACGGCGCCTTCTCTGTTGAAGCCTCTGGTAAAGGCGATTTATGAATGTAAGGCGATTGCAGTGAACGGGGAATTTCCCGGCGCTCCCCGGGATATGGAGCTGTCAGATTCTGCGAGATATGCCATAGAATACATACAAAAAAGTTCTATTGAAAAATTATATACCTTTACCGTGTCCGAGTCGGTTTTGGCTGAACTGATTCAGGTTGCCGACAGATATCGGAGGAAATTTATGCCCTATGATTTCAAAAGTCTTGAAATCCTGCAAACTCTTAGTTGAAATTGGAAATTAAGTTGGGTATAATGTAACTCATTAGTGAAAACAGTGATAAGGGATGAGAGAAACAGTGAGGTTGTTACATGTCTAAATTAAAAGGGTTTACCGTTAGCGTATGCTTTTTGGGATTGCTGCTTGGCGGCTGCAATCAGGGAGGGACGCCGGAGACGGTGACGGAGAATACATTGTCAGTCAATAAAGAGGGGGTCATCACCGAATATCTGGCAGGCGATTTTGACAGGGATTATTATGATATCTCGGAGCTGGAGAGCATGGCGGTGCAGGAGGCGGCAGGCTATAACGGAAAGCGCCCGTCGGGGGAGACGCCGCCGGTGAGGGTGGAGAAGGTAGAGGCTTCGCAGGAAGGCGGCACCCGGGCCATTCTCCAATACAGCTATGACAGTGCGGATACTTACAGGGATTTTAATCAGAGGCTTTTGTATTACGGAACGGTGGCACAGGCCGGAGAATATTTGGAGGATTTGGATTCTCAGGCGGTGTTAAAGGGCGTGAAGCAGGGAGATACCCTCGCCATGGCGCAGCTTTTGAAGGTGCAGGATAAGCATGTCATTATTACGGATGTGCCGGCAATTATCTATTGCCCTTATTCCGTGACATATATCAGCGACGGCCTGGCGGTTCGGGAGGACGGTGGTGTGGATACTACGGGGGCCATGGATTCCACGGCCATCATCATTATGAAGAAATAAAGGTTAATCAACAGAAAAATCAGAAATGATAGAAGAAGGGAAAGGATAGAAGAAATGGAAAAAACAATGGAGAAAATCGTAGCGCTGGCAAAGGCAAGGGGATTCGTATATCCCGGTTCCGAGATTTACGGAGGTCTTGCCAATACCTGGGATTACGGCAATCTGGGAGTGGAACTGAAAAATAATGTGAAGAAGGCCTGGTGGCAGAAGTTTGTGCAGGAAAATCCTTATAATGTAGGGGTAGACTGCGCGATTTTGATGAATCCCCAGACCTGGGTAGCCAGCGGACATCTGGGCGGCTTCTCGGATCCTCTGATGGACTGTAAGGAGTGCCATGAGCGCTTTCGGGCGGATAAGCTTATTGAGGACTATTGTGAGGAGAACGGTGTTGCCCTGGAGGGCAGCGTGGACGGCTGGAGCCAGGAGCAGATGAAAGCCTTTGTGGAGGAGAAGAAGATTCCCTGTCCCTCCTGCGGCAAGCATAATTTTACGGATATCCGTCAGTTTAACCTGATGTTTAAAACCTTTCAGGGCGTGACGGAGGATGCTAAAAATACGGTTTATCTGCGGCCCGAGACGGCGCAGGGAATTTTCGTGAACTTTAAGAATGTGCAGAGAACCTCCCGCAAGAAACTTCCCTTTGGTATTGCCCAGATTGGAAAATCTTTCAGAAACGAGATTACACCGGGAAATTTCACCTTCCGCACCAGAGAGTTTGAGCAGATGGAGCTGGAATTTTTCTGTGAGCCCGGCACGGATATGGAATGGTTCCAATACTGGCGAGCTTTCTGCCGTGACTGGCTGCTCTCCCTTGGCATGAAGGAGGAGGAGATGCGTCTGCGCGACCATTCGCCGGAGGAGCTTTGCTTCTACAGTAAGGGCACCACGGATATCGAGTTTTTATTCCCCTTCGGCTGGGGCGAGTTATGGGGAATTGCGGACAGAACCGACTATGATTTGACCCAGCATGCCAATACCTCCGGTGAGGATATGAGCTATTTTGACGATGAAAAGAAGGAGAAATACATACCTTATGTCATTGAACCCTCTCTGGGCGCTGACAGAGTGGTGCTGGCATTTCTGTGCGCCGCCTATGACGAGGAGGAGCTTCCGGGCGGCGACATGCGCACGGTGCTGCGTTTCCATCCGGCATTGGCTCCTGTGAAGATTGGCGTGCTGCCCCTTTCCAAGAAGCTGAATGAGGGCGCTGAGAAAATCTATATGGAATTATCTAAGAAGTATAACTGTGAGTTTGATGACAGAGGAAATATCGGCAAGAGATATCGCAGACAGGATGAAATCGGTACGCCCTTCTGTGTCACCTACGATTTTGAGTCCGAGACGGACGGCTGCGTCACAGTTCGTTTCAGGGATTCCATGGAGCAGGAGAGAGTGGCAATTACGAAGCTGGATGCGTACTTTGCAGACAAGTTTATCTTTTAGGGAAACGCCGATGGAAGCGTTATCGAATCTGAAAGGCTGATTATGTATGCGCAGAGAAAAAAGAGAAAAGTGGTTTCGTAAGTTTCCCCGATGGGCAGCGGCGGCGTTTTTGGCCCTGCTGTTGGAGTTGACCGTTTGTCAGTATGGTTTTTATCTGACGGCTTGGGGCGAGGCGGTTTCGCCCCAGTGGAGTATTGTCTCCGGCGGCAGGCTGCAGGAGGACGGCAGTATTCTCGTTACAGAAAAGCCCCTGGTGGTGGAAATAACCCGGCTGGAGGAGCTTACCCGGGATATTTGTACCATACGGACGGATATTTTGCGGGAGGCCGGGACCACCGGAGAAAAACAGCCCTTTACCACTATACAGATTTATGCGGGGGATGAGGGAAGTCAGGATTATTATGTGCTTTCTCCCTACAGGGATGTATTGCCGGAAGTAACAAAAAGTCAGTATTTCAGACCCCATACCTATGGGGTCTGTGAACGTCTGGCTTTTTATATTTACGGGGAGGCCGGGGACACCGTCAGGATAGAGGAGCTTTCGTTAAACGCCGTTATTCCCATGAGCATTTCCTGGCTCAGGATTCTGCTGTTGTTTTTGACGGGGGTGTTTTTATTTTATGCATGGCCCTTTGGAACCTGCTGTACGGTGAAAAAAACAGACGACAGCAAGCTGCAAAGAGGGATTACGGCTGCCGTGCTGGCGCTTCAGATAGGGCTGTTTATCGGCGCTGCTTTGTTGAATCAAAGATTCAGGGAGCTTCCCCCGGAGTGGAAGCATCATATGCAGTATCATGAGCTGGCAGTAGCGTTGTCCAAGGGGCAGCTGTATTTGGAGGAGCTGCCTGCGGATGCCATGAATGTGCTGCCCAATCCCTATGATTTTACCATGCGGGAAAAATTTTTGGCGGCCAATCATGCCGCATACCGCTGGGATACGGCCTATTATAATAACAAATATTATGTGTACTTCGGGGTTGTCCCGGTTATGGTTTTTTATCTGCCCTGGTATCTGGTGACGGGAACGGCTTTTCCTACCTGGCTGGGGATAGCCATAACGGGAGTGGTTTTTGTGCTGGCGGCTTTTCGGCTGAGCGCCGATATCATCAGAAAATATTTTAAGGGCGGCGTTCCGTATTTGGCCTGGCTTCTGGCCACGCTGTTATTTGTCAACGGAAGCGGCGTCCTGACGATGATGCGCAGGCCTGATTATTATTCGCTGCCGATTTTAATGGGAATAACGCTGTCCCTTTTAGGACTGGATTTCTGGATAACCTCATTAAAGGAGGAGGGAGTGAGCGCAGGGAGACTTGGCGTCGGATGTCTTTGCATGGCTTTGGTGGCGGGCTGCAGACCTCAGCTGGTTCTGGGTTCCTTTTTGATTTTTCCGATTTACTGGGAGGCGGTTTTTCAGAAAAGACAGCTTTTTTCCAGAAACTCCAAAGGAAAAACCGGTCTTGCCATAGCTGCTTATGGGGTGGTTGCCGTCTGCCTGATGCTCTATAACCAACGCAGATTTGGCTCTCCCTTTGATTTTGGAGCCAATTATAATTTAACTACTAATGATATGACCAGACGCGGTTTTGTAGGGAGCAGAATACCGGTGGGGATTTTTCGTTTCCTTTTGCAGCCGCCTGCCCTCGGGGCGAGATTTCCCTTTGTGGAAAGTACCTCTGACTGGACCTCCTATGTGGGACAGAGCATATCGGAGCCCACCTTTGGAGGCTTTCTGCCGGTGAGTCTTTTGGTGGTGGCGGGGCTTTTTATTCTGGCAAAAAGGAAATGGTTTTCCCGGAAGAATATTTGGGCGTTATCCTTGCTGTCGGCAGTACTCGGTTTGGCGGTGGTCTGTGTGGATGTGCAGGGGGCGGGAATCCTGCTTCGCTATTTTGGTGATTTCGGATGGTTGTTTTATCTGTCGGCGCTGATTGCCTGGTTTGCCGCATGGGAGCACAACGGCGGTGTGAGGGACCGGGCGCTTTGCCTTTGCGGGTTCCAGAATGTGGCGTTTATGGTGGGAATGGCTTTCTGGCTGTTATTGTTGTTTACGGACGGCAGCGATAAGCTGGTGGATGCAGACCCGGTAATGTTTTATGAATTTTTTTATCAGCTTGCCTTTTGGTCGTAGAAAGATTATAATAAGCTTTTGAGAGCAAGGGACATGAGTATTAGCTGAGAGAAAGGCATGGTTATTTGTATGAGACAATTTACTTCGGATGAGCTTAGAAAAACCTGGAAAGATTTTTATATAGAGCGTGGTCATGTGGATGTGGGAGCGGTTTCTCTGGTATCCGATGGTTCCACGGGCGTTCTCTTTAATGTGGCGGGTATGCAGCCTTTGATGCCGTATCTTTTGGGGCAGAAGCATCCAATGGGTACCAGACTTTGCAATGTGCAGGGCTGTGTGCGCACAAATGATATTGATTCTGTGGGAGATAAAAGTCATGTAACCTTTTTTGAGATGATGGGAAGCTGGAGCCTGGGAGATTATTTCAAGAAGGAGCGCTGCCAGTGGAGTTATGAGCTTTTGACACAGGTATTCGGTTTTGATGCGGAGCATCTGGCCGCTACGGTATTCGCCGGGGATGAGAATGCGCCCAGGGATGAAGAGGGGGCGCAGTATCGTGTGGAATCCGGTTTTAAGAAAGAAAATATTTATTATCTGCCTGCGGAGGATAACTGGTGGGGCCTGGAATATGGTCCCTGTGGCCCTGACAGCGAGATGTTTTATATTGACGACAGACCGGACTGCGGTCCGAACTGCGGTCCCGGGTGCTCCTGCGGGAAATATACCGAGCTGGGCAACGACGTATTTATGCAATATGAAAAGCATCAGGATGGAACGCTTACCCCGCTGAAGCAGAAGAATGTGGATACGGGCTGGGGGCTGGAGCGTATTCTTGCCTTTTTAAACGGAAGCAGAGACGTATATCGGATAGACCTGTTTGCCCCTGTGATTGCTTACATCGAACAGGCTTCCGGCGTAACATATGAGCAGGATGAGAAGCTCACAAGGTCCATGAGAATTCTGGCTGACCATATCCGTACCAGTGTCATGCTGATTGGGGATGAGGCAAGACTGGTTCCGTCCAATGCCGGCGCCGGTTATGTGTTAAGACGTTTGATTCGGCGTGCGGTGAGACACGGACGGGCTTTGAATCTGAGCACGGAGGATTTGCTGAAGATAGCGGGAATGTATATGGATACCATTTATGCACAGGCTTACCCGCTATTGGCGAGAAATCGCGAGTTTATACTGAATGAGCTGAAAAAAGAAATCGGCCGCTTCGAGAGCACTCTGGAAAACGGCATGAAGGAGTTTACCAAAATTCTGAATCAGAAGAAGGAGGAGCATGCAAGCAGCATTGACGGAAAGTCTGCGTTTTATTTGTATGACACCTTTGGCTTCCCTGTAGAGCTGACGGTGGAACTGGCCCAGGAGGAAGGTCTTGCGGTAGATGAGGCCGGCTTTGCAGAGGCGATGGAGGAGCAGAAGCAGAGAGCGAAGGATACCAAGAGTTTTTCCGCAAAGCTTTCCATGGGCAGTGACAGTATGTTTGACGGCCTGGATGACAATCTTGTCAGCGAATTTACAGGCTATGATTCCCTGACGGCAAAGAGCAGGATTGCCGCTCTTGTAACAAAAACAGAGATAAAGAATACCCTTGAAACTCAGGAAGAGGGAACCGTGATTGTACCGGTAACGCCTTTTTATGCAACCATGGGCGGACAAAAGGGAGATGTAGGCGTAATCCGTACCGATTCAGGCGTGTTTGAGGTGCAGGATACGGTGAAGCTGCCGGGAGGCCGGATTGGGCATATGGGCAGGGTGACGTCCGGTACCATCAGAACCGGAGAGTCGGCAGAGCTGGCTGTGGATGTCCGTAATCGAAAGAATACCTGTCGAAATCATTCTGCAACCCATTTGCTGCAGAGCGCGCTAAGAGAGGTGCTGGGAGACCATGTACAGCAGCAGGGCTCCTATCAGGACGAAGCGAGAACCCGTTTTGACTTCAGCCATCCCCAGGCCATGACGGCAGAGGAAATTGCCCGGGTGGAGGAAATGGTAAACGACAAAATCAGCGAGAGTATTGCGGTAACGACAGAAATCATGGGCATTGAGGAAGCTAAAAAGAGCGGCGCTATGGCGTTGTTCGGAGAGAAATACGGGGACAGCGTGCGCGTGGTTTCCATGGGGGATTTCTCCAGAGAACTTTGCGGCGGAACCCATGTAAAGAATACCGGAGAGATTGCTTCTTTCAAGATTTTGTCGGAAAGCGGTATCGCTGCAGGCGTCAGAAGAATCGAGGCTCTGACGGGCACGAATGTATTAGATTATTATAGAGCGCTGGAGGACGGCTTCGCAAAGGCTGCTGCGGCGGCAAAGGCAACTCCTGCCACTCTCTTGGATAAGATTCAGCATATGCAGGCTGAGCTGAAGGCATTGACCTCTGAAAATGAGGCGCTGAAAGCGAAAGCGGCAAAGGACGCTCTGGGCGATGTCATGAATCAGGTAAAGGAGATAGAGGGCATTAAGCTTTTGGCTGCCAGTGTAAGCGGTGTGGATAGGAACGGCCTTCGCGATTTGGGCGACCAGATGAAGGAAAAGCTGGGAGAAGGCGTTGTTGTGCTATTGTCCGAGCAGGACGGAAAGGTCAATATGATTGCCATGGCCACAGACGGCGCAGTAAAGGCCGGCGCCCACGCAGGGAACCTGATTAAGGGGATTGCGGCGCTGGTAGGGGGCGGCGGCGGCGGACGTCCCAATATGGCCCAGGCCGGCGGTAAGAATCCCGGGGGCATTCCGGCGGCGATTGACGAGGCAGGAAAGGTGCTGGAAGGACAGGTGCGCCACGCCTGATTCAGCTTAAATAAAAGAAACAAAAGAAAATTAAAAAAACTGTTGACGTTGGGATTATTTGTGTTATAATATCTGTAGTGTGCGTGGTCAACCATAGTACATAGAATAACCCAATCAGTCAAAGATACTAGAGGGACTGAAGGGAGGTCGGGTGTAAGCATGTCAAATGTAATCGTAAAAGAGAACGAGACTTTGGATAGCGCTTTACGTCGCTTCAAAAGAAGCTGCGCAAAGGCTGGTATTCAGCAGGAGATTCGTAAGCGTGAGCATTACGAAAAGCCTAGTGTAAAGCGCAAGAAGAAATCTGAGGCAGCCAGAAAACGTAAATATAACTAAATCCAAAAATCCCCGACCGTGTTTCCGGCTGGGGATTTTGTGTAGCGGCGTTTCTTATGATTAGTAGAGGGTGAATGCGATGTGGACAAAAGAAATATTAGGAATGGACGTATATCATTTTGTCGCAGCTTTTATGATATACAGCGTTTTGGGCTGGTTTGTGGAATCTGTATACATGTCTGTCTGCAATAGAAGGATTACGAACAGAGGTTTTGCCAGAGGCCCGTTCTGCCCGATTTACGGTTTTGGCGCAATGGGAGCCTATATTCTGTTCTCGCCGTTTCGAGGACATTATCTGGTAATCTATCTGCTGGGATGCGTGACGGCCACAATTTTTGAGTATCTTGTGGGGCGGGGTATGATACGCCTTCTGGGAGAGCTTTGGTGGGATTATAAAGAGAAACCCTTTAACTTTCAGGGAATCATCTGTCTGGAAAGCACTCTGGCCTGGGGTGTATATGCGCTGGGTATCGTGCATTTTCTGCATGACAGGGTGATAGCGCTGGTTGATATGCTGGATATGCGCGTGGGGATTCGGGTCATTTATATTTTGCTTCTGCTGGCATTTGTGGATTATGTGGTACAGTTTCTGCATGTGTTCCAGGTGGATGTCAGAGATAAGCTGCGCAGCCTCAAGGAGCGGTGTCGGTCCTTTATTGCCAGATGGAACTGATGGAATTCTTATGAATCATATGGTCTATATTTTGCCATACTGCCATATTCTTAAATGATTAGGAATAGGGAAGTGTGGCATTTTTTATGAAGCTTGGAAAAAGGATAGGAAGCCTGCTGCTTTGTCTGCTGCTTGTATTATCCCTGGATGTTACCGTGTCGGCACAGGTTACCATCACAGCGGCCTCTGCCATTTTGATGGAGGCTTCCACAGGACAGGTGATTTTTGAACAGGATGCCTCTGTCAGGAGGAGTCCGGCCAGCATTACGAAGATTATGACTCTGCTGTTGACGATGGAACAGATTGAGGCAGGGAAGGTCAGTCTGGAGGATGAGGTACTGGTCAGCGAATACGCCAGTTCCATGGGAGGCTCCCAGGTGTATCTGGCGCAGGGTGAGGTGCAGACGCTGGATACCATGCTGAAATGTATTACGGTGGCCTCGGGCAATGACGCCTCCGTGGCGGTGGCAGAGCATATAGCCGGAAGTGAGGCGGCTTTTGTGGACATGATGAATGAGAGGGCTCTGGAGCTTGGCATGCTGGATACGCATTTTCTGGACTGCTGCGGGCTGACGGATGAGGATGAGCATTATACTACGGCGAGAGATGTGGCGATTATGTCCAGAGAGCTGATTACGAAGCACCCTAAAATTTATGATTACACAAAGATTTGGATGGAGGATATTACCCATGTGACCAAACAGGGAACCAGTATCTTCGGTCTTAGCAGCACCAACAAGCTTTTAAAGCAGTATCAGTGGACAACGGGCCTCAAAACCGGTTCTACCTCTAAGGCGAAGTATTGTATCAGCGCTACGGCGAGCAAGGACGGAGTCGACTTGATTGCTGTGGTTATGGGAGCTTCTGACCCCCGGGTGCGTTTTTCCGAGGCACAGACGCTTCTGACCTATGGCTTCGGCTGCTGCAGACTTTATGTGGATGAAAACAGAGAGCCGCTGGCAGAAATGCCGGTCGCAAAAGGGACGAAAGAAACGGTTCCCATTGCCTATGAGGGAGAGTTTCGTTATCTGGATACCGGCGACAGGGATTTGAGCAAGGTGGAGCGGCGTGTGGAACTGCCGGAAAAGGTGGAGGCGCCCATAACCGCCGGTGATACGGTGGGAAAGGTGCATTATCTGATAGACGGAGAGGAGCTTGGCAGCATCTCTATTTTGTACGGCGAGGATGTGCCCAAGGCGGGTTACAGGGATTATCTGATAAGAACGCTGGATATTTTCCTTTTATAGAGGAAAAAAATATGCTACAATGAATCGGTGTGGGAAGAGGAGCAGGCAAAAAGGCGGCCCCATGGAGGACAGGATGTTAAATTTTTTGCTGGCGCTATTGCTTATGCTGATTGTGGCGCTTTTATGGATGATGCTTTATGATACAAACAGGTTTGTCCTGGTGAGGCATACCTTTACGGATAAAAGAATACGCAGAGACTGCAGGGCGGTGGTGTTGGCCGATTTACATAACAAACGCTATGGGCGGGATAATGAGCTTCTGATTCAGGCCATTCGGGAGTGTGCGCCGGATATGATACTGGTGGCGGGGGATTTGTTGACTGCAGTACCGGGAAGGAGTCCGGAGGCGGCAGTTCGCCTGCTTCAGGAGTTAAAGAAGGATTATCCCGTCTATTACGCAAACGGCAATCATGAGCATCGTCTGAAGCTTTATCCAAAGACCTATGGGAATATGGCGGAGGAGTATGAGGACGCCCTGCAAAAGCTGGGGATAGAGCGGCTTGTAAATACGCATGTGGAGCTTGAGTAATACGGGATAGAGATTTATGGCTCCGAGATTCACAGAAAGTATTATGAACATTTCAAGACATGCCCGATGGAGGCGGATTATCTGCCTGGGCTTCTGGGGCAGCCCTCCGACGGAAAGTATACGATATTGCTTGCCCATAAACCCGATTATTTCCCGCAATATGCGGCCTGGGGAGCGAATCTTACGCTGGCCGGCCATGTGCATGGAGGCGTGGTGAGAGTGCCGTTCTGGGGGAAGGGTGTGCTGTCGCCGGATATTCGTCTGTTTCCCGAGTATGACGGGGGTATTTTTCG
The DNA here is from genome assembly GCA_023667765.1 of Roseburia sp. Lineage (GTDB taxonomy): Bacteria > Bacillota > Clostridia > Lachnospirales > Lachnospiraceae > Acetatifactor. Next base: position 7,223 of record JAMOZS010000032.1, on the reverse strand, counting down.
AAAGGGACAGGCTGTTATGCTTGTGAGCCGGGGGCTGGGATATCATACGATACCGTTCCGCCTCTTTAATCCCGCAGAATTACCGGTACTGGATTTTAAAGGAGAAAATTGTTCTTGAAAAACGGAGGGAATATCAGTAAAATAGAATTTGCTGAAAAAACGGAAGGATAATGTCATGGCGATACCGGTGAAATTAGAGGCCTTTGAGGGGCCTCTCGATTTGCTTTTGCATCTGATAGAAAAAAATAAAATAGATATTTATGATATTCCCATTGTGGAAATTACGCAGCAGTATCTGGATTATATCCGGCAGATGCAGCGTCGGGATATGAATATCATGAGCGAGTTTCTGGTGATGGCGGCTACTTTGATAGACATTAAATGTAAAATGCTGCTGCCCGCGCAGAAGGATGAGGAAGGCGAGGAGGAGGATCCCAGAGCGGAGCTTGTCCAGAAGCTGCTGGAGTACAAGATGTATAAATATATGTCTCTGGAGCTTCGGGACCGTCAGGTGGATGCCGCCAGGAATCTGTATCGGGAGCAGAAGCTGCCTAAAGAGGTGGAGGCTTACCGCCAGCCAATCGATTATGAGGAGCTGGTGGGGGATATGACCCTGAGCAGGCTGCACGAGGTGTTTAAGTCCGTTATCCGCAGGCAGGAGGACAAGATTGACCCGATTCGCAGCCGTTACGGCAATATAGAGAAGGACGAGATAGATATGGAGGAAAAGGCCCTTTATGTGGAGGCCTATGCCAGAGAACACAGAACCTTCAGCTTTCGCAGGCTTTTAGAGAGACAAAAGAGCAGGGCGGAGCTGATTGTGACTTTTTTGATTATCCTGGAGCTGATGAAGCTGGGAAGGATTTCCATCAGCCAGGAACATATTTTTGATGACATTATCATTACCTCCGCTCTGTAGCGGCAGGGAATAAGGAGAAACTGTATGGATACGACGAGAGCGGAAGCGGTGATTGAAGCGGTTCTGTTTACCATGGGTGATACGGTAGAAATAAGCAGACTGGCAGAGCTGATAGAGGAGGATGTGAAAACCACGGACGGCATTCTGCAGAAGATGGCGGAGCGCTACGAGCAGGAGAATCGGGGTATTATGCTGACCCGGTTTGACAATGGGGTGCAGCTGTGTACAAAATCGGAGATGTATGAATATCTGATAAAAATTGCGAAGAATCCCAGAAAGATGACGCTGACGGACACGGTAATCGAGACGCTTTCCATTATAGCCTACAAGCAGCCGGTGACCAGGCTGGATGTGGAGCGGGTGAGAGGCGTGAGCTGCGACCATGCCATTAATAAGCTGCTGGAATATGATTTAATCACGGAGCTTGGCAGGCTGGATGCGCCGGGACGGCCGCTGCTCTTTGGCACGACGGAGCAGTTTCTGCGCTGCTTTGGCGTAAAGAGCTTAAAGGAGCTGCCGGAGTTAAATCCGGTTCAGATAGAGGAATTCAAACAGCAGGCGGAGGAGGAAGTGCAGCTGCAGCTGGATGTATAGGAAGGCCGGTACAAGGATGGAACTGATTATCAGACGGAAGAATCTCGCGAAACGGGATTCTTTTTTGCATGGCAGAAAAAGGCGCGTCATATATTTAGAACAATCAAAGCGATAGTGGATGTTGCATGAAGAAGGATTGTATAAAAAGATGGGCAGGCTGTCTTTTGTGCTGGCTTTTTTTGAGTGTACAGCTGATAACGCCGACCCTCCTGGTCAGGGCCGAAACCGGAGCGGTTGATTTTGACCAGGAGCTGTATGCCACGGGGGCGGTGCTGCTCGACGGGCGTTCCGGGAGAATGCTCTACGGAAAAAATGCGGAGGTTCCCATGGCCATGGCCAGTACCACAAAAATTATGACCTGTATTCTGGTGTTGGAAAACTGCGATTTACAGGAAACGCTTACCGTATCCTCCTATGCGTCGGGCATGCCGAAGGTGAAGCTGTATCTGCAAAAGGGAGAGGAGTATCGGGTGGAGGATTTATTGTATTCTCTGATGCTGGAATCTCATAATGATACGGCGGTGGCGCTGGCGGAGCATGTGGGAAGAAAGCGCCTGGAGCAGGAGCTGGGGGAGAAGCCGGTCTCGGAATATACAACAGAGGAGAGTAAGAAGGCGGTGGCGGCTTTTGCGGCGCTGATGAATCAGAAGGCCGAAAAGCTTGGATGCAAGGATACTTATTTCATTACGCCAAACGGTCTGGATGCAACGGAGACGCTTACTCTCGAGGATGGCAGCACGGTACAGAGGGAGCATATGACTACGGCCAGGGATTTGGCGGTTATCATGGCATATTGTGTTGGAAAATCAGGGAAAAGCCAGGAATTTTTACATATTACCAGAACCGGGAGTTATAGTTTTGCAGCGAATGGCCGCAGTTTTTGCTGCAACAATCACAACGCCTTTCTGAACATGATGGAGGGAGCCCTGAGCGGAAAAACGGGATTTACGAATAAGGCAGGGTATTGTTATGTGGGAGCGCTGGAGCGAGAGGGACGTATTTTTATTGTGGCCCTGCTTGCCTGCGGCTGGCCCAACAACAAAGGCTATAAGTGGAGCGATACGAAAAAGCTGATGGAATACGGCGTGGTGCATTACAGATGGCAGGATTTGTCGGATGAGACGCTCCTGTATGATGCGGGAAAGCTGCCGGATATTCCGGTGGCGGAGGGGCAGACGGGGACGCTGGGGGAGCACGCCCGGGTAGCGGTGAGAATACCGGAGAGAGAGACGGTAGATAAGAATCGGGAGACCGGGGAGGAGACGGAGGGGGAGGGAATGCTGTTGCGGGAGGATGAGCGGGTGCAGGTAAAATGTTATCTTACCAGACAGCTGGAAGCGCCGGTGGCGGCCGGAAGAAAAGTGGGAAAAATCGAGTATCTGCTGGGAGACGAGGTGTTTAAGACGGAGACGATAGTGACCGCAGCCTCTGTGGAGCGGATTGATTTGGTCTGGTGTATCCGCCAGATATTCCGGTGCTTTACCGGAATATAAGGAAACGCTGGTGAAAGCCTTTCCCGCAACGGATAAATATTTTGTAAAAAGTGCAATTCGGTCTTTGCGAGTTGCATTTTTTGTGTTATACTACTACAGACATTAATCATGGGGGCATTTGGCTAATTGTACCAAAACAAGTGCATCCGATATTAATTAGTTTGTATTTATTTATTATAAATGGAGGGCTGAAAGCATGAGTAACACTTCAAAAGCGAGCGAGAGAATAGCAGCCTTGCTCGATGACAACAGTTTCGTTGAAATCGGCGGCCTTGTGACGGCAAGAGCCACGGATTTTAATATGAAACCAACCGAAACTCCTTCTGACGGATGTATCACCGGCTATGGAGTGATTGAAGGTAATCCTGTGTATGTGTATAGTCAGGATGTCTCCGTGATGAACGGTACGATAGGCGAAATGCATGCAAAGAAGATTGCCGGCCTCTATGATTTGGCGATGAAAACGGGAGCCCCGATTATTGGCCTGATTGATTCTGCGGGACTGCGTTTGCAGGAGGCTACGGATGCGCTTTCCGCATTTGGTCAGATCTATTTAAAGCAGACCCTTGCCTGCGGAGTAATCCCTCAGATTACGGCTGTTCTGGGAACCTGCGGCGGCGGACTCGGTCTGTTTCCGGCTATGACGGACTTTACCTTTATGGAGAGCGGCAGCGCAAAATTATTTGTGAATTCTCCCAATGCTCTGGCAGGAAATACAGCTGCAAAATGTGATACCGCCGGCGCGGCGTTCCAGGAGGAAGAGTGCGGTATGGTAGATGTGGCTGCAGATGAGACAAGCCTTTTTTCAAAAATCAGAGAGCTGGTGGATATGCTTCCTGCAAACAACAGGGACAATACGAGCTTCCTTACCGAATGTATGGATGATTTGAATCGCGTGAATCCTGAAATTGCCGGCTGCGTGGGCGATACGGCTGTTGCGGCTTCCATTCTGGCTGACGATAACCGTTTCTTTGAGATAAAGAGCGGTTATGCGAAGGAGATGGTGACCGGGTTTATGCGGCTGAACGGCGCTACCGTAGGTCTGGTGGCAAACCGCTGCGAAATCTGTGACGAGGAGGGCAATGTTTCACAGAAAATGGATGCGGTTCTGACGAAGAAGGGCTGTGAAAAGGCGGCCGAATTCGTGAATTTCTGTGACGCCTTTGATATTCCCGTACTGACGCTGACCAATGTGACGGGCTTTGAGGCAACAGTATGCTCCGAGAAAGGAATTGCCAAAGCTGCAGCAGGGCTTACATACGCCTTTGCGAATGCCAGCGTACCCAAAGTGAACGTGATTATCGGTAAGGCTTACGGCACGGCCTATACCGTGATGAATGCGAAGTCTATCGGAGCGGATATGACCTTCGCATGGCAGGGGGCCGAAATCGGCACGATGGACAGCAAGCTGGCTGCAAAGATTATGTATGAGGGTCAGGGGGCCGATACCATCAATGAAAAGGCCCAGGAGTATGCGGCGCTTCAGAATAATGCAGTCAGTGCGGCGAGAAGGGGTTATGTGGACCGGATAATAGAGGCCGGCGATACGAGAAAATATGTAATCGGCGCTTTTGAGATGTTGTTCACAAAGAGTGAGGACCGTCCTGCAAAGAAGCATGGCACAGTCTGGAAAGGGTGATATGATATGAAGAAATTTTTAAGCTTGATATGCATGCTCACCTGTGTTTTGGGACTTACGGCCTGCGGCGCGAAAGAGCAGCAGTATTCAGAGTTTCAGCAGCAAAAGCTTGAGGAAGCAGAACATCGAACCCTGCAGGGCTATATTCCGATTTTGACCTTGTTTATGGATGACGATATGCTGGACGTCTATTCCGAGTATACGTTGGAGGAAGTGGAATCCATTTTTCAGGAGAGCGGTATCAGCGTGGACGGTTACGGATTTATGTCCGCGGCAAAATCCTTTAACTTAAACGGCGAGACCACGGGCGCTCTTACCATCAAGGCTGATGCGGAGCCGGAGCTTATCGTGGATGATGACCAGATTATTGTCCGTGTACAGATGGCGGGAGAAAAGAAGGATGCAGAGGTAGAATTGATTCTTTCCAATGACAGCTTCTGGAAGCTGGAGGGCGGCGCCCTGAATCCTATCTCCAGCTTTGGGGAATTGATGGGAAAAGCAGCGCTTAATACGCTTCTGGGTATGGGTACTGTGTTTTCTGTTCTGATTTTGATTTGTTTTATTATTGCCGGTTTTGGGTTGATTCCCAAAATACAGAAAAGTTTGACCGGAAAGAAAAAAGAGGAAGAAAATGTGACGGGCATCCATAATGCCGTGACGCAGATTTCCAGACAGGAAGAGAGTCTGGAGGAGTCTGACGATACGGAACTGGCAGCGGTAATCGCTGCAGCCATAGCGGCTTATGAGGGCTCCGGAAATACAGACGGTTATGTAGTGCGTTCCATTCGGAAAATAAATCGATAATTATGGAGGAATAAAAAATGAAAAATTATACCATCACCGTTAACGGCAATGTATATGACGTAGTAGTAGAGGAGGGGGCAGGCTCCGGCGCTCCCGCAGCAGTAAAGGCTCCGGCGGCTCCTAAGGCTGCTGCGCCCAAGGCTCCCGCCGCCGCTCCCGCAAAGGCCGCCGGCGCCGCAGGCAGCGTAAGGATTGAGGCTGGTGCGGCAGGTAAGGTGTTTAAGATTGAGGCCAGTGTGGGACAGGCTGTAAAGGCCGGTGACCCTGTGGTAATTCTTGAGGCTATGAAGATGGAGATTCCCGTAGTGGTGCCGCAGGACGGCACCGTGGCAAGCATTGATGTATCCGTTGGCGATCCTGTTGAGGCCGGTGCATTGCTGGCAACCTTAAACTAAGGAAACGTATTTATCGGCGTTTCCCTAATCCTGTATGAAGAGGGATTAGTAAGAGAGTAGACAACAGGAGGTCAACAAATGGAGTATATAGGTAATACCTTAAGCAATCTAATCCATCAGACAGCGTTTTTTAACCTGACCTGGGGTAATTACGTGATGATTGCTATTGCATGCTTTTTTCTGTATCTGGCAATTCGGCATGGGTTTGAGCCGCTGCTCTTAACGCCTATTGCATTCGGGATGCTGCTTGTTAATATCTATCCCGACATTATGTTAAGTCCCGAGGATGCAGCGAATGGCGTGGGTGGATTGCTACACTATTTTTATATATTGGATGAATGGGCAATACTGCCCTCGCTGATATTTATGGGCGTGGGAGCCATGACGGATTTTGGGCCGCTGATTGCGAATCCTAAGAGCTTCCTCTTGGGTGCGGCGGCACAGTTTGGTATTTTCGCCGCTTATTTCGGAGCTATTGCACTGGGCTTTAATGATATGGCGGCAGCCGCTATTTCTATTATCGGCGGCGCCGACGGCCCTACCTCAATCTTTTTGGCAAGTAAACTGGGACAGACGGCCATTATGGGGCCGATTGCGGTGGCGGCTTATTCCTACATGTCGCTGGTTCCCATTATTCAGCCTCCGTTTATGAAGCTGTTTACTACGGAGAAAGAGAGAAAAATCAAGATGAGCCAGTTGCGTCCCGTATCCAAGCTGGAAAAGATTCTGTTCCCTATTGTGGTTACCATTGTTGTAGGTCTGATACTTCCCACCACGGTGCCTCTTGTAGGTATGCTGATGCTGGGTAATCTTTTCAGGGAATCCGGCGTGGTAAGGCAGTTGACGGATACGGCGTCCAATGCGCTGATGTATATTGTGGTAATTATGCTGGGCACCTCTGTGGGCGCTACCACCAGTGCAGAGGCATTCTTAAACTTTGATACCCTGAAGATTGTGGCTTTAGGACTGATAGCGTTTATTTTCGGTACGATTGCAGGTGTGCTTTTCGGTAAGCTGATGTGCGTTATCACCGGCGGTAAGGTGAATCCGTTGATTGGTTCCGCAGGCGTGTCCGCCGTGCCTATGGCGGCCCGCGTATCCCAGAAGGTGGGTGCGGAGGCAGACCCTACCAATTTCCTGCTGATGCATGCTATGGGACCTAATGTGGCCGGCGTAATCGGAACTGCCGTAGCGGCAGGTACCTTTATGGCTATCTTCGGCGTATTTTAAGCTGTGTATACAGGCAAAGTCAAATACCCTGCCGCAAGCAGCGGGACATCGAATGGGAAATGTCCCAAGGGGCGGGGGATTCATCAAAAATATAAATGGAGGAATTCGTAAATGTCAGAACAAGTTAAAAAACCGATTAAAATTACGGA